>JBASLW010000067.1:0-50120 GCA_049656545.1 Methylococcaceae bacterium
TTGATTTCAACCGACGGAGTTGGTCGAAAATGTGTGAACGCATTGGAGCCATACCCGCACCACCACCAACAAATACCATTTCAGCATCCGTATCGCGTGCATAGAACTCACCGTAAGGCCCTGACACGATACATTTATCACCTGGTTTCAAGTTAAAAATGAACGATGACATGATGCCTGGTGGTAATTCTGGTTTGGGTGGCGTTGCAATACGCACGTTCAACATAATTTCTTTTTCTTCTGGATAAGAAGCCATCGAATAAGCACGCAACGCTGGCTCTTTCACGTTTGAAACATATTGCCACAAATTGAATTTGTCCCAATCGCCACGGAAACGTTCTGCAACCTCGAAGTTTTTATAATCTGCAACATGTGGCGGACATTCGATTTGAATGTAACCACCCGCGCGGTATTTGATTTCTTCGCCTTCTGGCAATGACAACACCAATTCTTTAATGAAAGTTGCCACGTTGTCGTTTGATTTAACGGTGCATTCCCATTTTTTTACGCCGAAAACGCTGTCTTCGACTTCGATGTCCATGTTGCTTTTAACAGCGACTTGACACGCTAAACGTTCACCGTGAGCGGCTTCACGTTTTGTAATGTGACTTAATTCAGTTGGCAAAATATCGCCGCCACCTGAATGAACTTTCACTTTACATTGACCACAAGTACCACCGCCACCACACGCAGATGACACGAATAAACCGTTGTCTGCGAGCGCGTTTAATAATTTAGAACCTGACGGGACATGAATTGTCTTTTCTTCGTTGATAACGATTTCAACATCACCTTCCGCAACAAGTTTCTTTTTCGCGCCGATAATCACAAAGACTAACGCGATAACAAAACCCGTGAAGATGATAATCCCTAAAATAATTTCCAGCATTTGACGTTACCTTCTTAGAGTTGAATGCCTGAGAAAGCCATGAAGCCCAAAGACATCAGACCCGCTGTAATAAAGGTGATGCCCAAACCTTGCAATGCGGCTGGAATATCACTGTATTTCACAATTCACGCACGCCAGCCATAACGCATTAAGTCTGATATGGTTGTTTTTGATATAGTGTTACGAAAATTCACACGTTTAAAATTGAAAAATATGCAAACACAATCATTTGATAGAAATAAACATATATACAAAAACGATGCTTTTGTGGAATTGGTAAAAGATGCTGTTAGATTTTTTAATGGAACACCTGTTCACACATTACCACCACCAGAATCTTTTTTTGGAACGGGCGTATATGCACTTTATTACACGGGAAAATTGGACATATATAAGAAATATGGGGAACTAAATCGTCTTTCGTATAATTTTCCAATTTATGTCGGTAAAGCAGTTCCAAAAGGTTGGCGGCAATCTCGTATTTCAGATAATCCAGAAAGCCAGTCGAAAGAATTATTTAATCGATTAAAAGAACATAGTAGAAATATCGTTGCAGGTCATGAGCTAAATTTAGACGATTTTATGTGTCGATTCGTCATTTTTGAAAGTGATGGTTCTGACATGATTAGCACAATTGAAGCGGCTTTAATCAAAATTCACCGTCCACTTTGGAATGTTGCGTTAGACGGATTTGGTAATCACACGCCAGGAAATGGTCGTTTTCAGCAAGCTAAATCAAATTGGGATGTTATTCATCCTGGTCGAGAATGGGCAGAAAAATGTACAGGTGAACACACTCTGAAGGAAACGATTTTAGAAAATATAACGGCTCATCTTAATTCTGTTGGTTAAATTAAGATGAGGTCATTGGAATTATTTTCAGGTGCGGGTGGACTTGCTAAAGGACTTGAAAATGCAGGTTTTGAACACGTCGCATTTGTCGAATCAAACAAAAATGCGTGTATGTCTTTGTATGAAAATTTTGATAAAAACAAAGTGTTCTTCGGTGATGTTAAAGACTTTAATTTTGAAACACTCAACAATATAGATGTTGTAGCAGGTGGACCACCGTGCCAACCCTTTTCACTTGGTGGCAAACACCAAGCGAATCAAGACACCAGAGATATGTTTGGCTATGCGATAAATGCCGTTGAAAAACTCGAACCCAAAGCATTTATTTTTGAAAATGTTAAAGGGCTTTTGCGCTCATCGTTTGCCGAATACTTTGAATACATTATTTTAAGATTAACTTACCCAATGTTTAAGTATGGTAATGAAAGTTGGCAAGAACATCTGAATCAATTACGCAAATTATCAAAAGGTTCTTACATCGGCACAAAATACGACGTAAGTTATAAACTCGTAAATGCCGCAAATTATGGTGTTCCACAAATAAGAGAACGTGTTGTAATTGTTGGTTTTCGTTCAGATTTAAATTTGTCGTGGCATTTTCCAGAAGAAACACACAGCGAAGAACGCTTACTTTGGGAAATGTTTGTCACCGATGAATACTGGAAACGTCATGACATTTCAAAACCAAATCATCTATTTGATTCACCTAAGTTACTAGAAAAAATTAACCGATTAAAATCACGCTATGGACTTTTTGAACCTGAAAATTTCGCATGGCAAACAGTGCGTGACGCATTATCAGGCATTCCAGACCCAAGAAGTGAGCATGATATTTCGGATCATATTTTTAGAGATGGTGCGAGAACTTATGCGGGGCATACAGGAAGCGATATTGATTTACCATCAAAAACAATTAAAGCTGGAAATCATGGTGTGCCAGGTGGTGAAAATATGATTAGGTATGAAGATGAATCTGTTAGATATTTTACCGTTTTTGAAGCAAAACGGATTCAAACATTTCCCGATGATTTTGTCATTAAAGGTTCGTGGGGTGAAGCAATGCGGCAAATTGGCAATGCTGTTCCTGTTCGGTTGGCAGAAATTATTGGCAAACAAATAATAGCGGCTTTAAATTCAATATAAAAAAAGCCCCGATTTGCTGTGATGCAAGTCGGGGCTTAATTTTTTCAGGTTTTAACCGCCTTTAGAACTTTGAATTTCTCTTGAACCACAAGAAGGACATTTTTCACCTTTGTCTTCACAATCATGGTCTGATTCCCAATTGTGACCACACGCTTCACATACGTTGTTATATGAATCCATTTCTTCACCCATTATATTTTTGTTAAAATGTCGCTTGCTAGAAGCAATGTAGAAAGAAAGTTTTAACTTTCCCACCGTAGGTCATGTTAGATTAGCAAATCGAAATTAACCACCAAATGAAACTGATATTTTCCCCGTAGGAGCGTTATTTATGAAGGTTTGCGACAAAATTAAACATTTGCGCCAAGCTCAAGGTTTATCACAAGAAGAAGTTGCAATGAAATTGGAAATGTCAGCAAATGGTTATGGTGGAATTGAACGAGGCGAGGTTGATATTAAATTATCAAGACTTCGACAACTTTCAGAATTATTTGGTGTCAACTTGTCAGACTTAATCGAATTAAATGAAAAAACAATTTTCAACTTAATTACAACTGATTCAGGCACACAAAGTTATTGCAGTATTGATTCAACATCTTCTGAAAATATAAAACTGAAATGTGAAGTTGAAAAACTACAGATGGAAGTTTCTTATTTAAAAGACATTATTGAATTGATGAAAAATTAAGTTTTGATTCGTGATGCAAGTTTAGTATCTAAAAGCCATTGAATTTATTTTATGCTACCCTCATATCGACACAGAATGCAGGTACAAACATTGCAAAAAATAGATGTAATCTGCTTAATTCTAATTATGTCAAATGCTAACAGGAGTTAATCATGTCAATGTCAAAAAATATCAACAATCTTACCGATAAAGCAACAGATTTCATCGAAAAAGTATCTACCCCAAGTTCAAGAGCTGGTTCAACTGTTGAACGAATTGGAAAAATGCTTATCAGTGGTGTTGACGAAGAGGTTATTGCATTACAAATGACTAAAAATAGTCCTACCAACACAAAGTACGACGTAAATGATGTTAGAACGTGTGGAAAAATATACGAAGATGCAAAAACAAAAGCAATAATTACAGCTAAACAAACTCGCTCATTGATGGAGGATGTACAAGGCGAAAATATAGCTGATGGAACATTTGTACTTCAACCGCAATAACAAGTTATATTTGCCTCCCGCACAATTTGCAGCAATCAAAAGCCCCAATTTGCATGAATACAAATTGGGGCTTTTTTGTGCTTAACTCAGCGAAAAACTAACCGCCAAAATCATCTAACATAATGTTTTCAAGTTCAACGCCGTTGTTAATCAACATGTTGATAACTGACGTATTCATGATTGGAGGCCCACACATGTAGAACTCACAATCTTCAGGCGCAGGATGTTTCTTAATGAATTCTGCTTCTAATACATTGTGAATAAAGCCTGTGTAACCCGTCCATTCATCTTCTGGCAACGGATCAGACAACGCACAATGCCAAGTGAAGTTTGGATTTTCACGAGCCAACATATCGAAATCTTCCACATAGAACATTTCGCGTTTGCTACGCGCACCATACCAGAAGGTCATTTTGCGTTTTGATTTCAACCGACGGAGTTGGTCGAAAATGTGTGAACGCATTGGAGCCATACCAGCACCACCGCCGACAAATACCATTTCGGCTTCTGTTTCACGCGCATAAAACTCGCCATAAGGGCCTGACACGATACATTTATCACCTGGTTTCAAGTTGAAAATGAACGATGACATGATACCTGGTGGCAATTCTGGTTTTGGTGGCGTTGCAATACGCACGTTCAACATGATTTCTTTTTCTTCTGGATAAGAAGCCATTGAATACGCACGCAAAGTTGGTTCTTTCACCGTTGAAACGTATTGCCACAAATTCCATTTATCCCAATCATCACGGAAACGTTCAGCGACTTCAAAATCACTGTATTTCGCAACGTGTTCAGGACATTCGATTTGAATGTAACCACCCGCGCGATATTTAATTTCTTCGCCTTCAGGCAATGACAACACCAATTCTTTGATGAATGTTGCCACGTTGTCGTTTGACTTAACGGTACATTCCCATTTTTTCACACCGAAAACGCTGTCTTCGACTTCAACAATCATGTTGCTTTTTACTGACACTTGGCACGATAAACGCTCACCATGCGCTGCTTCACGTTTGGTAATGTGGCTTAATTCTGTTGGCAAAATATCGCCGCCGCCTGAATGGACTTTCACTTTACATTGACCACAAGTACCACCACCGCCACACGCTGATGAAACGAACAAGCCGTTATCAGAAAGCGCGTTTAATAATTTTGAACCTGACGGGACATGAATTGTTTTCTCATCATTGATAACAATTTCAACATCACCTTCCGCCACAAGTTTCTTTTTCGCGCCGATAATCACAAAGACTAACGCGATAACAAAACCCGTGAAGATGATAATCCCTAAAATAATTTCCAGCATGACGTTACCTTCCTAGAGTTGAATGCCTGAGAAAGCCATGAAGCCCAAAGACATCAGACCCGCTGTAATAAACGTGATGCCCAAACCTTGCAGAGCGGCTGGAATATCACTGTATTTCAATTTTTCGCGCACGCCAGCCATAACCGTAATTGCTAACGCCCAACCAAAGCCACTGCCGATACCGTAAGTGACAGATTCGCCGAAGTTGTAATCACGTTCAATCATGAACAAGCTACCGCCCAAAATCGCGCAGTTCACGGTAATCAATGGTAAAAAGATACCGAGTGCTTGATACAACGCTGGGAAAAATTTATCTAAAATCATTTCCAAAATTTGTACCAACGCCGCAATCATACCGATACAGGCAAGCAACGCTAAAAAGCTCAAATCCACGCCTTTAATGCCAAGCCACGCAAGCGCGTCTTCTTTTAAAAGAGTGTGATAAACGAGGTTGTTTGCAGGAACGGTGATGGATTGCACCACCATTACCGCAACCCCTAAACCCATCGCGGTCGAAACTTTTTTCGACACAGCGATAAACGTACACATTCCCAAAAAGAACGATAACGCCAAGTTTTCAATGAAAATCGCTTTAACAAATAAACTGATATAGTTTTCCATTAGTGATGTCCTCCATGCTCGCCGTGTGAAATCGACATGATTTTGAATTCGATGGCTTCACGTTGTTTTGGTTTCCATTCACGAATCGCCCAAATAATTAAGCCGATAATGAAAAACGCACTTGGTGGCAACAACATCAAACCGTTTGGATCGTACCAGCCGCCGTCTTTGGTTAATTTCAAAACTTCAAAACCAAGCAATTTGCCTGAACCAAAAATTTCGCGGAAAAACGCCACGATAACCAAAATCAAACTGTAGCCCAAACCGTTACCAATACCGTCGATAAAACTTTCGAGCGGTGGGTTTTTCATCGCATACGCTTCAGCACGCCCCATAACGATACAGTTGGTGATAATCAAACCAACGAAAACCGATAATTGTTTGCTGATTTCGTAAGCAAACGCTTTCAATAACTGGTCAACCACGATAACTAGCGACGCAATAATAATCATCTGCACGATGATACGAATGCTGCTCGGAATGTGATTACGAATTGCCGCAATTGCCGCGCTTGAACACGCTGTTACCATCGTCAACGCTAACGCCATAATTAACGACGTTGACATTTGTGACGTTACCGCAAGAGCCGAACAAATTCCCAATACTTGCAAAGTAATCGGGTTGTTCTCAACTAATGGCTCAACGAGAACTTTTTTTGTTTCATCATTTAAAATTTCGCTCATGATTTTGCTCCTTTAACCGTTCTGACTTTCGCCAAATAAGGCGCGAAACCTTCTTTACTTGTCCAATATCTGACTAAGTTAGTTACGCCTGTACTGGTTAAAGTCGCACCTGCTAAACCATCCACTTGGTATTGTGAACCCGCTTTGCTTGAATCAACTGTGCCTTTAATCAAACTTAACGCAGGTTCGCCTACGCCAGCTTCACCCAATGAACCTTTTTCAGAAGAGGCTTGTTCGGTTTCAGCATAGATTTTTTTGCCTTTCCAAAGCGCACGCCAGTTTGGATTCACGACTTCACCGCCGAGTCCTGGTGTTTCTGCTTGGTCGTAGAAGTTGATGCTTTGAACAGTTTGTCCATCTGCTTCAACTGATAAGAATCCATAAAGTGTTGACCACAAACCATAACCGTTGATTGGCAAAATGATTGATTTGGTCGCCCCGCCTTCTTTCACTAAATAGACTTTTGCTAATTTCGCTTTGAAACGAATGTGAGCAATATCTTTGTCTTTAGAAATTGTGACGCTTTGCGCTGGGTCTTTTGCTGCTTTACGTTGATCGTAAGCATCAGCATTACCATCGGCATAATCGCCTGTTTCCAAATTCACCAATTTCGCTTCGATTTTTTCAGCAAACGCTTTTTCAATGTCGGTGTTTTCTTGTAACAAACCTGCTACGTCCAAAATGTTTTTCTTCATGTCGTATTCTTTGTTGCCGACTTGAAGCGGTTTTAAAGCGACCGCTGCCATCGAAACAAATACCGCACAAACTAAACATAATGAAATCGCAATCGCGAAAGTTTTTTCTAAGCTGTCATTGCCTAACGCTAAAACTTTTTCAGCATAGGCTTTGAATTTGCGATATGACTCGTATTGCTCAAGTTTCTCGCAACATTTTTGCATTTTTTCACATTTACGCATGACGTTTCATCCTTCTTCTGATATTCGCTTGAATGACGAAGTAATCAATCGTCGGTGCAAACATGTTGGAAAATAAAATGGCGAGCATAATGCCTTCTGGGAACGCTGGATTCACAACGCGAATTAACACGGTCATACCGCCAACTAATCCACCGAATACCCAACGACCTGTGTTGGTCATTGCAGCGGTTACTGGGTCAGTTGCCATGTAAACCATACCGAATGCGAAACCACCAACGGTTAAATGCCAGTACCAAGGTAAGGCAAACATGTGGTTAGTGTCGCTACCGATAACATTGAATAACAACGAAGTCGCAACCATGCCAGCAAATACGCCACCCATTACGCGATAAGACGCAACGCGGGTATAAAGTAAGAATGCCGCACCAATCATGATGGCGAATACAGAGGTTTCACCCAAACAACCAGGTTCAAAACCCATGAAAGTTTGAAACCAGCTGTAATGTTCAGTCACTGCGCTTAAACCGCCGTCAGCCGCTAAACCTAATGGTGTTGCCGCTGTGTAACCGTCAACCGCTACCCAAACTGAATCGCCAGAAATTGACGCAGGGTATGCGAAATATAAAAACGCACGACCTGTCAAAGCTGGGTTTAAGAAGTTTTTACCTGTACCACCGAATACTTCTTTACCGATAACAATACCGAAAGAAATACCCAATGCGACCTGCCATAAAGGCATATCTGGTGGCATAATTAACGTGTAAAGCATTGAAGAAACTAAGAAACCTTCGTTGACTTCATGACCACGAACGGTTGCAAATAAAACTTCCCAAACGCCACCGACTGCTAAAGTGACGATGTAAATCGGTAAGAAATACAATGCACCGTGTGCAAAATTCGACAATGGATTCATGGTGTTATAACCAAAAATCATCATCGGAATACTGCGCCAGTTATCAATCGATGTTTTGCCTAATGCTTCCATCGCTAAATTAGCTTGATAGCCTGTGTTATACATTGCCATCAAAATACAGAAGAACGTTGCAATTACAACGAACGTCATGGTGCGTTTTAAATCGTTGCCGTCACGAACGTGCGTTTTACCGCGTGTCACGTCGGCGGGCGTATAAATGAACGTATCGACCATTTCATACAAGCCGTAATAGCGTTCAAGTTTGCTACCTTTTGCAAAATGTGGTTCTAAATTGTCTAAAAACTTTCTCACCGACATTTAGCCCTCCTTCTCAATTTTGGTTAAATTCGCACGCAACACAGGCGCGAAATCGTGCTTACCTGGGTCTGCAAATGTGAACAATGACATATCTTCTTCGTCGAGTTCCAAACAACCGAGTAATTGCGCTTGATCTGAATCACCGATAACGAGTGATTTCAACAACGGTGTTGCTAAAATGTCCATCGGCATCAATTCTTCATAAATACCAACGGGAACGATTGCACGATTACTACCGTTTTTGTCTGTTGTAAGCGGGTACAAACGTTCTTCACTTTTGTTTAAGAATGGAAGTGAGCCATTATTTTTCTTGTCCACACTTGAGGTATAAACATTCATTGCAGAGTATTTATTTTTACCCGCAACAATCCAACCGAATAATTCACGCGCACGACCTTCTTGCAAAGCCGAAACTTGCAAATGGTATGCACCTAAATAATCGAATGCGCCATGTGCTTGGTGTCCGTAAAGAACTGAACCTGAAACCACGCGACTTTCTAAATCGTTCGCCAATTCGCCAGCCGTTAAATCGCTCAAATTCGCACCAACTCGTGTGCGAACTAAACGCGGATTTTTAACAGTTGGGCCTGAAAGCGCGACCACACGTTCAACATTTAATTTACCCGTTGTGAACAATGCACCGATTGCGATAACCGCTTGATAATCCAAATGCCACACGAATTTATTGATATTGACCGCATCAATGAAATGAATGTGTGTGCTTGGCAAACCAGCAGGATGAACACCACCGAATTCAGCAATCGTCACAGGCGCGTTGCTTGTTGGAATTTCTGTGCCTGTTGCTTTACAAACGTAGACTTTGCCTTCGATGAGTTTAGAAACAATTTCTAAACCGTTCGCAAAATCCGCCGCACGGTCAGCAATAATCACAGCTGGATCGGCTGCTAACGGGCGAGTATCGATTGCGGTAACAAAAATTGAATGTGCATGACTATCGATTGCAGGCACTTTACCGTAAGGACGTGTGCGTATCAGTGACCACAAACCCGAAGCAATCAAATTATCTCTGATTTGTTGCGCTGAGATGTTTTCGAGTTCAGCCGCATCGTATTTAGCAAAGGTGACTTCGTCTTTGCCTTTGATTTCAATTTCAACAGATTGTAAAACCCGTTTATCGCCGCGATTGATGGCTTTAACAACGCCGCTAGCAGGTGAAGTGAAATGAACGCCAGGATTTTTTTTGTCGCTAAAAAGAGGTTGACCAAGTTTTACCTTGTCCCCTTCGGCGACCAGCATGGTGGGTTTCATGCCCGCATAATCTGACCCCAAAACGGCGACCGATTTAATCTCGTTCCCGTTTTCAATGGTTTGGCTAGGACTTCCCGTGATAGGAATATCTAGCCCTTTTGTTATTGTAAATTGCATAGTGGAAGCAAACTCCAAGCAAGTTGCAGAGGAATCTTCTGTTTCACTTTTGAAGGTAAAAATAGAAGGGTGTAAAGGCGTAAAACCGCGTTATTACACCATAAAAAGGATGGCTACTCAATTAGCAGCATCATTCAGATGATGAAATTAAATGGTTGTTAGAATACAAAATCTCAAACATTTCAACGTAAATTTTTAAACGTTTTTAGAGCAAGTTAAAATTTGATATGTCATAAAAAATTTAGTTTTTGTAATATCGTTTCTTAAAACCGCCAAATTTGACAATTAACATCAAAAACCGTGTTTAAATGGATAATCACATTTTTTAATTTAAAGGAAAAAAATGCTTATTCAGTGGTATCCAGGACACATGCACAAAGCCAGCCGCGAAATCAAAGCAGCAATGGAACATATCGATTTAATGATTGAAATCATCGACGCGCGAATCCCATTTAGTAGTCAAAATCCTGCGCTCGCGAAATTGCGCGGCGATAAACCGTGCATTAAAGTGTTGAGCAAATGCGATTTAGCTGATGATTCTCGTACGCAAGAATGGCAAGAATATCTCGAACGTGAACAAGGTGTAAAAACCTTAGCTGTTGCAATGAATCAAATTGACAAAATTAAACAACTCAATTCTCTTTGTCATAAATTAGTGCCACGTTTAGAAAGTCGCTCAAAACCTTTGCACGCCTTGATTACAGGAATTCCGAATGTTGGAAAATCAACAATTATTAACATTCTTGCAGGTCGCACGATTGCTAAAACAGGCGATGAACCTGCTGTAACAAAACATCAACAACGAATTGATTTAGGTGATGGATTAGTTTTATTTGATACACCTGGCGTACTGTGGGGAAATATCGAAAATCAAAATAGCGGCTATCGTTTAGCAGCAACGGGGGCAATTAAAGATACCGCGTTTACCCATGAAGATGTTGCGTCATGGACAGCCGAATTTTTATTGCATGATTATCCTAATTTAGTCAAAGAGCGTTATCAACTTGAAACAGTCCCGCAAAATGAAACCGAATTACTCGAAATTATTGGCAGAAAACGCGGTTGTTTAAAATCAGGCGGTAAAGTCAATTTAGATCAAGTGGCGAAAATTTTAATTGGCGAATTACGCACCACGACAATCGGCAAAGTTACGCTTGAAACGCCTGCCATGATTGAAATTGAAATGGCACAACTTGAAATTATCCGTGGTGAAAAAGCGGCTAAAAAATTAGCGAGAAAAAAACGTGATTAACCCCGCACAATTTAAACAAGCGATTCAATGTTGGATACAAGGCGTTGGTGTTGTTACAACGAATTCAAAAACATACGGTTTGCAAGGTATGACGGTAAGTGCGTTTAGTTGTTTGACAGCAGATTTTGCTCAAATTTTATGCTGCTTAAATATCCATGCTGAAACGGTTTTAGGCATTGATGAAAGTCAATGTTTTGCGATGAATTTTTTAACCGTTAATCAAGAAAAAACCGCGCGTCAATTTGCAGGGGGCGCGAGTATGGAAGAACGATTTTCGACAAATCCTTGGCATATCGACGTAACAGGGTCACCACTTTTAGATGAAAGTTTGGTGTCACTGGATTGCAAATTAGTTCAAAAAATTCACGCAGGATTTCATTACATTGTGATTGGTGAAATTCAAACTAGTGAAGTACGAGAAGGAAAACCGCTCATTTATCATCAGGGGAGCTATCACGAGTTGCATGAAAAAAATTCTTAGTCTGTTGTAGCGTGAATCATTGCTTGCCATGCTACCTCAAACATCAATGTTAATTCATCAATTGTGATGACATAAGGTGGCATAAAATAAATAACGTTTCCTAGCGGTCTTAACAACACACCTTTTGTCAGCGCGTAACGATGAATTTGCAAACCACGTCTTTCTTGCCAAGGATATGGCTCACGAGTAATTTTGTTTTTTACTAATTCGATGGCGAGAATCATGCCTGTTTGACGAACTTCAGCAACGTTTGGGTGATTTAAAAATCGTTCTGATAATTTTGCCATTTTCGCCGCTAAAATTTGATTTTCACCAACAACATTTTGTGTTTCAAAAATGCTCAACGTTGCTAATGCTGCACGGCAAGCGAGCGCATTTCCTGTGTAACTATGTGAATGTAAAAATGCTGTCAGTTTTGAATAATCATCATAAAAAGCCGCGTAAATTTCATCTGTTGTTAAAACAGCTGAAAGTGGTAAATATCCGCCCGTTAAACCTTTGGATAAACACAAAAAATCGGGTGAAATACCAGCTTGTTCACACGCAAATAACGTTCCTGTACGTCCAAAACCCACAGCAATTTCATCTGCAATTAAATGGATATTGTATTTGTCGCAAGCGGCTCGCAATAATTTCAAATAAACCGCATCATACATTCGCATTCCACCTGCACATTGCACAAGTGGTTCAACAATGATTGCACAAACCTCTTGAGCATTTTGTTCTAATAATTTTTCTAAATACACAAATTGGCGCGTTGAATAATTTGCCCAATTTTCGCTTTCCTCTCGAAAATAACAATCTGGACTTGGCACAGTAATTACATCCATTAGAAGGGGCTTATATGTTTTTTTATATAACGCCACATCACCAACCGCTAAAGCTCCCAAGGTTTCACCATGATAACTATTTTCGAGCGTCACAAATTTTGTTTTTTGAGTTTGACCTTGATTTTGCCAATAATGAAAACTCATTTTCAACGCTACTTCTACTGCCGCAGAACCGTTATCAGCATAAAAACAACGCGATAAATGGGGGGGCGTTATTTCAACTAATTTTTCGGCAAGTTGAATACCTGTTTCATGCGTAAAACCTGCAAAAATAACGTGTTCAAGCGTATCGATTTGATTTTTTAACGCAGCGTTAATAATTGGATTTGAATGCCCAAACAAATTTACCCACCACGAGCTAATTGCATCTAAATAAAGATTCCCATCAAAATCCTCCAGCCAAACGCCTTTGCCTGATTTGATTGGAATTAGCGGAAAATTTTCGTGGTCGTGCATTTGTGTACAGGGATGCCATAAAACCGCTAAATCGCGTTGTGATAAAAGCGCATTATTTTTCATATAACATTTTTTCGACTAACCGCATTTGCCATTAAGGCAAAATCACGCAAACTGATATTTTCAGCTCGCAAACTTGCATCAATGCCTAATTCAGAAATTTCAGCTTCGGATAATGAATTTTTTAACGAATTTCGTAATGTTTTACGACGTTGTGAAAACGCTTCGGTGACAATTTTTCCGAGCATTTTTACATCATCGACTTCAAAAGGCGGCGTGATGTGTGGCACTAATCGCACCATTGCAGACATGACTTTTGGCACAGGATTAAAACTTTCTGGCGGCACGTCAAACAACCATTCTGTCGCGCAATAATACTGCATCATCACGCTTAAACGTCCGTAGGAATTGTTATTTGGTTTCGCGCAAATACGATTCACCACTTCTTTTTGCAACATAAAAATCATGTCTGCAATGCAATCCGTTGTTTCAAGTAAATGAAACATCAACGGCGTAGAAATGTTGTAAGGCAAATTACCAATGATGTGCAGTTTTTCACCTTCTGGCGCAAGTGCCGCAAAATCAAAACGTAATGCGTCTGCGCTGTGAATCTGTAAATTGGTTTGGGCTACAAATTTATATTCGAGCCATGCAACCAAATCGCGGTCAAGTTCAACCACATCTAAATGCGTCACTTTTTTGAGCAATGGTTCTGTCAATGCCCCTTGTCCCGCGCCAATTTCAACCCAATGTTGCCCCTCACGAATCATCGCATTGCCGATGATATTATTGATGATGTTTTGGTCTTGTAAAAAATTTTGCCCAAATCGTTTGCGTGCTTGATGTGCCATTTTAAGAATCGCTTTTTTCAGAAGGTGGAGTTGCAAGAAAAGCACGCATTTCGTCGTTTTCAACGCGCTGATAAATATCTAAAACCGATAACGTCAAATCAATTGACGTAAACGTAATTTCATCGTCGATAAAATAAAATGCCGATTGCCAACCGCTTGCTCTGCTACAAACTTCAATTTCAACGCGGTCTTGTTCAATTAAAACGTATTCTTCTAATGTTGGAATGGTTTGGTAAATTTGACGCTTAAAGGTTTTGTCATATTTGCGCGTTGAATCTGATAACACTTCAACAATAATGCGCGGGAATTCCGCGTAATAATCATTTTTATCGTCGTTTTCGCAAACGACCAAAATATCGGGATAAAAGTATTTTTTGCCGTTATCAGCACGAACTTTTACGTCTGAACTAAACACTTCGCAGGGTGTGCCTTTTAAGTGCGAATGCCATGCGCTTGCAAGTGTCATAATTAAGCGTTGATGATTTTTTTTTGCGCCTGCCATCGCAAAAATTTCACCATCCGCGTATTCATGTTTAACGTCAGCATTTTTTTCATCGTCGAGATATTCTTGCTCGGTGATGTAATCATTTTTGTAATTCGGTAAGCCCATTTTATTTCCTTGGTTAAATTGTCGAACACATTGTAATGGCTGTTTTCACTGCATATTGCAAACTGCCTAAATCGGCTTTACCTGTTCCTGCTAAATCTAACGCTGTGCCATGGTCAACCGATGTGCGAATAATTGGCAAACCCAACGTGATATTAACGGCTCGTCCAAAACCTTTGTGTTTCAAAACAGGCAAACCTTGGTCGTGATACATGGCTAAAACCGCATCAGCATTTTGTAAATACTTAGGGGTAAATAATGTATCCGCAGGCAATGCACCTTCTAAATTGATGCCTTCAGCACGCAGTTTTTCCAGAATTGGATTGATAACGTCGATTTCTTCACGTCCTAAATAACCATTTTCACCTGCGTGTGGATTTAAACCACAAACAAGAATTTTAGAATTTTCAATCTGAAAACGGGTTTTTAAATCATTGTGCAAAATCCGAATCACTTTTTCGAGTGTTTCTTTTGTAATCGCCGCGCTAACTTGTGAAAGGGGTAAATGGGTTGTTACCAAAGCTACACGCAACCCTTCCGTTGCCAACATCATCACAGGATGTCCGCCTGTTTGTAGAGCAATGTGTTCGGTGTGTCCTGTGAAAGCAAAACCTGCTTCGTTAATCACGCCTTTATGCACAGGTGCAGTCACCATTGCAGAAAATGCCCCGTTCAAACAACCATGCGTGGCACGGTCTAACAGTTCCAAAACGTATTTGCTGTTTTCATAATTTAAAACGCCTGTTTCTACAGGTACTTTTAACGTTACGGGCAAAATTGTTAAATGCCCTTTGGGTAGCATCGTTTGTGGTTTGCTTGGGTCAAAATGATGCAATGTTAAAGGTAAATTTAGTTCTTTAGCGCGTTGTTTCAATAAATCAGCATCGGCTAAAACTATCAATTCACAAGCGGGCAACAACGTTTGTGCGAGTTGAACACACAAATCCACGCCAATACCTGCGGGTTCACCAGACGTTAAGGCAATACGCGGTAAATTCATAAATTTTTCTCCGAATTTATTTAAAGGATGAATTTTGTCATCATTTTATAAGCACTTAACAAAAAAGCTCGTGTTAGCAAGCAGGATATATTGAATTGCTCTCGCGTGTTTGCTTCAAAAGTTTCAATAATGGTAACGACACTGCGCGATAATCACGCTATTTTCTACGACTTTATAAACAATCCGATGTTCAAGATTGATTCGCCGTGACCAATAACCCGACCAATTATGTTTTAACGGTTCAGGTTCGCCAATACCTGTAAATGGATGCCGTAAAATATCAGCAATCAGCAAGTTAATTCGCTTAACTAATTTTTTATCTGTTGCTTGCCAATATAAATAATCTTCCCATGCCGTTTCTGCCCACGACAAAATCATGGTTCAATCAGGTTGTGTTGTTGAAAATGTCCTGCTTCAATTTCAGCAATCGCTTGATTCAAACGCTGTGCATTTTTAGGGCTTCGCATTAAATAAGCGGTTTCTTCGTAAGCATTAAAATCTTCTAACGAAACAATCACCGCAGGTTTGCCATTTGGGCGTGTAACTAAAATGGGAACGTGGTCATCATTCACACGGTCGAATGTGTGAGCCAAATTTGCTTCAAAAGCCGAATAACTTAATGTGTTCATGTTGAAAAATTCATAATGTTAAAAAACGAAACCACGCCAATAAAAATTTAAAGGCGTGGTTTCAATTCACACTTTAAGACTGCAACGGTGTTTTAGTCTTTGAGCCATTTGTAAAGTCCGTAAGCTGCCACGCCGCCTGCAATTGGAGCTGCTGCAGTGACAACCAATCCTGCAGTCATTCCACCTCCAACAATGCTGCCAATTGCAGCTAAACCAGATGTAACACCAGTAGCTCCCAGACCTGTTACTCCACTAGCATAAATTGCACCGTATGCAGCACTTGCCCCCATGTATGCACCAAATGCAGCAACTTTTTCGCCATCAGCATATGCTGGTTGTGTAGAAATTATTGCTAAAATAAAAACGCATAACAATTTTTTCATAAAATTATCCCTTCTTTACATACAAATCCGTAATCGTGCCTTCAATCATTTCAGCGGCAAAAGCAAAGGTTTCAGACAAGGTTGGATGCGCGTGAATGGTCAAACTAATGTCTTGCATATCTGCGCCCATTTCCAACGCTAAAACCGCTTCGGCAAGCAATTCCCCTGCATTCGTCCCGACAAAACCCGCACCTAAAATGCGCCCTGTTTCTTTGTCAGACAAAATTTTGGTCATGCCTTCTTTGCGTCCCATACTCAATGAACGCCCACTTGCCGCCCAAGGAAACGCGCCTTTTTCGTATTCGATGCCTTGCGCTTTGGCTTGATTTTCAGTCAAACCCATCCACGCAATTTCAGGGTCGGTGTACGCCACCGATGGAATCGTCAGCGCGTCGAAATGCGATTTATGTCCCGCAATCACTTCGGCAGCAATTTTGCCTTCGTGTACCGCTTTATGCGCGAGCATCGGTTGCCCGACAATATCGCCAATCGCAAAAATGTTTGAAACGTTGGTGCGCTGTTGTTTATCAACGGCAATAAAACCGTAATCATCAACCGCCACGCCCGCATTTTCAGCCCCGATTTTTTTACCATTCGGTCTACGTCCAACCGCGACTAAAACCGCGTCAAACAATTCAGATTCAGGCGCACCTTTGCCTTCAAATGACACTTTTAAACCGTCAGTTTGCGCTTCAATCGCGCTTACTTTGGTTTCAAGCCAGATGTTTTTGTACTGTTTTTTGATTCTGCGGAATAGCGGCGTAACCAAATCTTTGTCACAACCTGGAATAATTTGCTCCATCAATTCTACAACGTGAATTTCAGAACCCAGCGCGTGATAAACGGTCGCCATTTCTAGCCCGATAATCCCACCACCGACAATCAACAGCTTTTTCGGAATAAACGGCAACGCCAGCGCGTCGCTCGAATCCCAAAGGCGTGGGTCGTCGTTGGGGAAAACAGGAATTTCAGTCGCTTGCGAACCAGCCGCAATAATCGCGTTTTCAAACGTGACAGTTGTATCGCCGACAACAAGCGTATTTGCACCCGTAAAACTACCAACGCCTGCAATGACGGTGACTTTTCGTTGTTTAGCCAGCGCACCTAAACCATCATTCAGCCCTTTGGTCACGCTCATGCGCCACGCCCGAATTTTGTCGATGTCGAGTTCAGGTTTTGCGAAGGTCACGCCGAAGTTTTCAGATTCTTCGGCTTCGTGAATCGTATGCGCCAAATGCAAAAGAGCTTTTGACGGAATACAACCAACGTTTAAACACACACCGCCCAAAACGCCATAACGCTCAACTAGCACAACGCTTTTGCCTAAATCCGCCGCGCGAAATGCTGCCGTATAACCACCTGGGCCACCGCCTAAAATGAGAACTTCTGTTTGTAAATTTTCACTCATGATTCCGTTCTCCTAAACCAACAAACGACGCAAGTCGCTCAAATAGTATTTCAACGCTTCCATAAACCGTGCGCCTTCTGCGCCATCAATTACGCGATGGTCGTAAGTTAAATCAAGCGGCAACATCAAACGCGGTTCAAATTCTTTTCCATTCCAAACGGGCTGAATCGATGATTTTGTCACACCTAAAATCGCCACTTCTGGCGCGTTCACAATCGGCGTAAAGGCTTTGCCACCAATCCCGCCCAAACTCGAAATACTCATACAACCGCCTTGCATATCGCCTGCGCTTAATTTTCCAGCGCGTGCTTTTTCACTTTTTTCGCCAAGTTCAGCGGCTAATTGTTTGAGCGATTTATTTGGAATATCACGCAAAACAGGCACAACCAAACCATTTGGTGTATCCACTGCGATACCGATGTTTAAGTATTTTTTGAAAATCAAACTTTCGCCGTCACTTGAAAGCGAAGAATTGAAACGCGGGAATTGTTGCATCGCCGCCGCCAATGCTTTGATGATGAATAGTAACCCTGTGAATTTCACTTCCACATTTTTCTGCGAATTGAGCGATAAACGGAAGGCTTCCATTTCGGTAATGTCGGCTTCATCGTGATACGTCACCATCGGCAAATTGAGCCACACGCTGGTCATGTGTTGACCTGTGAGTTTGTTAATTTTGCTTAAAGGTTGCGTTTCGATTTCGCCAAAAACGGAGAAATCAGGCACGGCAATTTTCGGTAATGCCGCGCCACCTTTGACGGTAACGCCTTCAGTTAAGGCTTTTTTGACATACGCTTTTACGTCATCTTTTAAAATCCGACCTTTACGTCCGTTTCCTTGTGCGATTTGCGAAATATCAACGCCCAATTCACGCGCTAATAATCGAACTGCTGGTGAAGCGTGAGCTTTGCCTTTTGCAATGACTGGTGCTGAAACAGCAATAGGTGCAGGTTTTGGTGCGGGTGCAACTTCAACGGCTTTAGATTGTTCAACAACTGGCACAGGCGTTGGTGCAACCTCTACAACAGTTGCAGGTGTTGCCACTTCGTCACTTACCAAAACCGTCACAATCAATGAACCTTCGTTCACTTTGTCGCCAACTTTAATGTGAACTTGTTGAACTGTTCCGCCAACTGTTGCAGGAACGTCCATACTCGCTTTATCGGTTTCAAGCGTAATCAAGGTTTGGTCAACGGATATCACATCGCCCGTTTGAATTTCAACTGCCACCACGTCAACATCATGCACATTGCCAATGTCAGGGATTTTAATTTCAACTGTCGTACTCATGGTGTATTCCTTATTTCAACCAAGGGGCTTTCACATCAGCATAGATGCCGTATTTCGCAATCGCTACTTCGACTTTGCCGAGTTCAAATTGTCCGTTATCTGCCAAACTTTTTAGCGCGGCAATGGTGATATGGAAACGGTCAACTTCAAAGAATCTGCGTAAATGTTCGCGGGTATCAGAACGCCCGAAACCATCTGTGCCTAAAACGGTGTAAGGAGCTTTGATTTCACTACGAATTTGTTCAGCAAAAGCACGAATGTAATCGGTTGCGGCAATCACTGGCACGTTTGCGTTAGGTAATAATTTGCTAACGTGTGATTGTTTTGGTGTTTCGGTTGGATGCAAACGATTCCAACGTTCACACGTTTGAGCATCACGCGCTAATTCGGTGAAACTTGGACAACTCCACAAATCGGCTTCCACGCCCCAATCGTTGCGTAATAATTCAGCGGCAAATTCAGCTTCACGGAAAATTGCGCCTGAACCTAATAAATTCACCCGTAATTTTGCATTTTGGTCGCCTTTTTTGAAGCAATACATCCCTTTCAAAATGTCTTGTTCAATGCCTTCTGGCATGGCTGGATGCGTGTAGTTGTCGTTCATTACTGTTAAGTAATAGAAAACATCCTCTTGTTCAGCATACATACGACGCAAACCGTCTTGAATAATCACGGCGACTTCATACGCATAAGTTGGATCGTAAGAAATACAATTTGGAACAGTCGCAGACATCAAATGACTGTGACCATCTTCGTGTTGCAAACCTTCACCGTTAAGCGTTGTACGACCTGCTGTGCCACCCAATAAGAAGCCGCGTGTACGTTGGTCTGCTGCTGCCCAAATCAAATCGCCAACACGTTGGAAACCAAACATCGAGTAGAAAATATAAAACGGAATCATCGGCGTGTTGCTGGTTGAATACGCTGTTCCTGCTGCAATCCAATCTGCTAAACCGCCTGCTTCGTTAATGCCTTCTTGCAAAACTTGACCGTGTTTGTCTTCTTTGTAGAACATCAATTGGTCTGCATCTTGAGGCGTGTACAACTGCCCAACTTGTGACCAAATGCCGAGTTGACGGAACATGCCTTCCATCCCGAAAGTACGCGATTCATCTGGCACAATCGGTACAACTCGTTTGCCGATAGTTTTGTCTTTGACCAAAATGTTCAAAATTCGCACAAACGCCATCGTGGTTGAGGCTTCTTTGTCATTCGCTTCAAGCAAGGCTTTGAAATCGTTTAATGTTGGAACAGTGAGTGATTCAGATTTTGGACGACGCGCTGGCAAATAACCACCCAACGCAGCACGACGTTCACGCATATAAGTTAGCTCTTTTGAGCCTTCTTCAAACGTGATATATGGCAAATCGTGTAATTGTTCATCGGTGACAGGCAATTGGTATAAATCGCGGATATGTTTTAAATCCGTGTCACTCATTTTTTTCTGTTGATGCGAGGTGTTTTGTGCTTCGCCCGATGACCCCATGCCGTAACCTTTAATGGTTTTGGCAAGAATGACCGTCGGTTGACCTTTGTGATTTACCGCCGTTTGGAAAGCAGAGAAGATTTTTGAGGGGTCGTGACCACCACGATTGAGTTGCCAAATATCTTTGTCAGACCAATCCGAAACCATCGCTTTTAATTCAGGTGAATTAAAGAAATGTTCACGAACATACGCGCCATCTTTGGCTTTGAATGTTTGGAAATCACCATCAACACATTCCATCATTCGCGCAGCCAAAATACCGTCTTTGTCGCGTGCCAATAGGCTGTCCCAACGATTGCCCCAAACTAATTTGATTACATTCCAACCCGCGCCACGGAATTCGCTTTCGAGTTCTTGAATGATTTTGCCATTGCCACGCACAGGACCATCGAGACGTTGCAAATTACAATTCACCACGAAAATCAAATTGTCTAAATTTTCGCGTCCAGCCATGCCGATTGCACCGAGTGATTCTGGTTCGTCGGTTTCACCGTCGCCCAAGAATGCCCAGACTTTGCGTCCGTCTGTATTTACCAAACCACGATCGCGTAAATAACGCATAAAACGAGCTTGATAAATCGCACAAATAGGTCCTAAGCCCATTGAAACGGTTGGGAATTGCCAGAATTCAGGCATCAGCCAAGGATGCGGATACGACGACAAACCATTGCCACCAACTTCTTGGCGGAAGTTATCCATTTGTTCATGTGTAAAACGACCAAGTAAAAATGCTCGTGCGTATTCACCAGGTGAAGAATGTCCTTGTGTGTAAATTAAATCGCCGCCGTGTTTTTCAGAAGGTGCGTGCCAAAAATGGTTGTAACCGACATCGTATAAGGTTGCTGCTGATGCAAAACTCGCAATGTGTCCGCCGACGTTTGTATCTTTATTCGCCCGCAAAACCATCATCATCGCATTCCAACGAACATAAGAACGAATGCGGTGTTCAAGTGTTGCATCACCAGGGAATTGTGATTGTCTTTCGACTGGAATCGTATTGAGATACGCGGTATTCGCGCTAAATGGAATATCAAAACCTGCGTGGCGCGTCACGGCAACTAAACGTTCAATTAAAAAATGGGCGCGTTCGCTGCCTTCGGCTTCTAAAACCGATTGCAGTGCTTCAATCCATTCTTGAGTTTCGGCTGGATCGACATCTGTTTGACCCGTAATATCTGAAAAAAAAGTGCTACTCATAAAGTAATCCTGTGTGTGAGAAAGGGAGGTTTTAAAACAGACAAATCCGCGTAATACGCGGCATTTAAGTAGTATATACAAATCAGTGCAGGCAAGCATCCGCTTTTATGGCGGTACGTTCGCGTTGAAATTTGCGTAGAATGCGACAACTTTATGGTGATTTTTACTTTTAAAACAACAAAAAATTATGGAATTCAAAGACTATTTACATATTTTGGCGAAAAATGATGGTTCGGATTTATATTTAACTGCAGGTGCGCCCCCCGCTGCGAAATTTCAAGGAATCTTAAAACCACTCGAAAATATCAAATTATTGCCACCACGTTTAGAAGAAATTGCTTATAGCTTAATGAATGACGATCAAAAAACGATTTTTGAACATCAGCCCGAAATGAATTTAGCGATTTCAGAGCGAGGAATTGGGCGTTTTCGAGTGAACATTTTTAGACAACGTAACAGTATTTCGCTTGTAATTCGGAACATTAAAATGGAAATTCCCAATGTGGATGAATTAGGATTACCGCAGATTTTGAAAAAAACCATTATGGAAAAACGTGGTTTAATTTTGTTTATTGGCGGTACAGGTTCGGGTAAATCAACCTCTCTTGCGGGTTTAATTGATTATCGAAATAGCAATGCGTCAGGTCATATTATTACGATTGAAGACCCAATTGAGTTTATTCATTCTCATAAAAAATCACTTGTCAATCAACGTGAAGTGGGTGTTGATACATTGAGTTATGAAGATGCGTTAAAAAATACATTGCGACAAGCTCCTGATGTGATTTTGATAGGTGAAATTCGTAGCCGCGAAACTATGGAACATGCGCTAGCGTTTGCTGAAACAGGACATTTATGTTTATCGACGTTGCACGCAAATAATTCAAATCAAGCTCTCGATCGAATTATTAACTTTTTCCCCGAAGAACGTCGTTCACAATTGTTAATGGATTTATCATTGAATTTAAAAGCATTTGTGTCACAACGACTTATTCCAACCGTTGATAATAAACGTACAGCGGCAATTGAGATTTTGTTAAATACACATTATGTAAGCGATTTAATTCTAAAAGGTGAAGTTCATAGTTTGAAAGAAGCGATGGAAAAATCGGAAAATTTAGGAATGCAAACGTTTGATTCCCATTTACAATGCCTTTATGAGCAAGGCAAAATTTCATTAGAAGATGCGTTAGCGAATTCGGATTCACCAAATAATTTACGCTTAAAAATTAGTTTAAGTCACAACGATTCGACGACCGATGGCAAAAGTGCGCCATCAACATTAAGAAATATCTCGTTGGTAGATATAAAATTTGAAAATTAAAATTATTATAAAGAGGGGGAATTGATGAGAAGAATTATGATGTTAACCGTTTTATTTTGCGGTGTTGTTCACGCAGATGAATCTACCAATAAAACGTATATGATTGAAAAATTTGATCAAAATAATGATCATATCGTGACGCAAGAGGAGTTTTTGAAATCTGCTGAGGAACGTTTTAAAACAATGGATATTGATAGTGATGAATCAATTGAAAAAGTTGAGTTTTTACAACGCTATGCAGAGCATTCACATACAACATCGGATTCTGCCGTAGAAGTAGGGCAACGTGTTTTTGACAAATTAGATGAAGACAAAGATGGAAGAATTAGCAAAGATGAATACACAAAATCACGTTTAAAATGGTTCAGCGAGGTTGATAATGATAATAATCAGAAGATTGAACTATAAGGTAAAGCTAATTAAAATCGGGAAATAAGTTTTTGGCGATGGACTAGGGATTCGAACCCCAGGAACCTTTCGGTTCGACGGTTTTCAAGACCGTTGCTTTCGACCGCTCAGCCAGTCCACCTCAAAACTTACCCTGCACATTATAGCGATAAAGTTGTTGTTTGCAAGCAAAACGTCAAACTTTAGATAACTTTGACGTTCTTTTTAGGATTTTCTATCTAATTTTCGATAACCAATTGCTTCGCTCAAATGTTGAATTTCAATATCAGGTGAAGCGGCTAAATCGGCAATCGTGCGTGCTAATTTCAAAATTCGATGATAGGCGCGATTTGATAATCCAAAACGCTCCATTGCTTGGTCTAATAAACGATGACTCGCTTCTGACAAAAGACAAAATTGTTTCACTTCTTTTGCGGACAATAACGCATTAGCTTTACCTGCACGCGCTAACGCCAAATTTCGCGCCGCAATCACACGCGCTCGAATGGTTGCGCTCGATTCTTCACCATCGGGTGAACCTTTGCGTAAAACCTCATGTGACACACGAGGTACTTCAAGGTGCATATCGATTCGGTCTAAAAGAGGCCCTGAAATTTTCGCGCGATAACGTCCAACTTGCTCAGACGTGCAATGACAACGCCCCGACGCATCGCCCAAATAACCACATGGACATGGATTCATCGCGGCAATGAGTTGAAAACGCGCAGGAAAATCGACTTGCCGCGCCGCACGGGAAATTGTGATATGCCCTGTTTCAAGCGGTTCGCGCAAAACTTCTAACACTTTTCGGTCAAATTCGGGCAATTCATCTAAAAACAACGCGCCGTGATGCGAAAGTGAAATTTCACCAGGTTTGGGATTGCTGCCACCACCAACCAATGCCGCCGCTGAAGCCGTATGATGCGGCGCACGATAAGGTGGACGTAACCAATTTGCCACGTCTAAACCTTGATCGCTAATTGAAGCAATTGCGGCGGTTTCTTGCGCTTGTTCTTCGGTGAGCGACGGTAAAATTGTCGGCATTCGACACGCGAGCATTGATTTGCCCGTTCCTGGAGGTCCTAGCATTAACAAGTTGTGTGCGCCTGCGGCGGCAATTTCAAACGCCCGTTTAACGTGATATTGCCCGTGAACATCCGAAAAATCGACATCGTGTTTTAATTCAGTCGGTTGTGGTTGTTGAAACGTGGTTTGAATCAATCCGCGACCATTCAAATGAGCGCAAACTTCAAGCAAATGTGCGGCAGGAATAATTTCAACATTTTTAACGAGTGCCGCTTCAGCCGTGTTTTCTTTGGGTAAAATCAACTGTCGTTTGCAATCTCGCGCCGCAATCGCAATTGGCAAAACGCCTTGAATTGGGCGTAATTCACCGCCGAGCGATAATTCCCCGACGCATTCAAATTGGTCTAAATTCGTACTCGAAATCTGACCACTTGCTGCCAAAATTCCGAGCGCAATCGCTAAATCAAATCGTCCGCCATCTTTGGGCAAATCGGCGGGTGCAAGATTGACCGTAATGCGTTGTGCGGGAAAATCGAAACGGCAGTTTTGAATCGCGCCACGCACACGGTCTTTGCTTTCTTTCACCGCAGTTTCGGGCAAACCGACGATATTTAACGCAGGCAGCCCATTTGCAACGTGAACTTCAACGGTGACAAGTGGCGCGTTAATGCCAGAACGTGCGCGAGAATACAGGACGGCTAATCCCATCGGATTTACTCGGCTTTTTGTGGTTCTAAGGCTTCAACACGTTTTTCAAGAGCTTCTAAATTCGCACGAGTTTTTGCCAGTACCAATTTTTGCACTTCAAATTCTTCGCGGGTGACTAAATCCATTTTGCCTAAAGCACTTTGCAAAATCGCTTTAAAGGTTTTTTCTAAATCTTCTTTCACGGTATGCAATGCAGGTGGCAAAACGCCAGCCAATTTGCTTGCCATTTCGTCAATTGTTTTGGTATCAAACATAAATTTCTCTAAAAAGTTACGCCGCAAATCGATGTTCGCGGCAAATTTTGTGGGTTTCAATTTGCCAAACAGGCAAATTTGTTTCGGTGCAAATATAGTGATTGTCGGCAAAGTTAAAATTGATGCAAGAATCACACCCACCAAAGCTTTTCACATCACAACCTTTTTGCAATGTGAAAAGCGTCATTTTTAACGCATCGTTCAAACTCGCGTATTGTTTCGACAAAACGGCTTGTTGTGCTTGCTCAAAAATATCGTCGTGATTTGCTTCGTCAAGTAACGCTTCACCATTTTTAGATAATAACAAATGCGTGACACGAGCATCTTCTTCGTCAATCTGTTTTTCGAGATAGCCTTTGCGCTCTAACACTTGCAGCGTTTGTGACACAGTGCCTTTTGTTAAACCAAAATACTCTGTAATGCCGACGGCGGTATTACTGTAACTGTTACATGAACTTAAATAGTCCAGAACTTGAATGTGGATAGGTTGCAGACCTAATGCCGCGTATTTTTTGCGTTCTTCAGCCCGAACTAGCGTGCTGATGCGTTCAATCAATTTAAAAGTAGATAAATTCTGCATCGATTACGCAAACGCCTTTTTGAAAAATTCAGGTTGTGCCATCGCCGCGTTGTGAATGTCGAGATTGTAATAGATGGTTTCAAAATCTTTATTCGCGCAATCATTCTCGCGGAACGTTAATTCTTTTTTGCTCGCAATCGTTGCACTCCACCAGCCTGATGGATAAATACATTGCGGGAAAAATAACGTTTGTTGATGCGCGAAACCTGCGGTATTCATTGCTGCTCGCATGTCTTTGATTAAATCTAAATGCAATAACGCCGATTCACTTTGTTGAATCAACATGCCGTCTTCAGCCAAACACGCGACGCAGTCACGATAAAATGCTTCGCCAAATAATCCTTCGGCAACGCCAACAGGGTCTGTGCTATCAACAATAATTAAATCAACCGAATTTGGTGCAGCATCTTTTAAAAATTTAATGCCGTCGATAAATTTCAAATCCGCGCGGGAATCGCCATTTGATTCGCACAATTCGGGGAAATAAATTTCGGCTAAACGGGTGACACGTTCATCAATGTCGATTTGCACGGCTTCTTCAACATTTTTGTGTTTTAAAACTTCGCGCAATGTGCCGCAATCGCCACCGCCGATAATCCACACACGTTTTGGATTTGGATGTAAAAACAGGGCAGGGTGGCTCATCATTTCGTGATAAAAAAAGTTATCGCGTGTTGAAACCATCGTGCAACCATCAATCACCATCAATTTACCAAACGTTTGCGTGTCGTAAATTTCTAAATGTTGAAAATTTGATTGTTCTTCGTGAAGTTTTGAGTTGATTTTGAGCGAAAATGCTGTGCCTGTTGATAGCATTTGCTCGGTGAACCATTCGTTTGAATTCATTAAAAAATCCTAAAAGTTAAAAAAATAAATATTTTGAGCATTATAGTAGGATTCACGATTTGCTTACACCTTGCGACGCATTTCAGTTGAATTTGCTAGAATGTTAAAATTAGTTAATTTGAATTATCGTACTTACTTATGTCAGAAATAAGAAAACGTAGTAGTTCCCGCTACGATCAACAACCTTCTCGTAATCGTAGAAACAAAAAAAAACCGTCTTCTTTTCCTTGGTTTAGTAGCTTATTTTTAGTTGCACTTGGAATTGGTGGATTTTTCTTGTTTGGTTATTTAGGCGTTTTAGATTACAACGTCCGCAAACAATTTGAAGGCAAACGCTGGGCAATTCCCGCGAGAGTTTATGCAAGTCCGTTAGAAATTTATGCTGGTTACAATATCAATGCCGCGCAATTTGAATCGCAACTTAAAACGTTACATTATCGCGTTGATTCTGCGTTGACTGCCGAAGGTACTTACGTCAGAAAAGGCTCTCAAATTATTTTAAAAACACGTCCTTTCAATTTTTGGGACGCACCACAAGAAAGTAGTTTGATTCGTTTAAATTTTACCGAATCAACTGTTGAAACCATTACAGATTTAGACAAACAAAATACGGATGTGGCGTTATTGCGCTTAGACCCCGCACAAATTGGCACATTATATCCACACATTAAAGAAGACCGTGTTTTAATCAAATTGAGTGATGCGCCGAAAGCGTTAATTGATGCGTTATTAGCGTCTGAAGACCGTGATTTTTATCACCATTTTGGTTTGTCATTTCGAGGTATTGCGCGGGCAATACTAACAAATTTGAAAGCAGGTGGCATGGTGCAAGGCGGCAGCACCATTACACAACAATTGGTTAAAAACTTTTATTTAAGTTCAGAACGCAGTTTGACACGAAAAATTAACGAAGCGTTTATGGCGTTAATTTTGGAATACCGTTACAGCAAAAATGAAATTTTAGAAGCTTATTTGAACGAAATTTATTTGGGACAAAATGGTAGTAATTCCGTGCATGGTTTTGGTTTGGCAAGTGAATTTTATTTCAACAGCACGCTAAAAGATTTGCCATTACATCAAGTTGTTTCACTGGTTTCGCTCGTTCGTGGTCCTTCGTATTATGACCCGCGTCGTTCTCCTGAACGTGCGTTAAATCGTCGAAATTTAATTCTTGATGAAATGGCAACCGCTGGCACAATTACCGCAAAACAAGCATCTGACGCAAAAGCTAAATCGTTAGGCGTAATTGCAAATGTGAATCGCTCGGCGAATGCGTATCCATACTTTTTGGATTTAGTAAAACGCCAATTGAGCCAAGAATACCGAGAAGAAGATTTAACATCGGAAGGATTGAGCATTTTCACAACGTTAGACACGCGCGTTCAAGATACACTTGAAAAAACCGTTAAAACGCAAGTGGTGCAACTCGAAAAATTACCAAAATCAACCAATAATTTAGAAGTGGCATCGGTGATTACTCGTCGTGACAGTGGTGAAATTGCGGCGTTGACAAGTGGTCGAGAAGTAATTTCATCGGGATTTAATCGTGCCTTAGATGCTGTTCGTCCGATTGGTTCATTGATTAAACCTGTGATTTATTTAACGGCGTTGAATAATCCGAAAAAATATACGATTACAACGTCAGTCAGTGATACAGAAATTGTTGTGCCAAATAAAGGCAGTGATGCGTGGATTCCCAAAAATTATGACCATCGAGAACATGGTAATGTGAGTTTGCATCAAGCGTTAGCGCATTCTTACAATTTAGCGACCGTGCGAATTGGCATGGATGTTGGTGTGGATAATGTTATTGAAACGTTGCGAAATATGGGGGTAAATCGTGAAGTTGAATCGTTTCCGTCATTTTTATTAGGTTCAGCACAACTTACGCCGATGGATGTTACGCAAATGTATCAAACGTTGGCGGGTGACGGATTTTTAACACGTTTAAAAGCCATTCGCGCCGTTGTTTCGGCAAAAGGTGAACGCTTGCAAAGTTATCCATTTATCGTGAAACAAACGCTTGACCCAGCGGCAACGTATATTGTGAATACGATGTTGCAAGAAGTGATGACGGAAGGAACAGGGCATAAGGCTTACGACGTTTTTCCAAAAAATTACGGTTTAGTTGGCAAAACAGGAACGACAAATGATGCAAAAGACAGTTGGTTTGCAGGTTATTCGGGCGATTATTTGTCTGTAGTTTGGGTGGGACGTGATGATAATAAGCCAATGGGATTAACAGGCGCGACGGGCGCATTGCCTGTTTGGTTATCAATTATGAAACAGATTTCGACGCAACCCGTGAATTTGATTGCACCTGATAATATCAAAATGGCTGCAGGTGGTTGTTCAAATCGCCAATATCCTTACATTTCAGGTTCAGAACCCCACGTTTCAAATTGTGAAAGTAGCAGTGGAACGGGTTATTTCGTTCCAGATGATTTGAATACAGGCGATTCAACAACAGAACCACCCGCCGAAGAAGAAACCTTTTTCGATAATTTTTAAATCACACAACGTGTCAAAATAAATGGCACGTTTTGAGTACATTGTTTGGGACGTTGATTATCTCGCGATGGTTGCATAAATCGAATAGTGCAGCGGTGTTTTCCGCCGCTGATTTCGACAAAATACGGTTGGTTTTTTTCAACATCTACGCAAAGCAATTGTTGTGGGAAATTGCTGTCTAACGTGATTTGAAAAAAACCACTTGGAGCGATTTCTTCGGTTGTGATTTGGCTATTACGAATAAATTCTAAAATCACAGTAATGGCTTCAAAAATCGCCATAAACGGGCGACTCCATTGTGTTAAGTCGTCAAAACTTACCGCGTCATCTTGCATTAACCAAAAATGAAATTCAGGTAAGTCAAATGAACATGTTCCACCAGGAATGGTGCTGCGTTGCGTAATACTTTGAAATAAATCACTATCTGCAATGTGATTTCCAATTTTTCCTGTTGTCGCGTACAAATTTTTGCTTATTTCATTAAGTTGCGCGAGTAATTCCTGTATTTTTTGTGTGTCTACATTTTCATTTTGATTACTGGCGAGTTTGTTTAATACATTTGCTTGTCTGTCTAATTCTTTTAATACTTCGGATTTCAAATCATTACGTTTGAAAATGGCGACAATATCAAGTAAAACGCTGATTGCAGCGCGTTTGTCGAACGTCGAAACGCTTTGTAAATGATGGTTAAATTGTTGGAAAAGTTGTTCGAGGCGAATAAAAATGCGAATACGTTCGTTGAGTGGAAATTCGTAACTAATAGGGGTGTTCACAGCGGTAGCGCGTCCTGATTATGACTTAAAGAGATATAGAAATTGTGCAATTTTTTAACTTGCTCTGCAAGTTGGTCATTATTTTTTGAATTATCAATAATATCGTGTGCGTTCTTTTTTCTAAATGCTGAAGAAACTTGCGTTGCTAAAATCGCTCGAATTTCTGTTAGTGATAAGTTGTCGCGTTTTCGGACACGTTCAATTTGTGTTTTTTCATCGCAATCAATTACCAAAATTCTATCGAATAAAAATTCAGCGTGTGTTTCAAATAATAATGGAATACTGACGATGCAATAATGACTAGAAATTGTATTGAGTTGAGTTGTAATTTCTTGAAAAATTAACGGGTGTAAAATTGTTTCGAGTTGTTTTTTTGCAATTGAATTTTGAAAAATTTGTATTTTTAATGCCGCACGATTTAATTCACCATTTTCTAAAAGAATTTCTGAACCAAAAACCGTTTTAATTTTTTGTAACGCGGGTTTTCCAGCTTGAACTAAAGAATGTGAAATCTCATCAGCATCAATAATTGGGATGTGTAATTCTGTAAATAAATTTGAAACAGTGGATTTACCACAACCCATTCCGCCAGTAAGTCCAATTTTCAGCATTAACCACGTTTGATAATTAAAGACGGTTCATAAGTTTTGTTAATACTGAGTTCGTCTTTATTTTCAGACTCAGTATTTTCAATTAACTTATCTAATTCGTCGATTTTTTCGAGTAATAAATCGTTTGTATTCGCAAGACGATTTCCCATAATGACCATCATTTTTCCTGCAAATGGCGGATTTTGTGTAATAAATTGTTCAAGTTGCATTTGATTTTTAATCACAACCAAATGTACATCTGTAATAGCTTTCGCAGATGCGCTGCGGGGGCGATTACGATAAAGTGCCATTTCACCAAAAAAATTGTATTTGTTAATAACAGTCAATTCAATTTCTTCTTCATTTCGTTCAATATAAATCCTGATGCTACCTTCCAAAACAATAAACATTGTTTTGTCATAACCACCTTCTCTAAAAATTATCGTATTTTCTTTAACTTTAATGGTTGGAAGCATAAATAAAACTCCAAAATGTTGCACAAAAAAGAAAGGCTCAAAAAAACATTTTTTGAGCCTAGAAATTTTTAGTTATCGGTAACTGCGCCAAGCGAAGCAGAATTTACAAGTTTTGCATATTTCGCTAATACGCCGCGTGTGTAACGTGGTGCAGGTTGTTGCCATTTTTCTAAACGACGTGCTATTTCGTGTTCATTGACGTGCAATGTGAGTTGATTCGTTTCAGCGTCAATTGTAATTGAATCGCCATTTTCAACGATTGCTAATGCACCACCGACATACGCTTCTGGCGTGATATGACCGACCACAAAACCATGCGTACCACCTGAAAAACGTCCGTCAGTAATTAACGCAACTTCTTTGCCCAAACCTTTTCCCATAATCGCAGAAGTTGGCGATAACATTTCGCGCATTCCAGGCCCACCTTTTGGACCTTCGTAACGAATGACAATCACGTCGCCTTTCACAATGTCGCCGTTTAAAATCGCTTGCAACGCTTGTTCTTCGGCATCGAAAACTTTCGCGCTACCAGTGAAAAGTAAGCCTTCTTTACCTGTGATTTTAGCAACCGAACCTTCTGACGCTAAGTTTCCGTAAAGTACAACTAAATGACTGTCTTTTTTAATTGGATGTTCAAGGTCGTGAATCATATCCTGATCTGCTGGATACGGTTGCACGTCAGCTAAATTTTCAGCCATCGTTTTACCTGTTACGGTTAAGCAATCGCCATGCAACAAACCTTTATCAAGCAAAATTTTCATGAGCGGCTGAATGCCGCCGATTTCAATGAGTTCTGCCATTTGATAACGACCACTTGGTTTTAAATCTGCAAGCATCGGAACACGTTTGCCAATACGAGTGAAATCATCAAGCGTAATATCAACTTTTGACGCATTTGCCATCGCTAAAATGTGCAACACCGCATTTGTCGAACCACCGAGCGCAATTACAACGGTAATCGCATTTTCAAACGCTTTTTTAGTCATGATGTCGCTTGGCAAGATTTCTTTTTCAAGCAAATTTAACACCGCCGCGCCAGCACGTTCACAATCGAGTTTTTTATCATTTGAAACGGCGGCTTGCGCTGAACTATTTGGCAAACTCATGCCTAACGCTTCAATGGCTGAAGCCATAGTGTTTGCGGTGTACATTCCACCACATGAACCTGCACCAGGAATCGCTTTTGCTTCGATTTCCGCTAATTCGGCATCATCAATTTTATTATTTGCGCGTGCGCCAACCGCTTCAAACACTGAAACCACGTCGAGTTTTTTGTCTTTATGGCAACCAGGTAAAATTGTGCCACCATAAACGAAAATCGCTGGGCGATTTAAACGCGCAATCGCAATCATGCAACCAGGCATATTTTTATCGCAACCACCGATTGCTACCACGCCGTCGAAACCTTGGCAACCAATCACCGTTTCAATCGAATCGGCAATCACTTCGCGTGAAACGAGCGAGTATTTCATGCCTTCGGTTCCCATCGAAATACCGTCAGAAATGGTAATCGTGTTGAAAATAACGGCTTTACCGTTTGCACCATTTATGCCTTTTGCAACTTCATCGGCGAGTTTGTTGATGTGCATATTGCACGGCGTAACCATGCTCCACGTTGAAGCCACACCAATTTGTGGTTTTTTGAAATCTTCGTTTGTAAAACCAACGGCGTGCAACATTGCGCGACTTGGCGCACGTTCCATGCCGTCAACAACTTGAGAAGAAAAGGTGCGAGTGTTTTTGTTATCTGTCATAAGAGTTTTTATTTTTAAGGGTAAAGTTTAATAAGTATCCCAACCACCGCGACTGCGTTTCCAGCTGAGTTTTGGCAAAATGAAACCGAGTAAAACGCCCACTAACGCTAGCATTCCACCGTATAAAAACCAATCTTGATTCGCTGTATCTTGCAGGGCTTGATTTTCGAGTTTGACTTGTTGCAAATCGCGCTCAACGGCAACGTAACGCTCTTGCAATTCATCACGTTCTGTTTTTAGTTGTACCGCGCTACCTGAGATTTTTTTCAATTCGTTTAATTCGCGGCTGAGTTTATCTCGTTCTGTTGCAAGCGATTGTTCAAGTGTTGTGCCTGGCGTAACAACGGCTTTTGCGGCTTTTAATTCGACTTCTAATTTTGAAATTTGTCCTTGTAACGCAGCGATATTTTTTGCCGAAATGTCATCTCTATCGTGTTCTGGTGCTTCTTTTTTAACGTATTTGAATTTAATGAAACCTTCCGTACCGTCGATGGTTTTAACTTTGATTAAACCGTTACTTGTCGCGTGTTCACCGATAATTGTGAGCGGCGAACCTGTTGGCAAAACTTGAATTTTGCCTGTGTAATTCGATGTACTCCACAGCGTCAAATTGTAATCATCGGCAACATACACAATATCATTGGGTGCGCTCATAACTGTCGAACTGGTCAGCATTAACAAAGCAAACAGCGTCTTTTTCATAAATTGCTCACTAATCATTGAGTAAAGAAATTTTCGCGTTTCCGCACATCAACAATTCTAGCAGGGCTTTTTGTGCGTGCAATCGATTTTCTGCTTCATCAAAAATCACGCTTTGCGCTCCGTCGATAACTTCCGCGCTGACTTCTTCGCCACGATGCGCGGGCAAACAGTGCATAAATAAGGCATCGGGATTTGCTGCGGCCATCACGTTTGCATCAACTTGATAATCTTTAAACGCTACTTCGCGCAATTTTTGTTCTTCTTCTTGCCCCATGCTTGCCCAAACGTCGGTGACAATTAAATCAACGTCTTTTGCTGCTGCAACAGGAGTATCAAAAAATTTCACGCGCTCGCCCCCCATTGCAACAATTTCAGCGTCAGGCAAATAACCTTCTGGCGCCGCAATGTGCAAAGTGAAATCTAAAATCATCGCCGCATGAATGTAAGAGTGGCACATATTATTGCCGTCACCAATCCACGCTACAGTTTTTCCTCCAATGTCGCCCCGATGTTCAAAATAGGTTTGCATATCGGCAAGTAATTGACAGGGATGCTCTTTGTTTGTCAAACCGTTAATCACGGGAACGCGCGAATTTTCAGCAAACTTGGTTACGGTTTCATGCGCGTGCGTGCGAAGCATAATGCAATCGACCATTCGCGAAATCACTTTCGCGCTGTCTGCAATCGGCTCACCGCGTCCGAGTTGCGTATCGCGTGGCGATAAAAATAGCGCGTGTCCACCAAAATGTGCCATACCCGTTTCAAAGGAAACGCGCGTGCGCGTTGACGATTTTTCAAAAATCATTCCTAAAACTTGTCCTTTGAGCGGCTGATAATCGTGGTCGCGGACGTGTTTGAGCATAATTGCGCGTTCAATCAAAGCGCGAAATTCATCACTCGTTAAATCTAGCAAACTTATAAAATGTCTGGGGTGTTTCATTTTGTGAACTCTTGGATTAACGCTGACAACGTGTCAACGAGTTGGGTTATTTGGTTGTCGTCGATAACGAGCGGCGGTAATAAACGAATTACGGAGTCTTGTGTGACATTGATGAGTAATTTTTGTTCTAACGCTTGTCCAACAAGTGCGGCGCAAGGTTTATCAAGTTCAATGCCAATCATCAAACCTAAATTACGAATCTCAAAAATGTGCGAATTAGTTTGTAATTTTTCTTTGAATTTCGCGGCAATTGCGTTGCCTTTTATCGTCGCGGCGGAAATTAAACTGCTGTCGCTTAACGTGTTTAAAACCGCTAACGCCGCACTGCACGCTAATGGATTACCGCCAAAGGTTGAGCCGTGATTGCCAGCAGTGAAAATATCCGCCGCTTTGCCACTTGCTAAACACGCGCCAATCGGTACGCCGTTTCCAAGTGCTTTTGCCAGCGTACAAACGTCAGGCAAAATGCCGTTGTGTTGGAAAGCTAAAAATTTGCCTGTGCGTCCAATGCCCGTTTGAATTTCATCGAGCATCATCAAAACATCATGTTGGTCACACAATGCTCGGATTTTATTTAGATAATCAGAGGCAGGAATGTTCACACCGCCTTCACCTTGCACAGGTTCAACCAAAATCGCAGCAATTGATTTATTTTCGGCAAGCACAGATTTAATCGCGGCAACGTCGTTGTACGGCACACGAACAAAACCTTCGACCAGAGGTTCAAAACCTTGTTGGATTTTCGCATTGCCTGTCGCGCTTAATGTTGCAAGCGTGCGACCGTGAAAACTTTTTTCTGCAACGATAATGGCAGGTTTTTCGATGCCTTTAGAATGTCCGAATTTTCGCGCCAATTTAATTGCCGCTTCATTAGCTTCTGCACCTGAATTGCTAAAAAACACGTTGCTCATGCCGCTCATTTCAATCAATTTATCGGCGAGTTTTTCTTGTGTTTTTATTTGGTATAAATTTGAAGTGTGTAGCAACTTCGCGCTTTGCTCACAAATCGTAGCATGAACGGCGGGGTGTGCGTGTCCTAAATTACAAACCGCAATCCCTGAAAGTGCATCTAAATAACGCTGCGAATTTTCGTCCCAAAGCCACGCACCTTCACCCCGTTCGAAGGTGACGGCAAGTCGCGCATAAGTGGGCATAATGTGACTGGTCATAAGTTTTTGCCTGACAACAAAAAAAGGGCGGATTATAGGTTTGTATTGGTTTGCAAGCAAGCAAGATAAAAATTTTGATTATGTAATATGCGCTAGTTTTTTTGTATGGTTATCTAATCTAATTTTGTTAAATCGCTCACTAATAAAGTTATTTACAATCATCCTGTTATTTTTTGTTTTGACAGCCTGATTTCTGCAAGTTGCGTAAAAAAAAGAATCCTTTTACAATGCAACCAGCTTAGATTTGACAAGCTAAACATCAATTATAAAAACTTTCAGAGGTCACGATTATGAAATGGGAAACACCAAGCTATACAGATTTACGTTTCGGTTTTGAAGTTACAATGTACATTTACAACCGTTAATTTCTGACGAGTTTTAAATCAAGAAAAAGGGGCAATTCGCCCCTTTTTTTTCGCGTTTTATTTTTACGAGATTACACACAATGAAAATTAGAGTTTTAGGTTCAGGTGCGGGCGGTGGTTTTCCACAATGGAATTGTAATTGTCACAACTGCCATCGTATTCGACGTGGTGAAATGAATGGTTCAGCGCGTACACAATCATCGATTGCCGTCAGCACAGATGATAAAAACTGGTTGCTGTTTAATGCGTCGCCCGATATTCGCGCTCAACTCGAAGCCTTCCCCGCAATCCAACCGCAAAACGGCATTCGTGATACAGGCATCAAAGCGATTATGTTGATTGACAGTCAAATCGACCACACCACAGGTTTATTGATGTTACGCGAAGGCAAACCGCTTGATATTTACTGCTCAGAAATGGTGAAACAAGATTTAACAACAGGTTTTCCACTTTTCACAATGCTCAAAGATTATTGCACCGTGAATCATCACGATATTCCTGTTGATGGCAGCAGTTTTGAAATTCCAGTAATTGCCGATTTGCGTTTTTATACGCAAGCCTTGAAAAGTAAAGCTCCTCCGTATTCTCCACATCGTCATGATCCGCATGAAGGTGACAATATCGGCGTTATTATCGAGCAAATTTCGACAGGCAAAAAAGTATTTTATTCACCAGGTTTGGGCGAAATCGAACCGCACGTTATGGACGCATTGCAAAATGTCGATTGTTTGTTGGTAGATGGCACTTTTTGGACTGATGACGAAATGGTGTCGAAAGGCATTAGCCATAAACACGCGCGTGAAATTGGACATTTACCACAATCTGGCGAAGGCGGCATGATTGACGTGTTAAGAAATGTTAAAAATGCGCGTAAAATCCTAATTCACATCAATAATACCAATCCAATTTTGGATAATGATTCACCCGAACGTAAAATGCTAGATTCAGAAGGAATTGAAGTGGCATTTGATGGATTGGAAATCGAGCTTTAAATTTTTTGTTTAAAAATACAAACTGTTAAGTAACTTGAAATTATAGATTTTTAAGGTACTTTCACCCGAAATTTTCTAACTTTACAAAAAACGATGAGGAAATAGTCATGAGTGAGTCAAATTTGTACCAACGATTAGGCGGTGAAAATGCAGTGAACGCGCTTGTTGAAAGTGTTTATGAAAAAATACTTGATGATTATCGTGTGAGTCGTTTTTTTAATGACACCGAAATAGATAAACAAGTCGAAACGTTAAAAAAATTAGTAGTGGCGATTTTTCATCAGGCAGAACTTAAACCATTTTTAACAGATTTTTTTATGGTGGCATTCGCACGATTTAAAGATAAAGAGCGTTTTCCTGATTCAGCGTTAGCTTATTTTGGTTACATTATTGGTCAAGATAATCCAAGCACTAAATGGCTTTGCGACAGTCACAGTCATCTTTTGCAATTCATGCCAGAAGATACGCATTATGATGTTGTGATGGAGCATTTAACATCCAGTTTACAGGCGTTAAATCTTGATAGTGCAACGGTAGCAGACGTTTTAGCATTTGCTGAAAGTGGACGAAATAGGGTGCTTGGTAAATAGTTAAATACCAATGACACTAAAAAACTCAAGTTTTAAATTACAAATCAAATAATTGATGTGACATATTGTCGCGCGACAATCTGTCACATTTTAAACCTCAAGTTTTATCGCTAGACTTTTACCAACCTTTTTAAACTCTCATTTTATTTCAAAATATGAACATCAATTCTCAAAAACTCTCCAGCGCACGATTCGCGCAAGCTACCGATGCTTTTGTTGAAATTTTTACCGCATCCGTTGATTTCGACAAACGTATGGCAAATCAAGATATTCAAGGCTCACTGGCTCATGCAAAAATGCTTTGCGAAGTTGGAGTTTTAACGCAAGAAGAACGCGATTTAATCATTCGCGGTTTGACGCAAATTCAAGGCGAAATTGAACGTGGTGAATTTGAATGGTCGATTCAGCAAGAAGATGTTCACATGAATATCGAAGCGCGTTTAACGCATTTAATTGGTATTTCTGGGAAAAAACTGCACACAGGACGCTCTCGAAATGATCAAGTAGCAACCGATATTCGACTGTATTTGCGTGATGAAATTGCGACAATTGGCAATGAATTGAAGCGGTTGCAAACTGCAATTTTAGATTTAGCGCAAAATCACACTGAAACCATCATGCCAGGTTTCACGCATTTGCAAGTCGCACAACCCATTGTTTTTGGTCATCATTTAATGGCATGGTTTGAAATGCTTTCGCGTGATGCTGAACGCTTGAAAGATTGTGCAAAACGGTTAAACGTTTCGCCACTTGGTGCGGCGGCATTGGCGGGAACGAGTTACCCAATTGATAGACATTTGAGTGCAGAATTACTCGGTTTCTCGCACCCAACCGCGAATTCACTAGATTCGGTGAGCGACCGTGATTTTGCGATTGAATTTACAGCCGCTGCCAGCATTTTGATGATGCACTTGTCGCGTTTTTCAGAAGAATTGATTTTGTGGGCTTCGGCGCAATTTGATTTTATTGATATTCCAGACGCATTTTGTACGGGTTCGTCGATTATGCCGCAAAAGAAAAATCCTGATGTGCCAGAACTCGTGCGTGGAAAATCGGGACGTGTCACAGGGCATTTAGTCGCACTTTTGATGCTCATGAAAAGTCAGCCGCTTGCGTACAACAAAGATAATCAAGAAGACAAAGAACCGCTGTTTGATACCGTAGATACGTTATTAAATTGCCTTCGTGCTTACGCAGACATGGTGCCGCATTTAGTGGCGAAAAAAGAAAATATGTATCGTGCCGCAAAACAAGGTTTTGCCACAGCAACCGATTTGGCTGATTACTTAGTTCGTAAAGGTTTAGCGTTCCGTGACGCGCATGAAATTGTTGGTTTAGCGGTGCGTTTGGGTGTTGAAACTAAAAGAGATTTGTCAGAAATTTCGCTTCCAGAATTGCAAACCTTCTCTTCGCTCATTGGCGAAGAAGTTTTTGACGTTTTATCGCTTGAAGGCAGCGTTGCAGCACGCTCACATATTGGCGGCACAGCACCTGAAACGATTAAAGTGGCGATTGCAAAGGCACGGAGCAATTTATGAAATTAGCAACATTTACTTATCAAAATCAAACACGCATAGGCGCAGTTTTGGAAAATCACATTGTTGACGGTTTAGCAGATGCCAGTTTGCCAATTGATATGATTGAATTTTTAGAACAAGGCGACAGCACGTTACACAAAATGCAGCTGTTGATTGCGACTGAAAAAAACCGAATTCCACTTGCAGACGTGAAATTACTTGCGCCAATTCCACGTCCAAAAAAATTTTTGGGCATTGGCTTAAATTACGCTGACCACGTTGACGAAACGGGTTTAGAAAAACCTGAATACCCGATGTTTTTTACCAAACAAAGTAGTTGCGTAATTGGTCAAGGCGACGCGATTCAAATTCCGCCCGTTTCTGAAAAAGTCGATTACGAAGGCGAATTGGCTTTTGTTATTGGCAAAAAATGCAAAAATGTGTCTGTCGAAAACGCGCACGATGTCATTGCAGGTTTTACGATTGTCAACGATGTTACGGTGCGTGATTGGCAATTTAGAACGCCGACATGGACAATTGGAAAATCATTCGACACGCATGGACCTATGGGACCTTGGATTGTGACAACGGATGAAATACTAAATCCACACGCATTGAATTTAAAAACATGGGTTGATAATGAATTGAGGCAAAATTCAAATACTTGTTACATGATGTTTAATTGTTACGAAATGATTGCCTATTTATCTCAAGCTATGACGCTTGAAGTCGGTGATGTTATTTCGACAGGAACACCAAGTGGCGTAGGCGTTAAAATGAAACCACGCGGTTATTTAAAACCAGGACAAACAGTCAAAATTGAAATTGAAAGCATCGGCACACTGATGAACACGGTTATTTGATGAACGCTAAATACACATTAAATGCACGTCGCTTGCTTTGCCCCTTGCCTGTCATTCGCACGCAAGAAATGGTAAAAAAATTAAAAACGGGCGATATTTTAGAAGTGATTTCTACCGATTCAGGTGTTTTACAAGATATTCCCGCTTGGTGTCGTATAAATGGTCATAAAGTTTTAGATTCTTTCAATGATGAATATGATTATTTTATTTTGCTAGAGGTAGGTTGAGACCTAATTGCAACTTTTTTTCGGTTGCGTAATCAAGCAATGACTTCAATAATTCCACATTCTTCCCTTGATTTTGTAAAGCCTGAATACGTTGTAAATAATCATTAAGCGAAATGTTTGTGTCGTTATTTAATTTTTCGACACAAAATGCCCGCCATTTTTCCCATTCAACAGTTGTTAATGTATTTGGATAATTTCGCGCTCGATAACGAAATAACATTTCAGGTAAACGTAAATCATCATAATGAAAAGAAAGTGTTGCCAATTTTTCAGGTGATGTTTTACGAATTTGTGTCATGGCTTTTTTATCAATAGCTGAAAAAAAGCCACCGCTATAAAGTGCTAAATCCACATCAACAGGCGTTTGCGTATTTTCATAAGGTGAATTAAAAACGCTCGAAATTTTATTTGTAAAAAGCGGTGAAAAATTTTTTGCTAACAATTCACCATTTTTTAAACACAGTTCAACATCAATTCCCAAACGTTTTGCATCGTCTGCGCGTAAAACCGACATCGGCGCAAGCACAGGGCATTTATTGATATGAACGGTTTTTAAGGGAATTCGCGCCACATTTTCAGGCAAATCTTCGGCTGCAACAAACAAGCGTTGTTTAATTTCTTCGGTTGATAATTCCAGCAACTGCTCAGGATTCACGCTTAAATCATAAACCACAATTTCATTCGCATTCGTCGGGTGTACACACAACGGCATCACAATCGCTAAACAATTTTGCGCAGCGGGATACATTCCTGAAATATGAATCAACGGCGCACCACTTCCGACATTTAATAATTTTGCCGCTTGCGTTTTGGTGCGGTGTTCAAACAAAAATTGAAATAAACGCGGCTGTGCTTGTTTCAATAAATGCGCGAGCGACAACAACGCATAAACATCGGCAAGCGCGTCGTGAGCATTTCCGTGCGGGATGTGATTTGCAACCGTGAGCTGATCTAATTTAAAAATCGGTTTGCGTTCATCGTCATAAACCCAGTTAAAACCGTCTGGACGCAACGCTTGCGCCGCGCGAAAAACATCAAGCAAATCCCAACGTGAATTGCCATTTTTCCATTCACGTTCGTAAGCATCGTAAAAATTTCGATAAAAACTGTGGCGTGTCACTTCGTCATCAAAACGAATCGAGTTGTAACCTAAAACGCAAGTATTCGGTTGTGAAAATTGCTGATGAATTTGACGCACAAATTCCGCTTCAATTACGCCTTTTTCATTCGCAAGTTGTGGCGTAATTTTGGTAATTAAACAGGCTTCAGGATGTGGCAACGTGTCCAAACTCAATTTACAAAAAATCGAAATCGGCTCGTCAATAATGTTGAAATTCAAATCAGTTCGCACGCCTGCAAATTGCAACGGGCGGTCTTTTTGCGGATTTGTACCTGTGGTTTCATAGTCGTACCAAAAAAGGGAATCCGTCATAAATTATCAATCAAGCGTGTTTTGCCGAGTTTTGCGGCGGCTAAAATAATCAAATCGTCGTCATTTTCAGTCGCCAATTTCAAATCAGAACGTCGCGCCACATTGAAATAATCAACCACAAAACCAACGTGTTCTAATTCTAAAATCGCTAATTTTTCAACGTCTGAAATGGTTTTTGTTGAAAGATTTTCACGCGCTTTTTGCAACGTTTTGTAAAGTTGTGGCGCGATTTGTCGTTCATTTTCAGTCAAATAACCATTCCGAGAACTCATCGCTAAACCGTCAGATTCTCGAACAGTCGGTACACCAATCAATTCAACAGGCAAATGTAAATCACGCACCATGGTTTGAATCACGGCGAATTGCTGAAAATCTTTTAAACCAAATAACGCTACGTCAGGTTGAACGATGTTGAATAATTTACAAACCACCGTTGCCACTCCATCAAAATGTCCTACTCTCGATGCACCACAAAAATTTTGTGAAACCGTTGAAACACTCACCGTTGTTTGTGAATTTAGCGAATAAATCGTTTCAACTGTTGGCAAAAAAACGGCATCGCAATTTACGTTTTCTAATAATTCACAATCGTGCGTTTCGGTTCTTGGATACGTTGAAAAATCTTCATTCACACCAAATTGTGTGGGATTCACAAAAATACTCACGATGACTTTATCGGCGTGTTTTTTGGCTTCACGGACAAGTTGCAAATGCCCTTCGTGTAAATTCCCCATTGTTGGTACAAATGCGACGCGCGGATTTTCTTTTCGCCACGCGCGAATTTCTGAAATAGTTGTAAAAATTTGCATGATTTAAAAACTGTGTTCTTCGGTGGGAAATTCGCCATTTTTCACGGCGTTTGAATAATTTTTTAACGCAGATTCAATCGAATTGGTGTCAGCAAGAAAATTTTTTGAAAATCGTGGACGTTTTCCCGTGCTGATTCCCAACATATCGTAGATAACCAAAACTTGCCCGTCGCAAAATTTTCCTGCGCCAATTCCGATAACAGGAATCGTCAATTTTTCAGTAATTTGTTTTGCTAAATCAGCAGGGACGCATTCTAAAATTAGCATTGTCGCGCCTGAATTTTGAATAGCTAACGCATCAGCGAGTAATTTTTCAGCCGCTTCAACGAGTTTTCCTTGTACTTTATAACCACCGAGTTGATGAATAAATTGCGGTAATAAACCTAAATGCCCACAAATAGAAATTCCTTGTGCAACCAAAAATTCAATAATTTCAATTTTCGCGCCCTCTAATTTCACCATTTGTGCGCCACCGTCTTGAATTAAACGCGCGGCATTTTTAGCTGCATTTTTAGGTGTGTCGTAAGTCATGAAAGGTAAATCAGCGACAACTAATGTACGCTGACACATTTTTGTTACGCAGCGTGTGTGATAAATCATGTCGTCAATTTTGACAGGCAACGTGGTGGAATTGCCTTGAATTACCATGCCAAGCGAATCACCGACTAAAATCACATCACAACCAACAGCATCAATCAACGCGCTAAAACTCGCATCGTAAGCGGTTAAACAACTAATTTTTTCTCCACGTTGTTTCATTGCAAGCAAATCCAAATGCGTTAACGTTTTGGGAGAATTTAAAATGGTGGGATAAGTCACAGTAACTCGAAAAGTAAATGAAAAAGGGCTTGAATTTTTCAAAGCCCTTTTTGAAAATCAGGATTAGTGCTTATTGTCGTAATACGCGGCGATATTATCAATATCTTCGTCAGTTAATGAACCAGTCACCGCATTCATAATGTCAGATTTGCGCGTTTTATTGCGGTATTGTTGCAACGCCATTTTCAAATACTCAAAATCACGTTCAAATAATGGCGGAAACGGTGCGCCTTTTGCGGCGGCTTTTAAACCATGACATTGTGAACAAACCGCTTCCACTTTTGCTTTTCCTGCATAAATACTTGCTGCATGACTATTTACCGAAAATAAAGCAATTCCAAAAATCAAAAAAAAGCGTTTCATTATTTCGCCCCTTTCATTTCATCTGGAGCTAAACCGCGTGTCATGTATTTAACACGCCCACGAGAGAAAATTCCCGCTGGACTTTCCATGCCAATTGAAGCCACTTTGTTGAAGTTGATTGAATCATAAACCACGACTTCATCACCGTTATAACCTGCGCTAACATACAGAAATTTACCGTCTGCGCTGTATTCAGGGAAATAAGCGTGTCCGCCAACATCAAGCGTTTTAGCGACTTCTAAAGTTTTTTTGTCGATTAACTGAATGGTACGAGCGCGTTTGTCTTTTGAAATAATATCAACTGCAACATAAGGCGCATTTGCATGAGCCGCTGGCGATTCCGTGCCGCCAGAAACGGGAACTTGTTTCACTAATTCCATTTTGTCTAAATCCCAAACGCTGACCACCATTTTGTCGCAATCACCAAAATTTGTGCCAAAACCTAACGTGCGTCCGTCAACTTTTACCGCTGAACCACCGCCAACGTGTGGAACACAACCCGCTGGTAATTTTTTGATAATTTTGCGTTCTTGTAAATCAATCGCCGCGACAATACTGTCATCATAAGACGCAATCATTAAGTTTTTGCCGCCATGTGTTAAGAACGCATCGTGTAAATGACGACCGACATTCGTAATTCTTGTAACAGGGAAATCATCTTTTAAATCAACCACCCAAACTTGCCCCGCATTTTCAAGCGCAATCGCAAAAACATCCGCAAACGGCGTTCCGATAACCATGCCTGAATCTGAACTGACTTGTTTGCCATCTGGGTCAATGCCTTCGAGTTCAAACGTTTTCAACGGTTCGAGTGTATCGGCATTTAAAATTACGGCGTTATGTGGCACAAACGAACCCGCCATAATGTATTTACCATCACGCGACACGCCAATTCCTGGACCATTTAAACCTGTTTTAATACTACGAACCGCTTGCATGGTGTACAAATCAACTTTGAAAATTTCAGCTGTATCGGTTTTTACATACGCCCAACGCGGATTGGCAGGATTGAATTCAATAATATGCGCGGCTGTTCCTGTTGCAACTTCACCGATTTGTTGATGCGTCACGCTGTTGATGAAGACCGCTTTTGAACCTGCGCCACGTCCGTATTTTCCACGCGCCGCGACACCGATAATGTTATCCATACTGTCGATGCTGTAAATCGGTTTATCAGGCAACGATTTTTCATCTTTTAAGACTTTCAACGATTTCTTCATGTCGTCAATTGTCCACGCAGGATTGGGTTGTTTTGGCGTAGCTTGTAAATGTTTCACTAAACCACGAATTTCATCATCGTTTAATTTGCCGAAAAATGGCGGCATCAAGGTATCGAAACTACCCGTCATAATTAAACTGCGTAACGCCGTTGGACTGCGACCTTTTAAGGTTTCAGCGTTAATGGCGGGCGCAAGATAACCACCGTGGTCGCTACCGTGGCAACTCGCGCAATTTTCTTCATAAAGCTGGTGCATTTTGTGATTTTCGTCAGCGGCATTTGCGCCAAACGATAACGCCGCTAAAACGGCTGTTGTGAGAATTTTTTTTGTTATTTTCATGTGATTTTCCCTCCAAATGATAGTGAATCAATAGTATAGCGCGTTTTTAGTTGAATCTTTCAATCTATAGCGATTCGATATTTTAATTGACAATCAAAGAGGCTTTTTATAGTATCGATTCGCCACAATAAAAATGGCATTTCAGATTTCAAAAACAAAAATAATAATGAAGGGCAGGAAAATGAGCGAACAAGAAATTGAAGAAAATGACAAATTTTGGCTTTACGTTGGCGCAATTGTACTGGCGATTGTCACGACTATTGTGATTGTCAAACAAAGTGAAGATGAAAAATTTGCGCCAATTAAACAACAACTTGACGAAGAAATTGCGTTAATGAATATTCGTGTTTTGAATTAGGATAATGTCATGAAATTAAAAATAGGATTGATGTTAAGTTTAGTTTTTGCTTCCAATATCACGATGGCAACCGAATACATTTATCGGGATTTGATGGCAAATACAATTCCTTCAGCAAGTTGCGTCGCAGAAAAGGATGCAAAAGAAAATGCGTCAAAACCTTACACCGTTGATAGATTCAGCAAACGATTTTGTCAATTGCAAGGTTATGGCTGGCACGTTGAAGCGGTAAAAGATAATGGAAAATTGGTTTGCACAGATTGTAAAACAGGTGCGAGCGACAAAAAACAATGTCATTTAGAAGATGTTGTGGTGACGTGCAAACGTATTAAACCAGGTTCTGTAGGAATGTTGCCTGGCAAAAGTTAATTACGGGTTACGCGCGAAAATGTTCCTCCAAGTGTTTTCGCGCTTGATTTTTATGCTAATCTTGAACTATTCAAAATTTATGAGTTTCAAAATTAAAATTTATGGCAATTGATGTGTACGCGCCCATTGAAAGAATGGTGGCGTTAATTCGCAGTGAAGAACGTCGAAAATGTACTGAATTAGGTTTGCAACCTGTTCATTTACAAGTGTTAGATTATGTTTCACGCTGTAATCGTTACAGCGATACGCCTGCCGCGTTAGCAAATTATTTAGGAATGACACGCGGCACGGTTTCGCAAACTGTTTTACTTTTAGAGCGAAACGGATTCATTGAAAAAATCACCGATACACAAGACAAACGGATTGTGCATTTGAAATTATCTGCTCAAGGTGAAGCGGTTTTAGAAAAAGCGCGTCCTGCGAATTTGTTTGAAAATGCGAATGCAATTTTTAGTCAAAATGAATTTATCAATCATGAAGATAGTTTTTTAAATGCGCTACTCGCATTGCAAAAAGCGAATCAATCACAATCCTTTGGTTTGTGCCGAACTTGTCAGTATTTTACGCAAACAACCGATGGATTCACTTGCGGCTTAACAAAACAACCACTTTCTGAATCAGACAGCCAAAAAATTTGTCAGGAACACACCGTTTAAAACATATCTTTTTTTTAGATGTCATAATCGAAAAATAGCATTTTCTTTTCTTAGTTGATTTATCTACGATGCAGCGAATAGTTAGATTTCAATTTTAAGAGAATTTTATGGATTTGCATTTACTCGGTGGTTACATCGTTTCAGGTTTATTAGTTGGTGTTTTGGTTGGTTTAACAGGCGTAGGTGGTGGATCGTTAATGACACCGTTACTGGTTTTTTTATTCGGCTTTAAACCTGCAACGGCTGTCGGAACAGATTTATTATTTGCAGCATTGACGAAAACAAGCGGCGTTTGGGTACATCATACCAAACACAGTTCAGTCGATTGGCGCATTGTGCGCTGGTTATCTCTAGGTAGTTTGCCATTTGCTATTGCAACCTTATTTGCACTCAATCATTTTGCCAAAATTGGCAAAGAAACCACTGGTATGATTACCCTCACGTTAGGCATTGCCTTATTGCTAACGGCAGCGTCTATTTTAGTGCGTAGTCTTTTGATTCGTCGGACTCAAAAAAATGCAGTTAATGTCATTGCGATTTCAGACATTGAAGAAGAAACCGAAACCGAATTAGCACAAGATGAAAGAATTGATGAAATTGCACGCGGACGCTTTAATCGCTGGCAAATCCCCGCTACCGTTTTAACAGGTGCAATTTTGGGGGTTTTGGTGACATTAACATCAGTCGGTGCAGGCGCATTAGGAACAATTGTTTTATTATTTTTATATCCCAAAATGTTGACCGTAAAAATCGTCGGAACAGATTTGGCTCATGCCATTCCTTTAACGGCTGTAGCAGGTTTTGGACATTGGATGTTGGGTAATGTGGATTTTGTTTTATTAGGCAGTTTGTTGATTGGTTCATTGCCTGGTATTTGGGTGGGAAGCCTCTTGAGCGCGAAATTACCAGAGCGTTTTTTACGCCCAATTTTAGCGGTGTTGTTGTTAATTATTGGACTTAAATTTGTCACTGCTTAAAGGAAAAATTATGTTTAAAGCCGCATGGTGGTTGAAAAATCCGCATTTACAAACCCTTTATCCCGCATTATTTCGCAAAGTTGTTACGCCGATTTTGCATCGTGAACGTTTAATCACATCTGATAACGATTTTTTAGATATTGATTGGTGCGGTGAAGTGAATGAAAAGCCACTCGTAATTTTGTTGCATGGTTTAACGGGAAGTTCGCAATCCGTCTATATTAAAGGTTTTCAGCATCTTTTGTTGAAACAAAATTTTCGGAGTGTGGCGTTAAATTTTCGCGGTTGCAGTGGCGAATCGAATAATTTAGCGCGTTGTTATCATTCAGGTGAAACGGAAGATTTACAATTTTTGTATAAAACGTTGCGTGAACGTGAACCGAATACAAAAATAGCAGCATTAGGTTTTTCACTTGGCGGAAATGTGTTGCTGAAATGGTTGGGGGAACAAGGTAACAACGTTTCATTATTTGCGGTAGCAGCGGTTTCTGTCCCGCTAGTGTTGAGTGAATGTGCGACGAAATTGGATGCAGGTTTTTCACGATTTTATCGTGCAAATTTATTACGAGAATTAAAGTCTTATATTGCTTATAAATACGCCCATTTAGAAAAAAATGCTATTCACAACGAAGCACAAAAGCTCAAAAATTTAGGAAATTTGTCGAAAATAAAATCATTTTGGGAATATGACGAACGTGTGGTTGCGACGTTGCACGGTTTTAAAAATGCTCACGATTATTATAACCGTTCAAGTTCACGACAATTTTTAAAAACAATCGCTATCCCAACATTGATTATTCATGCTATGGATGATCCTTTTATGACAAAAGAAGTCATTCCAAAAACAGGCGAATTGTCTGATTTTGTGAAATTAGAAATTACAGAGCAGGGCGGTCACGTTGGATTTGTGACGGGTAAAAATCCTTTTAAACCCGTTTATTGGTTGGAACAGCGAATTAGTGATTTTTTAATTTCGCGTTTGCGCGAAGTGTAATGCGCCGAATAAACCCACTTCAGGTTGCATACAAACATTGATGGCGATTTTTTCTAATGCACCGCGATAACGTCCTTTTGCTAAAAAACCTTCCAAAAAATCGCCTTGTTGCAAAATTGGCAAACATTTCGCCGCAATGCCGCCCGCTAAATAAACACCGCCGTAAGGCAAACATTTCAACGCTAAATTGCCTGCTTCTGCGCCGTAAATTTTTGAAAATAATTTCAATGTTGCCACGCAACATTCGTCACTATTTTCAACAGCAGATTTACCAATCACAGCTGCTTTATCGTCATTTTCTGTGATTTCAATTCCGCCCAAAAAATTATAAATTGCTTCAATGCCAACACCTGAAACTAAACGTTCATAACTAACGTGTTCAGAAAACCGCGTTTGCATAAATGCTAATAATGCAATTTGTTGTGCATCCGTTGGCGCAAAATCACAATGCCCGCCTTCATTTGCAATCACATGATATTTTTCGCCATCGTGAAAAATAATCGCTTCGCCTAAACCTGTTCCTGCTGCTAAAACCGCACAATTTCCAATTTGTGATGTTGCATTTGGATTCAAATTAACAAATTCACTTTCGGATAACGATAAAATTCCCCACGCGGCGGCTTCTAAATCATTAAGTAACGTGACTTTTTGTGCATTGAGTTGCTCACGGATTTCGTTGCATTTTAAATTCCAAGGTAAATTTGTGGTTTCACAATCGCCATTTACAATAGGACCAGCAACGCCTAAACAAACCGTTTGAATTTTAATGGCAGGAATTAACGCTAAAAATGAGTTTAATAATTCATGAAAAGTTGGGTAATCCGCACTTAAAAAATGGTGTTTTGCCACGCATAATTCACCGTCAAAAATCGCTAAAAGTGTTTTTGTGCCACCAATATCGCCTGCTAAAATCATGATTTTTAATCCTGTTAATTTTTCAAATACACATCGTAACGTAATAATTTACTGCCAAAACTTTCACTTGGTTTACCACCTAACGGTTCAGCATAATCAGGGCTTTTTACCACAACACGCTTTCCCGTCGCTGAAAAAGCAGCTTCAAATAATTCTGTTTTATCTAAATCTTCGCCGACTACTTCTTGCAAAATAGTCATTGTTTTTTTACTCAATGCCGATTTTTTACGTTTAGGCGGA
>JBASLW010000068.1:0-3022 GCA_049656545.1 Methylococcaceae bacterium
AAGCTGCTAAAAACTGGTCTATGCCTTTGCAAGATTGGAACTTGGCTATCAATCAGTTTATGATTTGGTTTGAAGATCGATTACCTTCTACCTTTTAACTGTTTACACACAAGTTCTTACAGTCTCCAGTATCTCGTCGGATATTTTGTAAATACTGCGATTTTAATGTTGTTGCTGTACTGAATTTTTTAAACGAAATTAGTAAAACTGTTTAAATTTCACGCACAAAAAAGCCGCACTGAATTTAATCGGTGCGGCTTTTTTCACGAAATAACTTATCCTAATTCAGCTAAAACTTTTGTGATTGCTTCGCGCAATTCAATAAATTTTTTCTTTGAAACTACCCTAAAACTTGCGGCTTCCATTTGATTCACAATATCAATCCATTCGTGATAGGTCAGTGGTTTTTCAGGTTTTTTTATTGTTTTTGGTGTATCTGGTATCGGTTCTGCCTCACCTTTTGCGATATATTCACCTTCAAATACAATCGTTTTTAGCAGATTTCCTACACTTTTAATGGCTTGCGGAATCATCTCAACGGTCATTTCTTCCACGCTGGTAATGCCGATTGAAAAATTCACCATTTGATGTGCTTCTTCAAAACTGATATTGCGACCTTTTGATTTTGCTGTCATGACTAAACCACGCACTGCTTTAACCAATGGCTCGCGTTGTTCTTTTGTAGCAAGAGCAATCTTCAACGGCTCGTTAATGAAATCACGTTGAACTGGCTCGCCTTTCAAAATCTTCTCGATTTGCATATCACACCAAATTGAAAACTTAACATCAAGCCAACGTGCGAATGCGATTGCTAACTTTGGATGAAACCATGAACCGCCACCATTTTCTGGTGAACCGCCTTTTGTTTTTACCAATTCAGTTTGTTTGATTAGGTTTAGCATTTTTGTTCTTGATGCTGCTGATTCGCCATCTAACTTACTGATTTCTTTGAATTGTGTCAGAAAACCACTTTTGCTTTCTGATAACATATCAGCCAACGTTGCAACATATTCAACGTTGTCGCGCTGTCTTAACCAGTCTTTTGTTTCTTTATTGAATTGCTTTGCGACTTCGGTTGCGTTGAACCATGCGTCGTTTGTGAATGAAACGGTGATTGCGTTGTTGTATGACGCGGTGATGATATTTTGTGACATAATAATGACCTCAAATAAAAGTTAGTTTTATCCGTCGTCAGAATGTTCGATATTTTGGCGACGGGGTTTAAAAACGAGTTTCTTACCACTGGAAACACTTACGCGAAAAAACCAGCCCGAATTAACGGCTCGAATCTAAACCCCATCATAAAATGATAGACACAAAAAAATCGCTCACGCGATTGATTGCGTAGTAATGTTATTCAGCGGGTAAGAAATCCGCACAACCGCAACCGCGATTGATGGCGATAAACTACACCCGCTGTTTGTGTTTGTCAAACCTAATTATTGTAGCCCACCGACAAACTACTATTTAGTTGGTGTTTCACGCAACACATCAAGGTATTTTTTCATTTTTATAAAATGATGCTCTTTCCCGCTAATTTTATCGGGGTGTGTTCTTTGAATTAAGCGTTTTACTTTAGCTGTTAATTCCTTTTTATCGGATTTAGTTAGACCGCGTGCATCAAAAACTGCACCAAACATTTGAACACCATTGATGCGTGAAATTCTAAATTCTATATCTTTTATTTCTTGCTCAAGGTAATTCGCTTCAACCATTTCAGCAATTTGATATTTCTTTTCCCAATAAGGTAATAAGTCACGATGAACATCATTTAATTCTCTGCTCATTACAACAACGCCTTCCATTGCCAATTCTTCAAGCGTTCTGCGAATTTGGTTATGCTGTGTCTTTCTTCGCTCTTTGCTTATGTTAGCCATGTGTCCGTTGCCGTCACTATCGTACTCGTAGAAATAAAGCATATAGTGAATAGTTCCTACTGAAAAAGGAGGTAATCCACAATCATAATGCTCACCTGATAAGCAACGCATAATATCAATTCTATTTTTTGTTAATCTTTTCATTAAGTTTTATTGTAGTTTATCGACGAAACACAATAATAAACTGTATTCTATCGACGCGCTACAATAATAAATAAGAAATAACCGCACGGGGGAGGGGGTGTTTAACTTCTAAAATTATTAAGCGGCTTGCAAATTCTTTAACTGATTCGTCTACTTCTTCTAAGCTCGCTATAACATCGCCCCAAGAATCATTATTTAAATCAAAGTAGTAATCAAATGGCTTTTTATTTTCAACAGGCATCGCTTCTTCAAATGTCATTTGCACTTTTGGTTGCGACAAATCGACCAAACCATTTTTAGGTTCTTTTTTGTCGCCATTCACAATGTAGTCTGGAGTTGAATCTAAAGCATTTGCTATGACGGTAATGTGGCAATCTTTAATTTGTTTAGTAGTTCCTGCTTCCCAATAATTATAAGTTGTACTGGACACAGATAACTTTAAAGTCATGCTATATACAGTTAAGCCTTTTTTTAATCGAAGGCATTTAATTCTTCCGCCAATTGTTTTTGTATCAGAAAATTCTTTAATATCTACATCTAAAAATCGCAAAGCTAAAACCAAACTTTTTATTGTTTTTTCATTGCGTGGTTCGCAATATCTGGTGAACCATGCGTAAGTAATGTCGGGGTCTATTTTTAACTTTTTTGCCAACTTTAAATACGTCATATTTTTTTCCCGCATTCTTTTTTCGATTTCTTTGAATAACGCTTTCCAATCCATATTTCATTCCTCGTTGTTAAAAACTCCGTCGAATTCGACGGAATTAGATTTAGTGTTGATGTTCGTATTCGGCGACGATTTTTAGCAGTCCGTTTTCATCATTTGCAAAGCATTCAAAACGATGTTTGATTTCTTCGGCTTTTTGGCAAGCGTGAAGTAAATCTTTTGCGAATTGCCGTGCTTCTTCGATACTTGAGAAATTCCGCCCTCCCGCAAACAGTTTTTCTCTGAATTGCGGCTTGAGCGTTACATGGTCAACGTGGGGTTTTTCAAAGCTAAT
>JBASLW010000069.1:0-7187 GCA_049656545.1 Methylococcaceae bacterium
TCTGCATCTTGTAGCGACAAACCTTGTTCATCTTTTGCAGATAAAAGCGGATTTGAAATAGTCCATTCAACGCCAACTGTTTCATCATTCCAACGCAAACACCGTTCAAATTGTGGCGCGTAATACTCGGTAGTTTTATACAAAAAATCAGCCGTTTCAGATAACACAACAAAACCGTGAGCAAATCCTGCGGGAATCCAAAATTGCCGATGATTTTCACCGCTTAATTCAACGCCGTGCCATTTTCCAAATGTGGGTGAACTTTTTCGCAAATCGACCGCGACATCAAAAACGCTTCCGCTGACAACACGCACTAATTTTCCTTGTGGGTTTTGGATTTGATAATGCAACCCACGCAACACATTTTTGCTTGAACGTGAATGATTATCTTGAACAAAATTGACATCTAATCCTGTTAAATTTTGAAAGGTTTTTTGATTAAAACTTTCTAAAAAAAAGCCGCGAGCATCGCCAAAAACTTTCGGTTCAAAAATCAATAAATCAGCAATAGGCGTAGTGATTAGGTTCATAAATGGTAAGGATAGCGAGTTATTTAAAGCGGCAAAGATAGCAGAATTCAGTGTTAATTTCTGCCTTAGACGCGCCAAAATCGTCAATGAATGCGATAATAGCGGCAGATTATTTTAACTTTTGGAATTTTTCCCATGATTGAAAACTTAAATCCTCAACAAACGTGGGATTTTTTGCAACAAAACCCAAACGCTGTTTTGATTGATGTTCGTACAAAAATGGAACATTTATTTGTTGGACATCCGCCGCAAGCGATTCATATTCCCTGGAAAGAAGCACCTGATTGGCAATTCAATCCCAATTTTGTCGCGCACGTTCGTCAAGTTGTCACGAATTCAAATACGCCAATTTTATTGTTGTGCAGAAGTGGACAACGTTCGATGGAAGCCGCTGTGTTGCTTGAACAATCAGGCTATACACATTTGATTAACATTGCTGAAGGGTTTGAAGGCGCGTTAGACGAAAACAAACAGCGTGGAAATTTAAACGGCTGGCGGGTTGCGGGTTTGCCTTGGCAACAAAGTTGAAACATTCCGAAATTAAAATAGCGACAAACCAATTTTATTTAACTAAGAGTACAAAAAGTGATTGAAAAACTAAGAAACATTGCAATTATTGCCCACGTTGACCACGGAAAGACCACGCTTGTGGATAAATTATTGCAACAATCGGGAACTTTTGCCGCGCATTCAAAAGTGACCGAGCGCGTCATGGATTCCAACGACATTGAAAAAGAACGCGGCATTACCATTTTGGCAAAAAATACCGCGTTAGATTGGAACGGCTACCACATCAACATCGTAGACACCCCAGGACACGCTGACTTCGGCGGTGAAGTTGAACGTGTTTTATCGATGGTGGATTCAGTATTATTACTCGTTGATGCGGTTGATGGTCCAATGCCACAAACCCGTTTCGTAACCCAAAAAGCCTTTGCGTTAGGTTTAAAACCGATTGTCGTTATCAACAAAGTTGACCGCCCAGGTGCGCGTCCTGATTGGGTTGTTGACCAAACATTCGATTTATTTGACCGTTTAGGTGCAACCGATGAACAACTTGATTTTCCAATCGTTTATGCGTCAGCGATTAACGGTTATGCAGGCTTAGAACCGACTGTTTCAGGCGGCGATATGACACCGTTGTTCCAAACGATTATCGATAAAGTAAGCCCACCGCCTGTGAACATCGATGGTCCTTTCCAAATGCAAGTGACTAGCCTTGATTACAACACTTACACGGGCGTTATCGGGATTGGTCGTATTCAACGCGGTGTGATTAAACCAAATCAACAACTTGTTATCGTCAACCGCGAAGGTGTTGAACGTAAAGGTAGAATGCTGCAAGTTTATGGTTTCCACGGTTTAGAACGTGTGGAAGTTCAAGAGGCACGCGCGGGCGATATTATTGCGTTTGCGGGGATTGAAAAATTAGAAATCTCCGACACAATTTGTAGCCCAGAAGCAGTTGAAATCATGACTCCGTTATCGGTTGATGAACCAACGGTTTCGATGACTTTCCAAGTCAATAATTCACCCTTTGCAGGACGCGAAGGTAAATTTGTAACGACTCGTCAAATCCGTGATCGTTTGCAAAAAGAATTACAACATAACGTGGCTTTGCGCGTTGAAGACACTGGGGATCCAGATAAATTTCAAGTTTCAGGTCGTGGCGAATTGCATTTGTCGGTGTTAATCGAAAATATGCGTCGTGAAGGTTTTGAAATGGGCGTTTCACGTCCAGAAGTTATTTTGAAAGAAATCGACGGCAAAAAATGTGAACCGTTTGAAATGGTGACGATTGAAGTTGAAGAAGAACATCAAGGTACCATCATGGAAAAATTGGGCGATCGCAAAGGCGATTTAACCAATATGGTTCCAGATGGAAAAGGTCGTATTCGTTTGGAATATATGATGCCGTCGCGCGGTTTGATTGGTTTTCAAACCGAATTTATGACTGCAACTTCAGGTTCAGGTTTGCTTTATCACGTTTTTGACCATTATGGTCCTATGAAAGCAGGCGATGTTGGCTCACGTCAACGTGGCGTAATGATTTCGATGATTGCAGGTAAAGCCGTAACGTATTCATTGCATCCATTGCAAGAACGCGGCGAATTGTTGCTTGTGAACGGCGACGAAGTTTATGAAGGAATGCTGGTTGGTTTGCATTCTCGCACTAACGATTTGTGTGTGAATCCTTGCAAACCGAAACAGTTAACCAACGTTCGCGCATCGGGAACGGACGAAAGTTTAGTTTTGGCAAGAATTCAAAAATTAACACTTGAACAAGCGTTGGAATTCATTTCTGATGACGAATTGGTTGAAGTTACGCCGAAATCGATTCGTTTACGCAAAAAATTATTGACTGAAAACGAACGTAAACGCGCTGGCAAAAGTAACGCTTAATTTTTTATACGTTTTACTTTGGTAAAAAATGAAAAGGTTCAACACAAGAATGTGTTGAACCTTTTTTATTGCTGTCAAAAAAATCTGAAAATTATTTTGTCGGTTCAGCAGCAACAGGTGCTGGAGTTGCTTCTTGGGTAACAGGTGCAGGTTCTGCTGCTGTTGACTGAACAGATTCAACGGTTGCAGGTGCAACTGCCGCCGCTGGTTTTTCTTCTGTCAATGGAATTAACACTTCAACTTTTGCGGCTTTACGCAAGCCTTCAATCATACCTTGTACTTTTTGACGTTGTAAATATGGCATCAATTGGTCTTTTACGGCTTCCAAAGGGGGGGGCGTTGGTGTACGAGACTCTTCACGCAAAATAACGTGATAACCGAATTGCGTTTGCACTGGTGTTTTGGTGTATTTACCATTTTCTAATGCGGCTACCGCTTCTGAAAATGGTGCAACCATTTGAGCCGCTAAGAACCAACCTAAATCGCCGCCATTTTGTGATTCTTTACCGTCTAGTGATAATTTATTCGCTAATTTTGCAAAATCACCGCCTTTATCCAAATCTGCAATAATTTTTTGCGCTTCAGCTTCTGTTTTGACCAAAATATGGCGTGCTTTGAATTCTAAGCCTTTTTCTGCTGCCACTTTATTATCGTATTCTGCTTTAACTTCCGCTTCCGTAACAGGATTTGCAGCAATGAAGTTTTGTAAATCACTTTGTGATAACAAGGCTTTTTTTGCATCATTCAAATGCGCGATGAATTCAGGTGATTGATCCAATTTTTTAGCTGTGGCATCTTGGATTAACAATTCGCGTTGCACTAATTCTTCAACTAATTTTTCTTTTGGAAAAGATTGACCGTGACTGCGTGTTGCGATTTCTTTTTCCAATTCTTCCAATGCTGTTTTTGGAATAAATTTACCATTTACAGAAGCGACCGCATCCGCTTTGTTGACAGAAGGGGCAGCAGGAATTGCTGATGCCGTAGTATTGTTTGCTGGTTTATCACAACCAACAAGTACGAGACCTGTAATCAATAACGGGAGTAATTTTAATTTCATTTTAGTTTTTTCCTTTGTTTTCTTCAGTGGGAGTTAGCGCATTGATGCCTAAAGCATGAATGTCATTTTTCATCATATCACCCAACGCCGCATAAATAAGTTGATGGCGTTGAACGAGGGTTTTCTTTTCAAAATCAGCACTGACAATCGTGACATTGTAATGTCCGCCACCTTGTCTTGCACCCGCATGACCAGCATGTGCGGCACTATTATCGATAATTTCTAATAGGGTGGGTTTCAAAGCAACGGTTAAATTGTGGCGAATTAAATCTATAGTTTCTTTCATGAGGGAAAAACTTGTTTGAAAGGTTTAACAACAACGCGAGCATAAACGCCTGCGTCAAGGTAAGGGTCAGTATTTGCCCACTGTTGTGCATCTTCGAGTGATACAAATTCAGCAACGACCAAACTGCCTGTAAAACCCGCTTCACCTGGATTTTCAGAATCAATGGCAGGATTTGGCCCTGCTAAAATTAAACGTCCTGTATCTTGCAAAACTTGCAATCGGGCTAAATGCGCGGGGCGGGCGGATTGGCGTTTGGGCAAACTGTCAGCAACATCGTCACTGATAATGGCATAAAGCATTTTTTAAGACTCGCTGTCGGGAATGTATTTGTAGATAAAAAGCATTTGTAACACAACAAAAATTGCCATCAAAGCAGGTACAACAAAGGTTTTAAATGTTACCCAATCGTCAGTATTGTAATGAAACATAACGTAGACGTTCAAACATCCTACGCCAATAAAAAAGCCTGCCCAACACAAATTCAAGGTTTTCCAAACTTTTGATGGCAATGTCATTTGAGCGGACATCATGCGTTCAATAAACGTTTTTTTACCGATGAATTGACTACCTAAAAACGCGCCGCCAAATAACCATTCGATAATTGACAACTTCCATTTCACGAATTGCTCATCATGTAAAATCAACGTTAATCCCCCCATTACAACGACCAAGACCAACGTAATCCATTGCATAGTTTCCACTTTGCGAAATTTAAACCATGAAAACGCGACTTGTAAGATGGTTGCGGCAATAACAACCGCCGTCGCAACGTAAATATCATAAAATTTGAAAGCAATGAAAAAAAGTAAAATGGGGAAAAATTCAATGAGTTGTTTAATCATGAAATAGCACGGTAAGTGAGGGGAAATTGTGAATAGTTAAGGTAAAACCTAAACTCACTGTTATTGTAAAATCTTTGCTGCACAATGTATAGAATGCCGTTTTTAGACTAGACTAATTACTTTCAATTTCAAAAAATAAATTTTATGAAAAATCTTGATACTTATGCCGTTTTTGGTTCACCGATTTCGCACAGTAAATCACCTCGCATCCACACACTTTTTGCAGAACAAACACATCAATCTTTAGATTATTTCGCACAAGAAGTGAACCCTGAAAATTTTGTTATCTCCGCAACAGACTTCTTTGTAAAAGGCGGCAAGGGGTTAAATTGTACTGTGCCGTTGAAAGAATTGGCATGGCAATTTGCCGATACAAAAACAGAACGCGCTGAATCCGCTAAAGCCGTTAATACGTTAATTAAGCAATCAGATGGTTCAATTTTAGGCGATAACACGGACGGAATCGGTTTGGTGAATGATTTAACACACAATCATCACATCGAATTAAAAAATAAACGCATTTTGATTTTAGGTGCGGGTGGCGCAGCTCGCGGCATTATTTCGCCGTTACTCGATAAACGCCCTGATTGCTTAGTCATTGCAAATCGAACCGTTGAAAAAGCCTTAACACTTGCCTTGGAATTCAATCACAGTTTTAAAAGTAGCAGCTTTGAAGATTTAGACAGCGAACAATTCGACATAATTTTAAATGCAACATCAGCAAGTTTGACGAATGAATTACCCCCTTTACCCGCTAATTTATTAGCAAAACATGGTATTTGTTATGATTTAAGTTATAGCAATCAACCGACTTCGTTTGTTCATTGGGGGCATTCACAAAATGCCAGCAAAAGTATAGATGGTTTAGGCATGTTAGTTGAACAAGCCGCTGAAGCCTTTTTCTTGTGGCGTGGAATACGTCCTGAAACAAAATCGGTAATTTCGTTGCTTAACTCAGAACGAAGCCATTAAAACGTTGTGGAGGTCTGATTTCGTTGCGATTCATTCCAATCGCAACGAAACGAAACAAAATTTTCAAGGATACAACGCCACTGTTTTTAAACCATGATTTTCAGCGAATCCAAAACAACAATTCATCGATTGCACTGCCTGCCCAGCTGCGCCTTTCACTAAATTATCAATCACCGACAAAATCACCAGCGTTTTTCCACCTTGTGGCAAATGTAATGCAATTTGACAACGATTGCTGCCGCGCACATTTCGCGTATCAGGATGTGAACCAAACGGCAACACATCAACAAATTCTTCATTTGCGTAACGTGTTTCGTAAAGAGCTTGCAATTCTTCTTTGTTAATTTCAGTCGTTAAATTGGCGTATAAAGTCGCATGAATACCGCGAATCATTGGTGTTAAATGTGGCACAAACGTTAAATTCACAGCTTGATTTACAATTGTACTTAAACCTTGCGTAATTTCTGGCAAATGCCGATGTCCATTCACCGCATAGGCTTTAAAACTTTCGCCTGTTTCACTCATTAACGTCGCAATTTCAGCTTTGCGCCCTGCCCCGCTCACGCCTGATTTCACGTCAGCGATTAAATTCAAATCAACACAACCTTTTTCAAGCAAGGGTAAAAATCCTAATTGCACTGCCGTTGGATAACAACCCGCACACGCAATTAAATTCGCCGCTTTCAATTTTTCACGATGAATTTCTGGCAAACCATAAACCGCATTTTCGATTAAATCCGAACTCGCGTGCGTCATTCCGTACCATTTTTCCCATTCTGTAACGTCTTTCAATCTAAAATCAGCGGATAAATCAATGACTTTAATGCCTAAATTTAAAAGCTCTTTTGCCATCAACATCGCTGTTCCGTTTGGCGTAGCAAAAAAAACCACGTCGCAATTGGATAAAGATTCAATTGTTGGCAAACAAAAAGTTAAATCGGCTAAATAACCGCGTAAATTCGGATACAACGCATCAACACGCATTCCAACGTCAGAACGCGACGTTACGGCGGTAATTTCAACTTCGGAATGCAATGCCAAAATGCGTAGCAATTCAACGCCTGTATAACCCGTACCTCCAACAATCCCTGCTT
>JBASLW010000070.1:0-6573 GCA_049656545.1 Methylococcaceae bacterium
TTGGTGACCATAGCGAGCGTGAACCACCCGATCCCATCCCGAACTCGGAAGTGAAACCGCTTAGCGTCGATGATAGTGTGGCAGTTTGCCATGCGAAAGTAGAGAATTGCCAAGCTCTTATTTTTACGATTAAGCCCAAAGTCTGATGATTTTGGGCTTTTTTGCTTTTAATCATTACGGAATTAAAATCGATGAAAAATTTTTCATGCTATTTTTATCATGCTGTGACTGTCGCGCTAGCGTTAAATCTAACTTCATGTAGCACAACATCAGAACGTGAAATCACAACAATTCCAGAATCAAAAGAAATTGTACCTTCTATTCAAATTGAACCACACCGTCCAATTTCAAAACCAACACTACCTGAAATAATTTCCCCTACAACTACAACTCCGCTTTTAATCAATCAAAATGTTAAAAATTTCGTTCAAAAAATGGCAACAAAGCATCATTTTAATGAATATGAATTAACACAATTATTGCAATCAGCCGTTATTAAAGATGATATTTTGAAACGCATTGCGTCTCCGTCTGAAGGGATGCCTTGGCATAAATACCGAAAAATTTTTCTAACCGAAACACGAATTGAAAATGGTGTGAAATTTTGGCGTGAAAATGCCGAAGCATTAGAAGGTATTTCAGTTAAAACTGGCGTTGCACCTGAAATTATCATAGCAATTATTGGCGTCGAAACAGGCTACGGTAAAAATATGGGAAATCATCGCGTTTTAGATGCGTTGGTAACGTTAGCATTTGCTTACCCACAGCGTAGTCCATTTTTTACAGGTGAACTTGAACAATTTTTATTGCTTTGTCGTGAAGAAAATATGAATCCTCAAGAACCGTTAGGTTCTTATGCTGGTGCAATGGGTTATCCGCAATTTATGCCAAGTAGTTTTCGTTCTTTAGCGAAAGATTTTGAACATGATGGACATCGTGATATTTGGAAAAATCCGCGCGATGCAATTGCGAGTGTTGCGAATTATTTTGAAAAAAATGGTTGGCAAAGAGAGCAAAGGGTTGCAGTTCGTGCTAATGCAGTTGGAAATCGATATAAATCGATTTTAAATAAAGATTTAAAGCCTAATATAACGTTAGCACAATTGAGACGCATGAACATTAGTACAACTGAAAATATGTCAGAAAATGTAAATGTGAAATTAGTTGCACTTGAACAGCTAGACGGTGACGAATTATGGCTAGGTTTTCAAAATTTTTATGTAATTACTCGCTACAACCATAGTCCATTGTATGCAATGGCAGTTTTCCAATTAAGTGAACAGATTAAGCAACGGCGATAAATTTAGCCAATTTTGGTATGATGAATACGAATCTGCAATGCGTTACTGTCGATGTTTTAAAAAGAATAACAATCTAAATTTTAGGAGTTTGCATAATGAAAAAATTTTCTACCCCGTTTGCTGCAACGATGGGCGCAGCGTTAATTTCAGGTTTTGCTGCAACGGCTGTTAATGCAGAAACGAATTTGTTTGGCGCAACTGAATTATCATCAGGTTATATGCAAGTTGCCGAAGCCGAAATGGCGTGTGGTGCTGGCATGAAAATGGAAAAACCGAAAGCACCAGAAGGTGCATGCGCTGGTAAAAAATCAGATTCTGCTGCAAAAGCAACTGCTGAAGGTAAATGCGGCGACATGATGGACGGCGATAAAATGAAAAAAGGCATGGAGTCTTCATGCGGCGCGATGATGAAAGGTAAAGAAGGTGCATGTGGTGAAATGCACGGTGCCATGAAAGAAGGTTCATGTGGCGCAATGAACGACAAAAAATCAGCAGCTGAAAAATCAGCTGGCTTTGTTGTAAAACCTGCACACTAATCATTTTTTGATTAACACTCAGTTTTGAAAAGGCATGAATCACTCGATTCATGCCTTTTTCTATTGTGATACAATTTGTCGCAATTAAACCGTCATTTGTTTTTAATCGTCAAAATTTGTGTCTATGAAATTAAAAAAACTCTCTAGCGTCATTTTACTTTGTTTAGCGATTTCGCCATCGATTCACGCAGGTGAAGAATTTGTTGTTCGAGATATTAAAATTAAAGGTTTGCAACGTATTTCAGAAGGTACAGTTTATAACTATTTACCTGTGACTGTCGGTGAACATTTTTCTTTAGACAATACAGATTCTGCAATTAAATCGCTATTCAAAACAGGTTTTTTTAAAGATATTTCTGTTGAACGCAACGGTTCAACCTTAGTTGTGAATGTGGTTGAACGCCCATCAATTGCGAAAATTATTTTTGAAGGAAATAAAGATTTAAGCAAAGACGATTTAGAAAAAGCACTTAAAAAAATTGGTTTATCGGAAGGAAAAACCTTTGATCGTCAATTACTTGATAAAGTTGAACAAGAATTGAATCGACAATATCTCAGTCACGGTAAATATGGTTTAACGATTAAAACGGAAGTTACTGATTTAACTCGAAATCGTGTTGCGGTATTTATCAAAATTTCTGAAGGGCGCGTTGCTAAAATTAAAGAAATTAACATTGTTGGGAATAGTATTTTTGGTGATGCTGAATTATTGAAAAAACTCGAATTAAATACATCTAATTTACTTTCTTTTTACACAAAAGATGATCAATACTCAAAACAAAAATTATCTGCCGATTTAGAAACATTACGTTCCTATTATTTAGATCGGGGTTATATCAATTTCAACATCGATTCCACACAAGTTGCAATTACACCTGATAAAAAAGATATTTACGTTACGATTAACGTCAAAGAAGGTGACGTTTATACACTTGATAAAGTTAAATTAGCAGGCAATTTAATTGTTCCTGCTGACGAGTTAATTAAACTCATGAAAGTCGGCCCAGGCGAAGTATTTTCACGCAAAAGTGCAACTGAAACCTCAAAAGCAATTTCTGATCGGTTAGGTGATGATGGTTATGCGTTTGCAAATGTAAACATGGTTCCTGAAATTCACGAAGCAACAAAAACGGTGGATATGACTTTTTTTGTTGACCCTGCAAAACGGGTTTCTGTGCGTCGAATCAACATTAAAGGAAATACAAAAACTCGTGACGAAGTGTTGCGCCGTGAAATGCGTCAAATGGAAGCGGCATGGGCATCAAGTTCCAAAATTGAACGTTCAAAAACACGTTTGGAACGTTTAGGTTATTTTGAAGATGTGAGTGTAGAAACGCCGCCCGTTGCTGGTACTGCTGATGAAATCGATGTGAATTACAGTGTGACTGAAAAACCGTCTGGTAATTTAATGGCTGGGATTGGTTATTCCCAGGTTCAAGGGATTGTTTTGAATGCTAACATTTCACAAGATAACGTTTTCGGTTCAGGCAAAAGAGTGAATCTAGCGTTTAATAACAGTGATTATTTAACCAGTTATCAATTTGGTTTTCACAATCCATATTTCACCGTTGATGGCGTAAGTCAAGGTTATAACCTAGGTTATTCAAGTCGAAATGCAGGTGCAATTAACATCTCGAATTACAACACAGATGTTATAAATGCGGGCATCAACTTTGGTTTGCCCATCAATGAATTTGACAGCATTCGTTTTGATTTAGACGGTAAATACACAACTCTTAAAACGACTGCCTATTCGTCAGATCAAATTAGAAATTTTTTAATGTGTAAATCAATTAAGGATTGTGGCAATAATTCGACTGGCAACAATAATGCAGAGCAACAATCGTATTTTACTTTTGCACCTTCTGTTGGTTGGACACATGACACTCTAAACCGTGCAATCTTTCCAACAAGTGGTTGGCAACAACGTTTTTCAGCGTTAGCAACGGTTCCAGGTAGTGATTTGGAATACTATAAAATGAATTACAAACACCAAATGTATTTCCCCATTGCAAAAGATTTGACATTCCGTTTGCATGGCGAAGCAGGTTATGGTGATGGTTATGGTGATACGGACGAATTGCCATTTTTTGAAAACTATTTTGCAGGCGGTACTGGCTCAGTGCGTGGTTTTAAAAATAACACGCTAGGTCCTCGTGAAAGCCGAGTTAATTGCACCTCAACAGCAACAAATAATCCGTGCGGCTACAAAAATTATTCAATCGGTGGTTCAACGAAAGTGATTGCCAACGCCGAACTATTTTTTCCTGTTCCATTTATGTCAGAAACAAAATCCGTACGTTTAGGTACATTCTTTGACGCGGGTTCGTTAAGTGATGGTTTAAATGTAAATAATATGAAGTATTCTGTAGGAATATCAGGTGAATGGATGTCACCATTTGGTGCATTATCAGTCAGTGCGGCACAGCCATTAAATTCAAATTCCTTACAAACGATAAATGGCATTACAACGGGCGACGAAAAACAGATTTTCCAATTTAACTTTGGACAAAACTTCTAAAACTATTTTTAGTTTGTTGCGCTTATCACTTATAATTTAAGCATTATTTTTTTATTTCAAACGATTCCATCGGAGAATTCCATTTTTATGAAAACCAAAATCGCGTTATTTTTAGGCTTAATTTTTGCGGCAAACATCAGTTATGCTGATTTGAAAGTGGGCTTTGTAAACATTCCAGCGGTACTTGAAAAAGCTCCACAAGCGGAAAAAGCTAAAAAACGTTTAGAACAAGAATTCTCGCCACGCGATAAACAACTTGTTTCACAACAAAAAGATATTCAAAACATGGAAGAGCGTTTGACTCGTGACGCGGCGGTTTTAGGTGAAGCAGGTCGTGCAAATTTAGAAAAAGACGTGTTGAACAAAAAACGCGATTTCAAACGTACCCAACAAGAATTTAGCGAAGATTTCAACGTGCGTCGCAATGAAGAATTAGGTAAGTTACAACGCCGTATCGTTGAAGCTATTCGCGGTATTGCGAAAGATCAAGGTTTTGATTTGCTTTTAACTGACGGAGTCATTTACGCAAGCGAACAAATTGACGTAACCGCGCAAGTTCAACAAAAATTAACCTCAATGCCTGAATAATGACAGGCTTCAAAACTGCTCAAGCAACCTCTTATAACCTAAAAAAAGTGAAGTTAAAATCATGTCTATAACGTTAGATATTCTCCAAATTCAAGCCTTTCTCCCGCATCGTTATCCATTTTTACTCGTGGATAAAGTCGTGGAATGTGAGCCAGGTGTTAGGTTATTAGGGGTGAAAAATGTCACTTATAATGAGCCTTTTTTTCAAGGGCATTTTCCACAAAAACCTGTTATGCCAGGCGTGTTGATTTTAGAAGCTATGGCGCAAACGACTGGGTTACTCGCCTCTGAAACAGCAGGCGAAGAATTAAAAGGCATGATTTATTACCTGGTTGGCATCGACAAGGCAAAATTCAAACGTCCTGTTGTACCAGGCGATCAATTGATGCTCGAAGCACGTTTTGTAAAAAGCAAACGTAATGTTTGGGCATTTGAATGTAATGCGAGTGTGGATGGCGAATTTGTAGCAAGTGCTGAAATTCGTTGTGCGGCTGTTGTTGAGTAAAATCTTGATTCATCCTACTGCGATTATAGATTCCCGCGCTGAACTTGCTGAAGATGTGCAAGTTGGCGCGTTTTCAATTATTGGTGCAGACGTAAAAATTGATTCGGGAACAATTGTCGAATCGCACGTTGTTGTTAAAGGTCACACCACGCTTGGCAAAGATAATCATATTTATCAATTTTGTTCAATTGGTGAGAATCCCCAAGACAAAAAGTATGCAGACGAAATTACACGCCTTGAAATTGGTGATCGCAATGTGATTCGTGAATACACCTCAATGCACCGAGGTACGCATCAAGATCACAGTTTGACCAAAATCGGCAGTGATAATTTGTTTATGGCTTATACGCACGTCGCGCACGATTGCATCATTGGCGATCATGTGATTATGGCAAATGGCGCGTCACTCGCTGGTCATGTACGCTTGAATAGTCATGCGATTTTAGGCGGTTTTACGTTGGTGCATCAATTTACCCAAATAGGGCAATACAGTTTTTCCGCAATGGGCAGTGCGATTACCCAAGATATTCCACCTTTTGTGATGGTAGGTGGTCGTCCAACGTGTCCGCATGGAATAAATTCTGTAGGCATGGAACGTAATGGCATTTCACCTGACGATATTCGCCTAATTCGCAAAGCCTACAAAATGATTTACAAAATGAATCTGCGTCTTGAAGATGCCATTGAGCAAATGGAAGATTTAGCGGGCGATAGCAAAGAGTTGTCGAACATGGTGAATTTTCTTCGCAATGTGACACGCGGAATTTTGCGTTAATTCGATGTTAATTGCAGGCGTTGACGAAGCAGGACGTGGTTGTTTAGCAGGAAATGTATTTGCCGCCGCTGTTATTTTGAATCCTGAATTTCCCATTATCGGTTTAGCCGATTCCAAAGCGTTAAGCGAAAAAAAACGCGAATTTCTATCCGAAAAAATCAAAAAATACGCATTAAGTTGGTCAATCGCGCAAGCGAGTGTTGAAGAAATTGACGACATCAACATTTTACAAGCTACATTACTTGCGATGCGGCGAGCCGTTGAAAGTTTGCATATTCAACCAGATGAAGTGTTAATTGATGGTAATCAACTTCCAAAAATATCAATTCCCGCCCGCGCCATTATTC
>JBASLW010000071.1:0-2305 GCA_049656545.1 Methylococcaceae bacterium
CAGAAAAATAAAAATAAACGAGAAAATAATAAAGCGTCGTTTAACGAAAACCGCGCTTTTTTTCGCTGTATTGCTTTGACCTTTCCTCCAAGAGAAACCATGTCCGAAAGTTATTTACTTGAACGCGATCCCGCTCTCGATGCTTTAAAATCTCCCCCCAATTCTATTCATGCAGAACAATCTGTTTTAGGGTCATTGATTATTGAAAATAGCGCGTGGGATGTTGTCGCGGACAAACTTTCAGAAGTTGATTTTTATCTTCGTTCGCACAAACTCATTTTTCGCACAATTTCTCAATTAGCCGAGCAACAAATTCCATTCGATATTATTACGTTGTCAGAATCGCTCAAATCATTGGGGCAATTAGATGTTGTGGGGGGGTTAGCGTATTTAATTGTTTTATCAAAAGACACACCTTGCGCGACAAATGTTGAGGCTTACGCCAATATCGTGCGTGAAAAATCCGTTTTACGTCAATTGATTAGCGCAGGAACAACGATTGCAAATTCTGTTCATCAAACCGAAGGACGTAGCACGCAAGAATTACTCGAAAATGCCGAACAATTAGTTTTCAAAATCGCAGAACAAACCCAAAAAAGTACCGAAGGTGGTTTCATTAACATTCGTTCTTTAGCGAAAAAAACGATTGAAAAAATTGAATTACTCGCTGAAATGGATTGTTCAATTACAGGTGCATCAACAGGTTTTGATGATTTAGATACATTAACTTCTGGCTTACAACCTGCGGATTTGGTTATTTTGGCAGGTAGACCGTCGATGGGAAAATGTTTTGCAAAAGGCACAAAAATTTTGCTTTATTCAGGTGAAATTAAAAACGTTGAGGATATTGAAATTGGTGATTGTTTGATGGGCAATGATTCAACGCCTCGTCATGTTTTATCGTTAGCGCGTGGACGTGAAATGATGTATTGGATTCGCCAAAATAAAGCGATTGATTATCGCGTTAATGAATCTCACATTTTGTCTTTGAAACGCATCCGAAACGAAGGCAAACACGAAAACGGCGATATTTTAAATTTACCGTTATTGGATTATTTAAACGCCTCAGAAAAATTCAAATCAAATTACAAAGGTTATAAAGTCGCCGTTGATTTTGCAGAACAAAATTTGCCATTGAATCCGTATTTTTTGGGATTATGGCTTGGAGATGGCAATACGCAGGATGTTCGTATTAGTTCACAAGATGATGAAATTGAAGAATTTTTATTGCAATATGCTGAAGAACTTGGTTTGCAACTAACGATTCAAAAAAACGAAGGAAAATGTCCATTATTCGGCATTACATCTGGTATTCAAGGTGGCGATTATAAAAAACGCTATTCTTTAACCTCTGTTTTAAAAGAACAAAATCTAATCGGTAACAAACACATTCCTCAAGTATTTTTAATCAATTCACACGCTAATCGTTTGGCATTATTAGCAGGTTTAATCGACAGCGATGGGCATTATGACAAAGCGTGTGGCGGTTATGAAATTACGCAAAATAGTTTAGCGTTAGCAACACAAATTAAATTTTTATGTGACAGTTTGGGCTATCGAACCTCGTTAATTGAAAAACAAGCTACGATTTCTGAAATCAATTTTGAATCGACTGTTTATCGCGTTCGTTTTTTTGGCAATGTAGATGAAATTCCTGTCAAAATTGAACGCAAAAAAGCCAAACTTTGGACGTGTAATCGTTCATGGAATCAAACAGGAATTACAGTCGAAATGGATTGTGAAGATGAATATTTCGGTTTTGAAATTGACGGAAATAAATTATTTTTATTAGACGATATGACAGTGGTTCATAACACAACAGTAGCAATAAACATTGCTGAAAATTTTGCAATCAAAAATCAAAAACCTGTGGCTATTTTTAGTATGGAAATGCCAGGTGATGCGATTGTGATGCGGATGATGTCGTCACTCGGTGGAATTGAACAACAACGTATTCGTTCAGGTGATTTAGATGACAACGATTGGCCTCGTTTAACAACTGCTTTAACGATGTTAAACAGTACAAAATTATTTATCGATGACAGCGCAGCACTTTCACCAACTGAAGTTAGAGCGCGTTCAAGACGGTTAGCAAAAGAACATGGGCAACTCGGTTTAATAGTGATTGATTATCTGCAATTGATGCAATCGCCATCGAGTGGTGATAATCGTGTTCAACAAATTTCAGATATTTCACGCGGTTTGAAAGCGTTGGCAAAAGAATTAAATGTCCCTGTCATTGCCCTTTCCCAGTTAAATCGTAATTTAGAACAACGACCTAATAAACGCCCTGTTATGTCTGATT
>JBASLW010000072.1:0-2156 GCA_049656545.1 Methylococcaceae bacterium
CTCTCGTTGCCATAAAATCAGCACGTCCACGCGATTTGATTACCTTGCGTGATAGTTTGACGGCGTTACCGCAATTACAACGGCTTTTAGCGACGCACGATAATCCACAAATTCAACACATACAAAAACAAATCACGATTTCACCCGACACTGCTGAATTATTACATAGAGCAATTTTCGATAATCCGCCTGTTTTGATTCGTGACGGGGGGGTGATTGCAGGCGGTTATAACGCAGAACTTGATGAACTGCGGGATTTAAGCCAAAACGCCGACCAATTTTTACTCGACATGGAACAACATGAGCGTGTTTCGACAGGCATTAACACCTTAAAAGTCAGCTACAACCGCATTCACGGCTATTACATTGAAATTTCGCATTTGCATGCGGAAAAAATCCCCGCACATTATCGACGCAAACAAACGTTAAAAGGCGCGGAGCGTTATATCACCGAAGAATTGAAAAATTTTGAAGATAAGGTTTTAAGCGCACGCGAAAAAGCCTTAACGTTTGAAAAATTTTTGTACGACCAATTGCTTGAAATTATTGGTTTATCTGTTCCTGAATTACAACGTTGTGCGAGTGCGTTGGCGGAACTGGATGTGTTAAGTTGTTTTGCGGAACGTGCTGAAAAATTGAATTTGTCGCAACCCATTTTAACTGATAAAAACAGTGTTCAAATTCAAGCAGGGCGACATTTAGTTGTTGAAAATGTGTCGAGTACGCCGTTTGTGCCGAATGATTTAACACTATCGACGCAACGTCGAATGCTTATGATTACAGGACCCAATGCTGGAGGAAAAAGTACATTTATGCGTCAAACCGCGTTAATGGTGTTACTCGCGCATATTGGGTGTTATGTTCCAGCGAAATACTTTACCTGCGGTGATATTGATAAAATTTTTACTCGCATTGGCGCATCAGATGATTTGAGCAGTGGACGTTCAACGTTTATGGTTGAAATGTCTGAAGCCGCTAACATTTTGCACAACGCCACATCAAAAAGTTTAATTTTGATTGATGAAATTGGACGCGGCACAAGTACATTTGATGGGCTTTCATTGGCTTGGGCGTGTGCTGAATATTTAGCTAAAGAAACCAAAGCCTTCACTTTATTTGCGACGCATTATTTTGAACTTACGTCACTTGCTGACGAACATCGCAACATTCATAACGTGCATTTAGAAGCGATTGAACACGGCGACACGATTATTTTTCTACACGCGGTCAAAGATGGCGCGGCAAATCAAAGTTATGGCTTGCAAGTTGCGGCATTGGCAGGCGTTCCGCGTGTTGTGATTGAAAATGCAAAAACAAAATTGCGCGAATTAGAAATGCACGCTTACGCCGAACAACAAATTAAACGTGGTAACGACCAAATTGATTTGTTTGTCTCACAGGCTGAAAACCCTGTTTTATCATTATTGGAAGATGTTCGAGCGGATGATTTAACGCCAAAACAAGCGTTGGAATTGATTTATCGTCTTAAACAGTTGGTGTAAAAATGAAAACTGTACAAATGATTTTCGTCATCGCCCTTTTAGCATTGACCGCTGGCATTAGCGTTCGGATATTTAATCAATGGCAAGCTGACCAACAACCTATGCCATTGCCGACTTTTTCATTTCCTGATTTAAACGGTACAGCGCAAACATCAACACAATGGCAAGGAAACATTTTAGTGCTGAATTTTTGGGCAACGTGGTGTCCTGCGTGCTTAAAAGAAATTCCTGCATTTATGGAATTACAAACGCAATACGCTGAAAAAGTGCAATTTGTTGGGATTGCACTCGACGATTTAGAAGCGGTTAAAACCTTTCAACAAAAAACGGCTGTGAATTATCCGTTATTAATTTCAGGTGATTGGGCGGGATTTGATTTAGCAAAAAAACTCGGTAATTTTGTTAGCGCAATTCCTTACACTGTTGTCGTTAATCGTGAAGGACTAGTGATTTATCATCACACGGGTGAATTAACTGCCGCTGAATTGCAGGCAGTTATTTCGCGGTTGCTTTAAAATTGCGAACTTAAAAATTTTGTATTATTTCGGAGAAAAAATGAACGTTTTAATTATTGGTAGTGGCGGACGTGAACACGCTTTGGCGTGGAAAGTGAAACAATCACCCAAGGTGAGCCACGTTTTTGTTGCACCTGGC
>JBASLW010000073.1:0-6834 GCA_049656545.1 Methylococcaceae bacterium
ATGATTGTCAATCATTTAACAGCATTTTAAACACATATAAACGGCGTAACTCGTGAGCAAAACACTTACAAAATCGACTTGAGTTGTCAGTAGTTTAACGTTGGTTTCACGCATTCTCGGTTTTATGCGAGATATGCTGATTGCTCATTACTTTGGAGTAAATGCGGCGACGGATGCGTTTTTTGCAGCGTTTCGATTTCCTAATTTTTTGCGACGTTTGTTTGCGGAAGGCAGTTTCGCACAAGCCTTTGTGCCGATTTTAAGTGAGCATAAACAGCAAAATTTACAACCTATTATAAATAAAATTTCAGGGCATTTAGCCTTATTGCTTCTAGGTTTAACAGTGATTAGCATGATTATCGCGCCACTGCTAATTATGACGTGTGCAGCGGGGTTTAATTGGCAAAGTGAACAACACGTTTTAGCAACGCGCCTTTTACAAATCATGTTGCCCTACGGTTTTTTTGTGACGTTGGTTGCATTTTTAGGCAGTATCTTGAACGTGCATTCTAAATTTGCGATTCCTGCTTTTACGCCAGCATGGCTAAATTTAGCGATGATTGGAACAACATTTTGGCTTTCACCGCATTTTTCAGAACCTATTTTTGCATTAGCCATTGGTGTTTTAATTGGTGGAATAGTTCAACTTTTATTTCAAATTCCCGCATTGTGGCAATTAAATTTAGTGCCGCGTTTTCAACTTGATTTTCAAGATGTGATTGTAAAACGTGTTATGAAAAATTTATTACCAACACTTTTTGCTACGTCTGCAACACAAATCAATTTGTTAATTAACACTTTTCTTGCGTCATTTTTAGTCACAGGTAGCGTTTCATGGCTTTATTACGCAGATAGATTATTAGAATTTCCAATTGGCATTTTAGGTTCAGGTTTAGCAACAGTGATGTTGCCAAAATTAGCACAAAGTCATTCTGAATATGATACGCAAAGTTTTTCTGCAACAATTGATTGGGGATTGCGTTTGGTGATTTTATTGGGAATTCCTGCAACGATAGGCTTAATTTTATTAGCAGAGCCGATTTTAAGCGCGTTATTTCAATCAGCTGAATTTACTGCAAATGATGTTCATGCGTCAGCGCAAAGTTTGCAAGGTTACGCGCTAGGTTTGGTGGGATTTTTGGTGATTAAAATTTTGATGCCTGCTTTTTCAACGCAACATTTACAAAAAAAAGCCGTTCATTATGCTTGGTATGCGTTGGCAGGAAATTTGGTTTTTGCGAGTGGATTAGTGATGTTGTTTTCACACGCGGGAATTGCTTTAGCAACAGGGCTTTCAGCAATTTTAAATGCGTGTTTATTGTTGTCTTTTTTGTTGAAAAATAAAATGTATGTGCCGTCGAAAAATTGGCTGTTATTTTTAGTAAAAATTATTTTTGCAAATAGCGTGATGGTTGAAGTGTTACGTTATTTTTATCCAACCTCAAATCTAACGTTGATTTTGTGTATTGGAATCAGTTTTATAAGTTATTTTGTGATTTTGTGGCTGGCAAAAGTAAAGATATAGATTATAGAAAGGCTGGTTTTAACCAGCCTTTCTATAATAATCATAATGAGAATTGCAATAACGAAATACCTATCCAGCCAAAACCGATAGTAGTAATCACAAAACTTACAGCGGTATAAATTTTCCAAAATGAATCTTCCCAGAATTTTGGATTAAACGCTGCAATAACAAACACCATCGGATTAGAAATACCGCCTATCACAACTAACCAGCAAGCAATAACTGATAATGGCACTTTGACCGCATAAAATCCTAAGCAAAATAATGCCATCAATGCAAAATCAATGTGCGCTCTAATCAATGTTTTATAATCAGGCAAAAATTCACCATCAATCCCTTTAATCGGAAACCATCTTGCAAACGTCATCAACCATGCTGATGCTAAAACCGCAAACATCATCAATGCCGCGCCAATTAACAAAATTTCCATTGTATTCTCCTCATTTAGTTTTTAATGTATTGTGCTAATTATGTCATTAACGTTAAAAAAAAGAATTTTAAAAGCCGCCTTCTCAAACTGCTAAACCGATTTTTCTAATTTTCCAAAACATTTAACAAAGCCGAAACAAACGAAATTTTGTTTTCAATATCTTCAAATTTATGAACAAATCGTAATTTATCTTGTCCATCTAATTTATAACAAGATGGTTGCGTTTGAATCAGCGAAATCAACGCGCCTAAATTGATATTCGGCTGTGCTTCAAACAAAATCCGTCCACCTTCGCTATGAACATCAATTTTTTTAATCCCTAAAATTGTGGCTTGTTGCTTGAGTAACGCTACGCTAAATAATGTTTTTGTCGGTAGCGGCAATAAACCAAATCTATCAATCATTTCAATTTGCAAATCCCGCAAATCATTTTCAGTTTTGGCATTCGCAATACGTTTGTACAAAACTAAACGTTCGTGAACATCACCTAAATACTCTTCAGGGATTAACGCTGTAGCTTGTAATTCGATTTCTGCACCGTTGCTTGCAGGCAAATCTAATTCGGGATTTTTGCCTGATTTCAACGCTGACACTGCACGTTCTAAAAGTTCGGTGTAAAGCGTAAAACCAATTTCTTGAATTTGCCCGCTTTGCCCATCGCCAAGCAATTCACCTGCACCGCGAATTTCCATATCATGCGTTGACAGCATAAACCCTGCGCCCAATTCGCCAGCGGCTTCGATTGCATCTAAACGTTTAATGGCATCGGCAGTCATAATCGCTTTGGGTGGCACAATCAAATACGCATAAGCGCGATGATGTGAACGCCCAACACGCCCGCGTAATTGATGCAACGCCGCAAGCCCTAATTTATCAGCGCGATTGATGATAATCGTATTCGCACTGGGAATGTCGATGCCGCTTTCAATAATCGTGGTACTGAGCAAAATGTTAAAACGCTGATGATAAAAATCGAGCATGATGCGTTCAAGTTCATTGCCGTGCATTTGCCCGTGAGCAATTTCGAGCCGCGCTTCAGGAATCAATTTACTCAAATCCTCCGCCATTTTTTCCATGCTTTTAATGTCGTTGTGCAAGAAAAAAATTTGTCCGCCACGTTTAATTTCACGCTGGCAGGCTTCGCGGATTTGTTCATCTTCCCATTCGTTGATGAAGGTTTTAATTGGGTGACGATTTGGCGGCGGACTGGCAATAATCGAAATATCACGCAAACCATTCATCGCCATATTTAACGTACGAGGAATCGGTGTTGCAGTCAGTGTTAACAAATCGATTTCAGCGCGTAATTTTTTAAATTGTTCTTTTTGACGCACGCCGAAACGGTGTTCTTCGTCAATAATCACCAGCCCTAAATTTTTGTATTTCAAACTTTCGCTTAATAATTTATGTGTCCCGATGACAATATCAACCGTGCCTTTTTCGAGTTGTTCAGCAATTTCACGTTGCTGTTTTGGTGTAACAAAACGCGATAAAAGCTCAATTTTCATTGCACAATCGGCAAATCTATCCAAAAAGTTCGCGTGATGTTGTTGTGCAAGTAATGTTGTCGGCACTAAAACAGCAACTTGTTTACCCGTTTGCACCGCTAAAAATGCGGCACGCATGGCGACTTCCGTTTTACCAAAACCCACGTCACCACAAATCACTCTGTCCATTGGTTTGGCTTGATTGAAATCGTCGATAATGTCTTCAATTGCTTTGGCTTGGTCGGGTGTTTCTTCAAAACGAAAACCGTCTGCAAAACTAAAATACTCGTCCGCGTCGATGCGTTCAAAAAGTGGAATTGCCGAATGTTCATGCGCGGCACGTTTGGCATGAATTTCAAGTAATTCGGCGGCAACATCGTGAATTCGAGCAATCGCTTTTTGTTTGGCTTTACGCCATTGGTCAGAACCTAATTTATGCAACGGCGCGTTTTCTTCGCTCATACCCGCGTAACGCGAAATAACGTGCAGCGACGCGACGGGAACATAAAGTTTGTCGTCATTCGCGTAACTTAACGCTAAAAATTCGCCTTCCATGCCGCCAATCGTCAGCGTTTGCAAGCCTAGATAACGTCCAACGCCATGTTCCGAATGCACCACAGGAGCGCCGATTGTGAGTTCGTTTAAATTCGCAACCAACGTTTCAAGTTGTCGTTCAGATGTTTTTCGACGGCGACGTTGCGCCGCTTTTTCGCCTGATAATTGGCTTTCGGTGATTAACGCAATTGGTGGATTTTCTAAAATCAAACCCACATCGAGCGAAGCAACGGTGATGCAATGCGCGTGCTGAGAATTTAAAAACGTCTGCCAATCTGCAACCACTTTCGGGTAAATCGATTCACGTTTTAAGGTTTGCAATAACGCTTCACGGTTTCCTGCTGATTCAGCAATGAATAAAATTTTTCCTTCTAACTTTTCAATAAATTGCGTTAATGCCTGCGCTGGCTGTTTTAAATGCAGATTAAAACGGATGTCAGGAAGTGGTGAGCAAATATCTAAAACAATTTGTTTATATTGCTTAAATTCAATTTGTAAATTTTCAGGTGATAAAAATAACTTTTCAGGCGATGGCGCGTTATTTTTTTGCAATTCAAATCGATTTTTCACCGTTTTATCAAAATCAAAAATTGCTTCATTTAAATTCGGCAACATCACAAAAATTGTGGCTTTCGGTAAATAATCAAACAACGTTGCTTTTTCGTGTTCATCGCTCGGAAATTCACGCGCGGGTAAAATGGTCAGTGATTCAATCTTTTCTTCCGTCGAAAACGCACGTTGGCTTTCGACATCAAACGCCCGAATGGTTTTCAAAATGTCATTTTCTATTTCACAGCGCAATGGCACGCGATTTCCCATCGCAAAAATATCCAAAATTGTGCCATGCAACGCAAATTCACCATGCGTGAAAACTTGCGATACTTTTTGATAATCACGTTCTTTAAGTTGCGTTGAAATCTCTGCAAGTGAATCGCCAATCTTAAACACTAACGTTTGCGCGGCTAAAAAATCAGGCGGCGTAATACGATTCATCAATGTATTTGCCGCCACAATCAATGCGCCGTTTTCAACGTTTGGCAAACAATTCAACGTTTGCAAACGCTCCGATACAATTTCAGGCAACGGCGAAAACACGTCATACGGCAACGTTTCCCAATCAGGAAAATGCAAAATTGGATGTGAATTCCCTAAAAAAAACGCCATTTCTCGTTCAAGTTGCCACGCGCTATGCGCGTCGGGCGTGACAATAACAAATAAATTCGGTTGCGATTGAATTGCCTCTGCGAGCGCAAGCGCGTTTGCACAACCGCTTAATTTTGACCAATTTACAATCGATTGTTTTGAAGTGGGTAACGGAAATTGAAAATGTTTCATGGATAAAAACGTAAAAATAAGAATTCAGAATTGGCGTAGCTTACACGTCAAAAAATCAAAATACATATTGACTTTAAAAAAATAGCTAACATTCTGTTTTGATTGATTGATTGATTGATTGATTGATTGATTGATTGATTGATTGTCATTCTATGCACAGCGTAAAATTGCAGGCAACTATTGCTTTATTAAAACTATGAAAATTCTTTTTTTGATTACAGCTCTCCTTCTTTCTAACGTGAATGTGACATTTGCTGACGAAAAAGAAATCAAATCCATACGTTTAGGTATTCTGTCGTATCGTCCCAAAGACATCACAATTGCACAATGGCAACCGCTTACGCAAGAAATTGAAAGAAATTTCCCAGATTATCATGTCGAACTTGAAGCCTTAAATTATCCAGAACTCGATGCTGCTGCCAAAAAAAATCAATTCGATTTTATTTTAACCAACCCTGAGCATTACATTTTGCTCAAAAATAAAATAGGCATTAACGCGATAGCAACGTTAATCACATTAGAAAAAGGGCATCCACTCACGCATTTTGGAGGTGTTATTTTTACGCGAGCGGATAGAAATGATATTCAAACGCTAGAGGATTTGAATGACAAAATCATTGCATCACCTGGTGAAAAATCACTGGGTGGGTATTTAATGGAGCGTTGGGAATTAGAAAAAAAGAATGTGAAGCCAAAAAATTATCTTTTTACAGGAATGCCACATGATTTAGCTGTGGATGAAGTGCTTTTAGGTCATGCAGATGCGGGATTTGTGCGTAGTGGTTTGTTAGAAAAATTAGAGCAGATGGGAAAAATCCGACTTGGCGAAAATCCAACCATTCGAGTATTAGAACCGCATTCCACTTCAGAATCGATGCCTGTTTTGCATTCAACGGAACATTATCCAGAATGGGCGTTCAGCGCATCACAAAAAATTTCTGCCGAGATGACTCGACGTGTTGCGCTGACATTATTAAATATAAAATCGGATAGTGAAATCGCAAAAGCGGCGGGTATTGCAGGTTTTAATGCGCCAGCCGATTACACACCTGTGGAAGTTTTAATGCTTCGATTACGCGCCCATCCTGACGAATTAAAGTATTTTGATTTAACCGATGTTTTTTTTCGTTACAAAACGAATGTTGCTATCGGAGCTGTGATTAGCTTTTTAACACTATTTTTCATTACTTTTTTGATTATTATCAATCGAAAATTAAAAAGAACGGAAACCAAATTACACGAATCGAGTGCTGAAATTTTTTTGCTATTAAATTCAATGGCAGAAGGTGCGTATGGCGTAGACAATCAAGGTTTTTGTCGTTTTGTAAACCAATCCTTTTTGAAAATTTTAGGTTATGAAAATGCGGATGAAATTATTGGCAAACATATTCATGAACTTATTCATCATTCACACATTGACGGCACGTTTTATCCTTCAACAGAATGTCAAATGTACAACGCTTATCGATTGCATAAAAATATCCATGTTTCAGATGAAGTAT
>JBASLW010000074.1:0-3088 GCA_049656545.1 Methylococcaceae bacterium
GGTCTATATAACAATGTTGATATTGCAACGAAACATAGCAAATATAGTCTCCAATTGAACAAATAGTTGGAAGCTGTTTAGTAATTGGCAAACCACGAATCAAAAACCCCTGGCTATTTTCTAAAAGCGGATCTGTTGGTAGAGCTGGCACATCCACAGGTTGGGTATCATCCAACAACTTTTCGCTGCGAACCTGCATAGGTAATACTTTAATAAAAAATGTCCAGTCACTTAACTGAAATTTAAAAGGTACTAGACGGTAATCCCAAGAATTCATTCATATCTCCGACTATAAAGTTGTTCCATCATTCTCATACCTGTTTTCCAGGTGTGAGAAATAAGTGGTTTTGGCTGTTGTTGTACAATTTGCGGAGCTAAATTTTGAAAACCACGAACACGAAATGAATCTCTATTTTTGTCTAAAAATGCACACAGTTTTCGGAATCGTTCGACAACCACATAATTAGGATAATTCTTAGCTTGATTAAGAAATTTAAAGTTATGCGAAAGAATAACAAAAGATTTTCGTTCTGTTTCTAAAGCTTGCCAAAGCAAGCCTTCTAGTTCTATATATGAACAGGCAGTCAATTGCGCGTGACGCAACGATCTAGTTCCATCATCAAATACCGTCATTGGATATTCATATACACCAGAATGTTGGATTGGCTCTAAGATTTTTATACCAGGCATAACACCGCTATCAAGCCCAAATAACATTGCATTATAACTACTATCAAAAAAAATTTTATTTGTAGCAAGAGCTGAAAGGGTATCTTGATTGAAAGCAAAGCTACCCGCGCGAAATGCACTAACATCAACACCTGCTTTACTTAATAATTCTTTTCCTTTAGCAATGAGAATTGTCTGCTCCTCTAAAGAAAAATAACGTAAATGTTGCCGTTTAGTTTGAATACCTTCTAAAAGAGGTTCTTTTGATTCATCTACCCACTCTGTATGTAAATGAAGTTGTAATTCTTGATCGCCATTAGAAAGCAATCCAATTATTTCATCTAAAGGCTGATTGCCAAATCGAGTTGAGAAAAGTGGTTCAACAAAAAAAACACCTTTGAGTCCATGATCGTTTAGCATTTCAATTTGAAATGGTAAGCCGAATTTGCCTTTAGGCGTATTACCGTATATATATTTCTGAAAAGCACTTGGAAATTTTTTATCAATATCTATCCAACCATTACACCAAATTTCTACATCTACAGTAAAAAATACATCTAACATTTGAAATACTCCTAAAATCAAAAAATTTCTTTTTCTAAAGAAGCAAAACGCGCTTTTTCCATCACATTTTTTAAGTCCGAAACTGTTTGTCCTAAACCTGAAAAAATCGCCTGTGCAATAATCGAATGCCCAATGTTAAGTTCAATAATTTCAGGAATCGCACAAATTGCTTGCACGTTATGAAAATGCAAACCGTGACCAGCATTCACTTGTAAACCTAAAGCGTGAGCATATTTTGCGGCGTGTTGAATTCGCGCTAATTCCTGCATTTGTGCGTTATGATTTGGTGCGTCTGCATACGCGCCCGTGTGTAATTCAATCACTGGTGCGCCTGTTTTTATTACCGCATCAATTTGGTTTTCTTCTGGGTCGATAAATAAAGAAACCTCAATTCCTGAATCTGCCAATTTTCCGCAAGCCATTTGTAAATTCGCCAAATTTGCCACGACATTTAAACCGCCTTCGGTTGTTAATTCTTCGCGTTTTTCAGGAACTAAACAACACGCAAACGGTTTCACATGACAAGCAATTTCCACCATTTCTTCTGTCACTGCCATTTCAAAATTTAAACGGGTGTGGATGTTTTCTTTCAATAAGTAAATATCACGGTCTTGAATATGACGACGGTCTTCACGCAAATGCGCCGTAATGCCATCTGCCCCCGATTGTTCAGCTACTAACGCCGCTTGCAGAATATCAGGATAACGTGTGCCTCGCGCTTGGCGAATGGTGGCAACGTGGTCAATGTTTACGCCTAATAAAATCGGATTCATGCGTTTTTAATCGCCTTAAAACCAATATCGGTACGGTAATAAACACCATTCCAACTGATTTTATTCGTTAATTCATAGGATTTGGTTTGTGCGTCTAAAATTGAATCACCTAACGCACACGCACACAAAACTCGTCCGCCATTAGTTACAACATCGTCAGCAATTTGCGCTGTGCCTGCGTGGAAAACTTTTGAATCGCCATTTTCTTCTGTTGGCAAACCAGAAATCACTTGTCCTTTTGCGTAAGCGTCTGGATAACCTCCCGCTGCTAAAACCACCCCTAACGCGGGACGTTCATCCCATTCTGTTGATGTTTTATCAAGTTCGCCTGCGAGAGCCGCTTGGCAAAGTTCTACTAAATCACTTTTCAACCGCATCATAATTGGCTGCGTTTCAGGGTCGCCAAAACGACAGTTATATTCCAACACTTTAATCTCGCCATTCGGTGAAATCATTAAACCTGCGTACAAAAATCCGCTGTAAGGATGACCTTCCGAAGCCATGCCCGCTAAAGTTGGATTGATAACATCACGCATGACTTTTTCATGAATTTCTGGCGTGACAATTGGCGCAGGTGAATACGCGCCCATACCGCCTGTATTTACACCTCTGTCACCATTTTGCAAGGCTTTATGGTCTTGTGACGTTGCCATTGGCAATGCCGTTTTTCCGTCTGCAATGACAATAAAACTGGCTTCTTCGCCTGCTAAAAATTCTTCAATTACAACGCGATGTCCCGCTTCGCCAAACGCATTGCCCGCTAACATATCATTTACCGCTGCAATCGCTTCGTCATTGGTTTGCGCGACAATTACGCCTTTACCAGCGGCTAAACCATCCGCTTTTACAACGATTGGTGCGCCGTGTTTTTCAATGTACGCAATCGCTTTTGCCGCATCGGTGAAACTTTCATAAGCCGCAGTGGGAATGCCGTAGCGAATCATAAAATCTTTGCAAAATGATTTTGAACCTTCTAACTGTGACGTGTACGCCGACGCACCAAAACACGCTAAACCTGCCGCTTGGAATTTATCGACAATACCCAACGTCAAAGGTACTTCAGGTCCTACGATGGTTAAGCC
>JBASLW010000075.1:0-8816 GCA_049656545.1 Methylococcaceae bacterium
TGCTAACCACGGCTAAAAATCTAAGCCCTTTTGATGTCAATATGGCAATGGATGCAGGTTGGGTTTCTGCCATTCCTTATACCAATATCGAAGCCAGTGAAGTTCAAGGTTTAGTTCAAGATGCGATTTTTTCACGCAGTGCGAAAAATTTAAAACGTACCAGTATTTTTATCGGTGGACGCGACACGAAACAAGCAATGGATATGTTAAAAATTGCTAAACGATCAATGGTGCCACCATTTGAAGTATCTGTTTTTGCTGATCCAAGCGGTGCATTTACCACCGCCGCAGGTATGGTTGCTGCCGTAGAAAATGAATTAGCGACAAAATTCAATACCACGTTAGAAGGTAAAAATATTTTAGCGTTAGGTGGAACAGGTCCTGTTGGTCAAGCCGCCGCAGTAATTTCAGCGAAAGCAGGTGCAAACGTTCGTATTATTGGTCGTCAATTAGACAAAGCACAAAATACAGCAGATTTATGTAATTCAGAATTTGGCGATGGTGACATTAACATTCTCGCGGGTGCAGATGCTGATAAAGCGGAATATATTAAAACCGCTGATATTGTTTTTGCCACAGGCGCGGCGGGAATTGAATTATTGAGCGCAGAATTGATTGCTAGCGCACCGCAATTGAAAGTCGCAGCGGATGTCAATGCCGTTCCACCAGCAGGGATTGCAGGGATTGATGCAATGTCAAACGGCACACCGATTGTAGGTTCAATTAGTGGTGCAGTGGGCATTGGTGCGTTAGCAATTGGTAATGTGAAATATCAAGCACAAAATTTGTTATTGAAACGAATGATTCACAGTGCAAAACCTGTTTATTTACATTTTGAACACGCTTTTGAAGTTGCTCGTGAATATATTCAATCAAACGCAAAATAAGGATTTTTTATGAAACGTAGTATTCTCCACATGCTTGACCCAATGCCAAATAACAGCCCTTTTGACATTAACATGGCGTTAGATGCGGGCTTTGATGTTTTGATGCCTTACAGCAATGTGAAATTAGAAAGCGTTCACGGTTTAACGCAAGATGCGATTTTTTCACGCGGTCCTGCAGGAGTAAAACGGACAGGATTATTTATTGGTGGTCGTAATTTAGGCTTATCGATTGATATGTTTAACGCGGCAAAATTAGCCATGGTTCCTCCGTTTGCGATTTCTGTTTTTGCTGATCCCAGTGGCGCATTTACAACAGCCGCCGCATTGGTAGCATGTGTTGAAAAAGAATTACGCGAAAAACATGGAAAAGAATTAGCAGGTTGTAAAGCGGTTATTTTTGGTGGTACAGGACCTGTAGGAATTGCGACAGGAATTATTGCCTCATTGGCAGGCGCAGATACCACCATTGTTGATCATTTGTATTTAGACACCGCTACTGACATGGCAAAACAATACAATCGCCGTTTTGGTTGTAATTTAAAAGCCGCTGTAGCAAGTTTTGACAAAGATAAAATCGCTTTATTAAAAGATGTAGATATTATTTTTTGTACCGCTAAAGCAGGAATTCAAGTTTTAAACGCCACTATTTTGCAAGAAGTCACACAACTAAAAGTCGCTGGTGACGTGAATGCCGTTCCTCCCGCAGGAATTGAAGGTGTTAGTCCTGGAGATGTTGGATCGCCGTTAATTCACGCAACCCATTGTAATGCAGTTGGTGTGGGGGCTTTGGCTGTGGGAAATATAAAATATCAGGTTCAACATGCGATGCTCGTTTCCATGTTAGACAACGAAAAACCTGTGTATTTGGATTTCCGCAATGCGTTTGTTAAAGCCCAAGAAATCTTGAAATAGACACAAAAAATCGGATTGCGTTAAAAATACACAATCCGATTTTTCTTGAAATTATTTTAAGTCGATAATTTTTCCATCTGCATCAAAAAAAACTGTCACATTTTGCTGTTCTCGAAATTGCTGTATTTTTTCTTTTTCAACGTGATAAAAACGCGCAATTTCATCGTCTGAAACGGATTTTTCAGCTACTTTTAGTGTAAATTGGCGGCGGAGTTTTCGTAAAATAATCCACACTAACCAGCCAATACCGATAAATATCAGCGTACCAACATAAATTTCAAGTAAATCCAAAAGACTTTTGTAACCACCAAACCAACGCATTTCGTTAATAACAGAGAAATCACCACGCACCCAATTGATTACGGTGACAATCGGATAAACTAAATAGCCCCACATCACCCAGCAAATGACTGTCACTAAAAAACTATTTAGACGTTTGGGTAGGCTTTGTAAATTGGGAACATTGATAATATATTGCTTCATTCGCGTAAGCCTCTATCAACAGTAACCCAAACGGCGCGTTGTCCGCGCTTTTTCTTGATTGCGCGAATCGTGCCTGTAATCGTTGTACCAACATTTATTAGCCAATAGACAATTGGATACCAAACCATCCAGTAGTAATAACGCGCCACACCACCTGTTTGTGATTCATAACGTGAATCAATCGCTAAACTGACACCGAATTGCAATAAACACGTCACGCTCAAAAGCATACTTGTCCAACTCGGACTTAAATCATGCAGTGATTCGTTAAAAGTAGACGAAACAAATTCCATTGGCGCAAAAAGCAAATGACACAAAATCAAAAATGCCCACGTCACGCTAATTAAACATTCGGTATAAAGCAACCACATTCCGCGCGATGACCATCGAAATAAATCTTTAAAATAACGTAGCAACACTTCGCTTCCACCTTGCGACCAACGCACACGCTGTTTCCAAAGTCCATTTAATGTTTCAGGCATTAACACCCAACAAAGTGCATTCGGCTCAAACCGAATTGTCCAACCTGCGAGTTGTAATTTCCAACTAATATCAATGTCTTCGGTAATCATGTCGTTGCTCCAATAACCGACATTATGAAGTGCGGTTTTACGAAATGCCGCAATCACACCAGAAACTGTAAACACTTTTCCATAAGAACGTTGAGCGCGTTTAATCATGCCAACAATCGCTGAAAATTCACCAACTTGAATGCGTCCAAGTAATGTAGAACGGTTGCGAATACGCGGATTTCCTGTGACAGCACCGACATTGGGATTTTCTTCAAAATGCCGAACCATCCAACCTACCGCATCTGGTGATAAAAGTGCGTCACCATCAATGCAAACTAAAATTTCACTTTTTGCCAACATGGCTGCCGTTCGCAAGCCCATCGCCTTACCTTGATTTGTTGCTAAATTTACCACACGCAAATTGTCATATTGCGCGGCTAATTCATGCAAAATTTCGAGCGTGTTATCTTTACTGCCGTCGTTAATTGCAATGATTTCAAAGTTTTTATAATGTTGCTGTTCCAAAATGCCAATCGTTTCACGAACATTTTCCCCTTCGTTGTAGCAAGGAATTAAAATCGACACGGAGGGCAAATCGTCAACATTTTCAAATGGTGGCAATTTAGGTTGATGCCATTCATGACGCAAACAAAAGATAATTGCGCCAAACATCCAAATATACGCCATGAAAAGCGGATAATAATAGATAAAGTCCTCAATTTTTCTGTCAATTGGCGACCACCACGTTATAAAAATTTGCCAATTGTTTAAAAATTCCATGTAAAAATTCATAGCTTATTGCAACTCTGGCAAAGAAAAATGTTGTTTTAAATCTTCCAAACGTGGCTGGTCTTCAAACACGTTGTCAGGGTAATAACCGATATGTTTTGCGCCCAATTTTTTCAGCAAATTCAACTGTTCAACAAATGTTTTACTCGGAATTTTTTGTTTCGTTTTCCAATCTACTGCTTGCAATTCAAATACCATTTTTTTTTAAGCCATCTGGTTCTTTTGCAGTAGTTTTAACTAAATTTGTTAACCATTGATTTGGATTTTTTGCTTCTTCCATAAACGGCATCGCTTCAATCGCCACATAATCATAGTGATTTAAAAACGATTTAAACGATTGTGCATACCATTCCTCGCTGTAAGGTTCAAGTAAAGGCAAAGCATAAAAATTTCGCGCGGTTTGAATTGCAGGACGATAAAAACGGACACGATTTGCCAATTCATCGGTAAATTGTCCAAGCATTTCAGTTTTATGTTTTGCCCATTCAAGGCGACTTTTACTCGTTGCCCGTAACTTTGTTACGTCATCTGAAATGCCCCAAACTTGTTTTCCATAAGCTAAAGCAGTCGGTGAAGCATCTTCAAAATCAGACAAAATGCCATCATCATGAAAAAGTACGCCATCGAAATTGCAATACTTTCCTAAATCTTCATAAATTTCTGCTACAAACTGGCGAGCATCTTGATTAAACGGTGAAAGACGTGTGTAAATGTGGCTAGAAGCTTGTGCCTTTCCGTCTTTCCATTCTTGAACGTACCATGATTTATCAATTTTTTTGCTTTGATACGCCATAATCGGCAACCACGCATAAACCCGAACAGCCGCACGTTTTTTCAACTGCCATGCCACGCGATTAAATAAATCTTGGCGCATTGGCATATTGCGATTGGGAAAATATAAGGCTTCAGCATTTCCATCACCATCTGGGTCAGCGTAAGCCTGCAAATAAACGGTGTTAATGTGCATATCTTTGATACGTTGCACTAATAAACCGATATTTTTTTCCGTTTGTTCTTCGTCTTTATCATACAAATAATCCATATCGATATGAGCAACACGGACATTTTGTTCAACACGCAAACCTGTAATGATTTCAGCAAATTTAGCTACTTTTGGGTCATCGACAATAATTAAACGTCTTAAAACATCTAAATTCGCTAACGTGTTAAAACCATCAACTAAGCCCATTGTGATTTGAAATCCCGCTTCTTTTGCCGCTGAAATGATTTCAGCATTATATTCGCCATAAGGCCAAACCATCACGCGAGGACGAATGCCTGCGTGTTGAAAAATAAACTCCGCGCTTTTCAACATTTCTTCACGAATTCGAGCGCGATATTGTTCATCATTTTCGTAAATTAACATCGGGTCATCGTACAAACGTGTCACCGCAGCCGCTTGTGTATTGCCTTGTGGATTCGCCACGATGCCATTATGAAAACTGTAAGTATGTGACGCAATTTCGACTAATCCAGAATTTGCTACTTCGCGCACTTGTTCCCAATTCATTAAAGGTTTGCCTGGGTCGTCTGCCGTAACATGACCGTCCATCCATTTGCCAACCAATGCGACAGATGCGGGATAATGGTATTTTTTGAGTAATGGAAAAACTTTTGTGTAAAAACTCAAGTATCCGTCATCAAATGTTAATAAAACCGCTTTATCGGGCAATGTGGATTTACCCACAGAGGCATCTAAAACCGCTTGCGTGCTGACAACGGTATACCCATTTTTTTTAAGCCAAACGAATTGGTCTTCTAAGAAATGTTTATTCACTTCCATTCGATCAAATGGCGCGACAACATCTTCTTCATCAATAATGTCGTGATAATTTAAAACGAGAAAATGTCCATCTTTGCTGTGTGCAAATGGACTAAACGTAATAATAAAAAGCAATAGAAAAACAAATTTAAAAGGAAATGTTACTTTCATTTAGGTGCGCTCAATTCTAAGAAACGACGAGAGTTATTGATAACAGGCGGTAGACCATCTGTTGGCGGTTGAAAAGAAGGCTGCAATTTTGATGCCGAAGGTGTTTTTGAAGGCGTTTTTTCTGGTGTGAATAATTCGTCTTCATCGAATAAATCTACACCGTCATCGTTTGGAACATTACCATCATGAACAAGGTATTCACGGCGTTGTTCGTAAGCGTGTTTGATAAAACTGTAACGGTCTGTTGCTGCTTCGTTAATCATTTTTTCAGTTCCCATCAAATTTGCCCTTGTGTTTGTCACATCAAGCGCACTCAAACCTGCTGTACCTGCCGATAATGCTAATCCACCACCAAATAAAAAAGTGTAATTAAAAGGATTCAATAGTGCATCGCCAACCATACCAACAACATCACGCGGCGAGCTAGGACCAATAAAAGGCAACATTAAAAAATCGCCAGTTGGAACCCCCCAAAAACCTAAAGTTTGCCCAAAATCTTCGTTATGTTTAGGCAAATCAATCATTTCAGCTACATCAAAAATACCTAACCCTCCTGCTGTTGTATTCACAATAAAACGACTAGCATCCATGCCGCTTTGTGTCATTTTGAATTGCAATAAATCATTGACTGTCACACCAATATCATCGATGTTGCTGAAAAAATTGGTTACGCCTTTTTCAACAGCTTCTGGCGCAACCGACATATAACCTTTTGCCATGGGTTTTAAAACCGCCGCATCAACACTTTCATTAAATGAATGAATACTGCGATTAAAACCTTCAAAAGCATCAGATTTTTTAGGGGTAGAATTTTCTTTGACAGGCGTAGTTGAACAAGCAACGCTTAAAAGAACGCAAGTTGTGGTGAAAATTTTCCGTAAAGTCATAAACATGAATGGCAACGAGAGAAGTTTTTTGAATGTCGCTATTTTACGGGTTTATCAAAAATCTGTGCAATTTCATCATGGTTAATCAACATACGCTTCGAGTTGCTCTTGTAATTCAAGCCAAAGCATTTCTGCTTCATCGAGTAATTTATCGACTTGTGTTTTTTGCTCTAACACGGTTTTTAAACGTGCTTTTTCACTATCAGCGTAAATGTTTTCGTCAGTAAGTTGGGCTTCTAAATCACGTTGCTGTGTGTGATATGTTTCAACAGCGGCTTCGGCTTTTTTCAACGCATCGAGTAACGGTTTTTGTTTTTGCCGTTTTTCAGCGTCGAGTTTGCGTTGATCTTTGCGTGAAACGGATTCTATTTTTTCGGGTGCATTTTGTTGTTCATTTGCCCGTTTTTGTTCGGTTAACCACGCGCGATAATCATCCAAATCACCATCAAACGGAACAACTTTTTCATTTGCAACCAATAACAACGTATCTGTCACAGAACGTAATAAATGTCTATCATGCGAAACGACAACCATCGCGCCTTGAAAATCCTGCAATGCGACACTAAGAGCGTGACACATATCTAAATCTAAATGGTTCGTCGGTTCGTCAAGGAGCAATAAATTCGGATTTTTATAAACAATTAACGCTAAAACGAGCCGCGCTTTTTCACCACCTGAAAAGGGTTTTACAGCTTCAACCACTTTGTCACCGCAAAAATCAAAACCGCCTAAAAAATTTCGCAATTCTTTTTCAGTCGCTTGTTTGTCAATTTGTTGTAAATGCCAAAGTGGTGTTTCATCTAAATTTAATTGTTCAAGTTGATGTTGCGCGAAATAACCGATATTTAACGCATCCGCCTCTAAACGTTTTCCTGATAACAACGGCAATCGGCCTGCTAAGGTTTTGAGTAAACTCGATTTTCCTGCGCCATTTGAACCGAGTAAACCAATTCTGTCGCCTGCGGCAATCGTCAAACTCACGTTAGGCAAAATGATTTTATTTTCGTAACCGATTACCACGTCATCGAGCGTGAGCAAAGGATTCGGCATTTTTTTCGGCGTAGGAAACGTGAAGTTGAATGGCGAATCAACGTGCGCCATCGAAATCAATTCCATGCGTTCTAAGGCTTTAATACGACTTTGCGCTTGCCGTGCTTTGGTGGCTTGGGCTTTAAATCGTGTCACAAAACTTTGAATGTGAGCAATTTCACGCTGTTGTTTTTGATACGCGCTTTGTTGTTGAGACAGTTTTTCAGCTCGCATTCGTTCAAACGCGCTGTAATTTCCTGTGTAAATCTCTGCTTGCCCTTGTTCAATGTGAACAATGTGGTCGGTAATCGTGTCTAAAAAATCACGGTCATGCGAAATTAAAAGCAGCGTTCCAGCGTAATAACTTAGCCAATCTTGTAACCATAAAACTGCGTCTAAATCCAAATGGTTAGTCGGTTCGTCGAGCAATAAAACATCCGAACGACACATCAACGCTTGCGCCAAATTCAGCCGCATTCGCCAACCACCTGAAAATGACGCAACAGAATTTTGCATTTTTTCTGCTGTGAAACCTAAACCATCAAGCAAACGTGCGGCACGGGAAGCGGCACTGTAACCGCCAATTACATCTAATTCTGCGTGCAATTGAGCTTGTTTTAAACCGTCGTGATTTGCTTCAGCCGTTTCTAATTGTTTTTGAAGTTGGCGTAATTCTGCATCTCCGTCCATAACGTAATCGAGAGCTGAACATTCAACCGCAGGCATTTCTTGAGCAACGTGCGCGACCGCTAAATTGGGTGGCATCGTAAAATCGCCTTCGTCAGCGTGTAATTCGTTTTTTACCATCGCAAACAAACTGGATTTTCCTGCCCCATTCGCGCCTGTAAAACCGACTTTTTGCCCATTGTGAAGTGTAAAAGAAGCATTTGAAAACAACACGCGCGTCCCACGTCGAAGGGTGATATTTCTGAAATTAAGCATTTTTTCCTTTGTAGTAAATTTTAAAATAAACGAACGGCTTCTTTACCTAGCCAAATTTGTAATTCATAAAGTAATTCGTCCGTTGTTTCAACGCGCCATTTTTCGCCTAAACGCAATGTCGTTTTTGCTGTTGCACCAAAATACTCAATTTGCACAATAGTTTCACCGCCTTTCACAGTTTGTAAAGTTTCAGTGAGTTTTTCAAATTGTATGCTTTTATTTTTGAAAGTAAGTTGCAAAATTCGTCGCGCTTTTTCAATGGGATAAATTTTCTCAACCGTTAGCATCGGCACGTTTAAATAATTATCGAGCAGCAAATTTCCTTCGACAATGAATAAACGATCTTTGTAATCAGGCGTAAAAAAATGCTTGTTTTCATCATACGTTTCACGATGCGCGACAATTTCTAAACGTGCCGAATTGTCATCTAAAATTGCATAAC
>JBASLW010000076.1:0-4362 GCA_049656545.1 Methylococcaceae bacterium
GACTTAATCAGCGTCGGTGCTTATCAACCAGGTTCTGATCCGCGTATTGATCAAGCTATTGCAAAACACCAAGCGATTGTGGATTTTTTGCAGCAAGATATGGATATTTCCGTCAGTATTGAACAAAGTTTGTATCAACTCGAATTGTTATTGAATTTACGTTAAGGCGAGTTTTTGTCATGAAAAAAAGATCAAAAAGATTGGAATTGATTGTTGATATTAAAGCGAATCAAGAGCAAAAAGCCTTAGAAATGCTAGGGCAATCACAACGTCAACATACTGAAATGAAAAGACAAGTTGATGGTTTGGCAAATTATCGTGGTGATTATGTTGATAAATGCAATGCGTTTGCGCGTGATGGCGTTCAAGTTTCACGGTTAATTGAATTTCGTTCATTTATCGACAAATTAGATATTGCAATTGCAGGTCAAGAAAAAATTTTAAAAAACATAGAACAAAGTGTTCAGATGAATCGCCGAATGTGGGAATACTCGCATCACAGTACGCAAACAATTCGTAAAGTGCGTGAATCGGCGTTGAAAGTCGAACAAAAACATGAAAATAAACGTGAACAAGCTGAACAAGATGAACACGCTTCGCGTTTAGGTCGCAAAAAATTAACAGGCTACGCAGCCTACTGATAAAAAGGTTAAAAAAATGATTACTGTAACTGCTTCGCCTTCATTACCTACAAATCCGTTAATGTCCGTTGCAGACGGTACAGTAACTGCAAATTCCGCATTGCTTTCAGGTGCAGCACCGATTGAAGGTTTTTCCAATACATTGACTTCACAAATCAATTTGTTAGTTCAACCTACAGCGGACATTTCAACATTAGCGCAAACAGTTGAAGCGAAAAATACGTCCATTGTTAATCCAGAAACAATCGTTAATCAAAATGTCGTATCTGAAAATGTCGTATCTGAACAAGTATTATTTCAAAACCGCGTGTTAAACCCGCAAATTTTGAATCCAACTTCACCTACTGCAATGTCAGAAATTGTAATGAATGAAGCGGATTCGGCAATTTTATCGAGTGTGAATGACACATTGAAATTTATTGCAACAGGTTCAAAATTGGGTGACACGTTGTCAACAGGGCAGACTGTTCAATTACCAACGACCAACTTAGCGACACCAATCACACAACAAACGGTACAAAATGCTGTTCAACAAGCTGTCACAAATCCACCTGTGACAACATCAGCAGCTGTTTTAGCACAACAAGTTGCACCTGTTCACATTCCAGAATCTGTGCAAATTGAAACACAAGTTATTCAACAAAGCGTTACATCTGAAAAAGCTGGCGTTGAAAACTTAGTCGTTTCACAAACTGTTACCGCTGAAAAAGCGGTTGTTCCACAAACTGTTACAGCTGAAAAAGCGGTTGTTCCACAAACTGTCACATCTGAAAAAGCGGTAGTGCCGCAAACTGCTACGCCTGAAAAAATTGCTGTCGTAAATCCAGTTGAATCACCAATTGTTAAGCAATTAACAACCAACACAAAAACAGACAAAAAATCTGATATTAAACTTAGTGAAAATACACCAGCTGAACCTGTTGTTTTATCAATAGAAACAGCCGTGTTACAAAATATCGTTGCACCTGAAAATGCTATCGTTGAACAACAAAAACCAGAACAGCCAAAACTTGAAAACCAAACGCCCCCTATTTTTGTTGAACAATCTACAGCTGAAATCGTCGCACCAATAGTGACAGCACAAGCAACGCCTACTCAAATTGAAACAGAAACTGCCATCTTTGAAACGGAAAATAAGTCGGTTACGCCTGATGAAAAACCCACTTTAACCTCTGCAAAAAATTTGTTGATGGAAGCGGTTGCCAACCGAAATAACACAAATGGTAATTCAACAAATAGCAATAGCGGCGGCAATACATCATCAAATCCAACGTTACAAACTGAATTGGTAAATCACATTACCGACAATAAAACAGGCGTAACAGACACAAAATCGTTTGCTTCGTTATTAGCCGCTGAAAAACCTGAAACGGTCAGTTCATCAGCAACTGCATCAACGACTGAAAAATCTGCTCCACAAAACATTTCGGCAGCGGTAAATAAATTAGTTCAAGACACAAAAATTGACGTTCCAGCGATGACAAGACCACTCTCGCATCCCGCTTGGAATCAAGAAATGGGCGAGCGAATTGTGTGGATGAATAATCAAGGCATTTCAAGTGCTGAAATTAAAATGAATCCGCAAAATATGGGACCAATCACAGTGCGAATTGATATGAATCAAGACCAAGCAACGATTGCTTTCACCGCCCAAAATAGTGAAGTTCGCACAGCATTAGAAAATTCGATTCCAAAATTGCGTGAAATGTTGACTTCGCAAAACGTAAATTTAGCTGAGGTGAATGTGTCGCAACAATCATCAAATAGCACAAACTCAGATTCAAATCGTCAACAACAAACTGCACAAATGATGGCAGATGCGTCAGCGAATGGACAAGGCAATCGTCAAAATAATCCTGAAGTGGATTCAAATGGCAACGTTGTTCGCCAAACTGGCACAAATGGTGAAGAAATTGCTGTTGATGAATTTGCCAATGGTCACATCCTTGAAACCAATGGTACAAATGGTTTATTAAGCGTTTTTGCTTAAAAAATTACTGCATTTCGACGGTTTTTAAATTTTCAAAAGCCGTCGATTTAAATTCATCAAATGCTTCGCCATTTTCTTCAATAAATAACGCGGCAATGCCTGCTTGATTGGCAACTTCAATTCCCGCTTCTCGTCCAACACACAATAATGCGGTATCCCATAATTCTGACGTTGTTGCATCATTGCTAAAAACCGTGACAGAAACCGTTTTATGTGTAATCGGTTCACCTGTTTTTGCGTTCAAAATGTGGCTGTAACGTCTGCCATTCACATCAAAAAAATGGCGATATGTCCCCGCTGTTGTGATTGCAAACGGTTCAGCTTGATTAACCGTAACGATTTTGTGCATTGAACGTTCACTTGATAATGGTTTTTCTAACGCCACACGCCATGCGGAATTATCAGGTTTTTTGCCGCGCGTTTGTAATTCACCACCAATTTCAACTAAATAATTCTCTGCGCCCTGCCCTTCCAAAATCGCCGCAACTTTTGACACGCTATAACCTTGACCAATTGATGACAAATCGACTTTTAAATTTGACACTTTTTTGCGTAAATGCGTTTTATCAAGCGTTTCTAATTGCGTTAAACCGACTTGCGACAACGTTTTTTGTAAATTTTCTGCTGAAGGTTGCGTCAACGATTCGCCTTTAAAACCCCACAAATCAAACAGCGGCTTAATCGTTAAATCATAACAACCCTTTGTTGCGTCACTCACAACGCGCGTTTTTTCAATTAAATCGACAATTTCTGCGCTGATTTCTTGCGGCTCAGTTGAATTTGTCTTATTGAATTTTTCAATTGTCGAATCATCACGATAATTTGAAAGTTGTTCATCAAGCCGTTTTAATTCTGTATCAACTAATTTTTGAAGAGCTTGTGAATCAACGTTTTTTTGTGATGACCAAAAACTGACGTGATACGTTGTGCCTTGTGTGTAACCTTCAAATTTTTGAACGGTTTTGGGTTGCTCGCAAGCCGTCAAAAATAACGCCAAAACTAAAAAATTTTTAGTCATGTTTCGCGCCACCAATCAAATATAAACGGTTTGAATCACGACGACGTTTCACTTCCCAAACACAAAGCATCGAAATAAATGCGGCAATCATAACGTAAATGGCAATTGGATAATTTGAGCCTGTTTTTGTAATTAACGCCGTAATTAACATTGGTGCGGTGCCTCCAAAAATGGCCGCCGCTAAATTACACGACAACGACATTCCCGTATAACGTGTACGAGCGGGGAAAATTTCTGTGACCAATGTCGGAATTGGCGCGATATAAAACGCAATAATGCTACCAAAAGCGAGTTGCGAAATTAGCGCAAACGTAAAGGTTTGATAATTCAAAAAATAAACGTAAGGAATCGCAAATAACAAATAAAAAACGGCGACAATTTTCATTAACCGTTCACGATTTTTGGTGTCGCATAAAAACGCAGAAATCGGCGCACAAATCATCATCACAAATAAAACGCTTGTGTAAATTGTGAGTGAATCGGCACTGCTAAAGTGCATGAATTTCACCATAAAACTGGGCATAAAAACGGTTTGAATATAAAACGGAATTGTCACCGCTAAATACAAACCAACACCTAATAAAACTTCTTTGTAATTATTTTTGAAGGTTTCACTAATTGGTGTTTCACTAACATGACCTGCTTCTTGCGCTTCAATAAAAACAGGGCTTTCGTTCAATTTTGTCCGAATATACAAGCCGACTAAACCAATA
>JBASLW010000077.1:0-3748 GCA_049656545.1 Methylococcaceae bacterium
GTATTCCTACCTTTCTACTAAATGTTTTTTACTTCTCAATAAACAAGTTCCCGCCACAGGTTTGGGTTTATTTCGTATCGGTTACGGTTTAATTACTCTGCAAGAAATTTGTTTTTTACTCTATTTCAACCATCTCATTTTTGATCCCATTCCGTATTTAGACGTGGAATTTCCAATGATTCCCGTATTTTTAGGAGCTTGGGCAATTGTCAGTGTGTGTGTAACGCTTGGTTATCGTTATCAAACAACGATGCTTTTAAATTACGCACTATGGATTTTGTTTGTAAATTTCACACCAATGCAACGGGATTTCGACGGCGGTTTTGATACATTTATGATTGGTGCGGCATTTTTCTTACTTTTTATGCCAGCCGATCGTGCATTTTCAATCGACAGTTTGCGTTACAAACTTAGCAATCCATTCAAACATTACGAAACGTATCAAAAACAAACCGTAACCGCACTTGCATATTTGTTGCCCGTTTTGATTTGTTTAGGTTTTTTATATTTTGATTCAGCGGTGCATAAAATGTTCGCACCACATTGGCGAAATGGGCTGGGAACATGGCTTCCCGCAACGCAACCTTATTATGTTTCTGCACTGGATTTTTCGATTTTGCTTAATCAAAAATGGTTTGAAAATGCGTTCAGTTACACCATTTTAGTGTTTCAATTTACATTTCCATTTTTCTTTTGGCATCGTCACGCGCGTGTTATTTATTTGTTAATTGGTGCGTCGTTGCATTTGGGAATTGCGTTGTCATTCAACATTTATCCGTTTGGTTTGGGAATGTTGTGTTTTTATTTGTTGATGATTCCGTTTGCGTGGTGGCGGACGATTGGCAATTTTTTGGTCGCAAAAAAGCCAACATTAACCGTTTTTTACGATAAACAATGTCCGCTTTGTAATCGGACTGTTTTGACGTTAAATCATTTTGATATTTTTAAACGAATCGATTTTAAAAATGCTCAAGATTTTGCCGCGAATTACGCGCCGCTTGCGAAAATTTCATCTGAAACACTTTTAACCGATTTATACGCACTCGATAAAAACGGTAAGGTTTATTCAGGCGTGCAAACGTATTCGCAAATTTTACAAAAAATGGGTTATTTAAAACCGATTGGACTTTTGCTTGCGTTGCCAATTATTCGCACGATTGCGGAGAAAAAATATCGCGCTATTGCTGATAATCGTGTGCGTTGTGATGAAACGTGTGTAATTGAAAAACCGCTTGAAAATAATAATTGGTATACCAAATTATTTGAACAAACTTTTTCAAAAAAACCGAAAACTTTTACGCGAAAATTCATTAAGTTGTTGTCGTTATTTTTGATTTTGCAACTCAATAGCACAATTCATTTTGGTTTAATTTACCGTTTAAAATTGCACAATCCATTGCTGACACCCTTAGCGCAAGCAAGTGATGCTATTGTTTTGTGGTCAACAACCTTTGTGGGAATTGTGCCGCACGCGCTGTATTTGCACGATCATTTTTCGGGCTATGACCGCATTTTAGCAATAACTTATACAGACGAAAATGGACAAGAAAAATGGTTGCCATTTATCAATGAAAAAGGGCGAATGCTTGCGCCGAATTGGGGACGAGTGCATTCAATGTGGGCAAATATCGCCGTGACACCCAATATCGACAATTGGCGTTTGAAAAAATTGATGACAAAAGTGATTGCCTTTTATGGCGTGAATTTAGGATTAGATTTGAACAAAACGACGTTTCATATTCAGATGAAAAAAATCCGTGCGCCTGATATTTGGGAAGAAAATTTGCTACATAAAAATTTCGCAGGGACTTGGTCAACTATTGGAATGGCAACGTGGCAAAATAAAACGATTCAAATTGATTTGCCTAATGACATTAACGCGCTGTGATTTCGCTTAAATTGTTCGACGGTTTATTATTGCATTGCCAAAATAGTCATGGTATAAATTGCGCCGTGCTTAGAAATTGGCGCAAAATAATTAAAAAACAACTTGGAGGATTTCACAATGAAAAAATTAGCTTCTGTTTTAGCTTTAGCGTTAATGATTGTTGGTTTAACTGGTTGCATTGATGATCAAGACGCATCAAAACAAAAAGTGTCTAGCTCAATCTCTTTATAATTAAAAAGATTGGCGTTAAACATTAGTTGTTAGAGCTTTCAGAAAACCCAGCATTATTGCTGGGTTTTTTGGTTTTTAGGGGTTTGTATTTAAATTAAAAATATATCAAACTTAAAAATCAAAATAACAAAATAAAATCTTTTAGGAGTAGTCGAAATGAGTGAATTGAATGCAGAAAAATTAGGACTTCATACGGTTGGACACGTTTTTCATAATTTAAATTATGACGAACTTTTCAATCATGAAGTTGCTAATAAAGAAGGACAAGTGTTAAGCAATAACATGATGACTGTAGACACAGGGAAATTCACAGGACGTTCGCCGAAAGACAAATTTTTTGTTCAACAAGAACCGTCAAATTCACATATTGCGTGGGGTAGCGTGAATAAACCTGTTTCACCTGAAATTTTTGACGAACTTTATACAGACGTAATTGATTATTTATCAGGCAAAGACATTTATGTAACTGACGGCTTTAGCGGTAACGGTTCAACACGCAAAGCCGTTCGCTTTGTGACCGAATTCGCGTGGCAATCGCATTTTGTAAAAAATATGTTTATTCGCCCAAATTCTGACGATTTGGCAAGTTTTGCACCTGATTTTCGCGTTTATAACGCTAGTAATTTCAGCAACGCAAAATGGGAAAAACACGGTTTAAATTCGGAAGTTTTTTGTATTTTCAACGTTGAAAAAAATGTTGCTATCATCGGTGGCACTTGGTACGGCGGTGAAATGAAAAAAGGCATTTTCACCATGATGAATTACTGGTTGCCACTCGAAAACATTTTGTCGATGCACTGTAGCGCGAATGTTGGTAAAGCTGGTGACGTGGCGTTATTTTTTGGGCTTTCAGGTACAGGTAAAACCACACTTTCAACCGACGCACACCGCAAATTGATTGGTGATGATGAACACGGTTGGGATGATTCAGGTGTATTTAATTTTGAAGGGGGCTGTTACGCAAAATGTATCGGCTTGGCGCAAGAAAGCGAACCTGAAATTTTCGCGGCAATTCGCCGTGATGCGCTACTTGAAAACGTGGTTTACGACGCAAATAACGTTGTCGATTATAACGATGGTTCAAAAACTGAAAATACCCGTGTTTCCTATCCAATTGAACACATCGAAAACCATGAACCCGCATTACGCGCTGGGCATCCACAAAACATTATTTTCTTAACTTGCGATGCGTTTGGTGTTTTACCGCCTGTTTCAAAATTAACCAAAGAACAAGCCATGTATTATTTTTTGTCAGGTTACACGGCAAAAGTAGCAGGTACAGAACGCGGTGTAACTGAACCACAAGCAACCTTCTCTGCTTGTTTTGGTGAAGCATTTTTACCTTTGCACCCGACGGTTTATGCGACGTTGCTAGGTAAAAAAATGGAACAACATAACGTAAATGCGTATTTAGTCAACACAGGCTGGACGGGCGGCGGTTATGGCGTGGGCAAACGCATGAGCATCAAAGGCACACGCGCTTGCGTCAATGCAATTTTAGACGGCAGTATCAATCATAGCGAATTTGAAACGATGCCGTATTTCAATTTAACGATTCCAAAAACGCTCGATGGTGTTGATACACATTTATTAAATCCCCGAAATGCGTGGGAAGATAAAGCAAATTTT
>JBASLW010000078.1:0-11803 GCA_049656545.1 Methylococcaceae bacterium
GTGCAACTAGTGGAATTTAACGGCGAAGAAGACCATGTACATTTGCTTATCGACGCGCATCCGTCTATGGATTTGAGCAAATTTATCAATTCCATCAAAACGGTTTCTTCGCGTTTGATTCGCAAAGAATTCAAAACGCATATCGACAAGTTTTACTCGAAGCCGTTTTTTTGGACGCGAGCTTATTGCTTGCTTACAACAGGTGGTGCGCCTTTGGAAGTTATCAAAAAATATATCCAAAATCAGGATAGTCCGAATTGAAAATCAAAAGCCGCTTCGCGGAAGGAGTGCTATCCATCCCCACCCAAGCCTATCAGCTCTGGGAGGATGGATAGCACGGTAAGTTAAAGCGGTCAACAACACCTGCTCTTTTGCGCTAAAATAACACGCAACAACGCGACATTATTTTTAGGTAACTCAAAAACGTGAATTTAACATTAAAAACCACCTTGCAAACCCGATTACCCACGCAAAACGGCGAGTTTATGCTGCATTATTATCAAACGAACCAAGACGACAAAGAGCATTTAGCGTTAGTCAAAGGCAATGTGACAGACCAAGAAAATGTGCCTGTGCGTGTGCATTCAGAATGTTTAACAGGTGACGTGTTTGGCTCTCGGCGTTGTGATTGTGGTGAACAACTCACGCGAGCAATGCAATTTGTTGAAAAATCAGGGTGTGGCGTGGTGGTGTACTTGCGTCAAGAAGGACGTGGTATTGGTTTATTTCATAAGTTACAAGCCTATAATTTACAAGACGAAGGACTGGATACCGTTGAAGCCAATTTAGCGTTAGGACATTTAGCTGATGAGCGTGAATACGATATTGCTGCCGCGATTTTAAATGATTTAGCCATTCGTTCCGTTGCGTTATTAACCAATAATCCCGCCAAAATTGACGCACTGAAAACCTTGGGAATTAACGTGGTATCACGTTTGCCTTTAGAAATCGCCGCAAACGAAGATAATGTCGATTATTTAAAAACGAAAGCGGTAAAAATGGCGCATTTGTTCAATAAAACCGATTCGTTCAACTTTTAATAGAGAAAAATTTATGCGTCATTTAATTCTAGTCAGTTTGTTATTGTTGCCATTTGTTGCAAATGCGATTGATGAAACCCCGCCCCGTTTAGAAAATGTCCCCGACGTTCCCGAATCGCCTAAACAAGTCAAAAGTGGCGAAAACTTAGAACCTGATATTACGATTGTCCGAAAAGGCAAAAAAATGATTCATGAATATCGTCGTAATGGCAAATTGTACATGGTAAAAATTATTCCTGACGTGGGTTTACCGTATTATTTACGCGATACCGATGGTGATGGAAAAATGGATGTGCGTAGCAATGAACTCGATCGTGGCGCGGAAGTGAATATGTGGAATGTGTTGGAATGGTAAAAATTTAAACGCAAAAAAGCCGCTGTTTGTTTGCTCAAACAGCGGCTTTTTTATGACCAGAAATTAAAATTTTCCTTGCGAAAAATCGAGCAACAGTTTCGCATTCGGCATCAAATCGCTATCAAAAACATTTAACGATGCACAAATTTTATTGCGAATTACATCATAAGCATGGCGCGTAATTTCGATATTATCTTTCGATAAATTTCCTTCCACCCAATGTGGAATTGGCGCATCACACAAATCACGTCCGTAATCGAGACATTTTTTACTAATTACTTGAGCGAGTTCACGGTAATGCGCCATTTCTGCGCTATTTTTACTTTCTTTTGCGGCTAAATAAGCGGCATCACGCGCAATAATTTCAGTTCGTAAGGCTTCTAAGGTATTTAAAAAGTTTTTAGCTTCTTTGATAATGAATTCGGGGTCGGATTGAGGATCGACAGGAATAAAATGTTTTTTCTGGTGTGCTTTCAACACAATGAGTCTCCTAATAAAAGATTCTGAAATCAAACTGTAACCAATTTAATGGCATTTTTCTCGATTTCAATTTGTTTTTGTTTATATAACGCGCCAATTGCTTGTTTAAAGACTTTTTTGCTGACGTTAAATAGTGCGTAAATCGTTTCGGGATCGCTTTTATCACCAACGGCAAGTTCTCCGCCATTTTCACGCAACGCCTGTAAGATTGTATCGGTCAATGTCATCACTTTTTTATAGCCAATTTCATGCAAAACCAAATCTAATTTGAAATCGTCACGAATTGTTTTGATAAAACCGTCGATTTTTTGTCCTTTTCGCAAGGTTTGAAAAATTTCGTTTTCATAAAGCAAACCCCAAACCGTGTTATTCACAATGGCTTTAATCCCTAAATCGGTTTGGTCTGTAATCAATAAACTGACTTTTTGCCCCACCGCAAATTCACCTTCTTCAATTTCATCGGCAATAAATTGATTGAGTTTTGTTGTCGCCACAAGACGTTCTTTTTCGTCCAAGAAAATCTTGAAAAAGTACCATTCATCAACTTCCAATTCGTGATGCTGTTCGCTGAAAGGGACGAGTAAATTTTTCGTTAAGCCCCAATCTAAAAACGCACCGTAATAATTGACCGAAGCGACTTTCAAATAGGCAATATCACCCACTTGCGCGTGAGGAATTTGTGTTGTGGCGGAAAAATGTCCATCAGCATCAACAAAAACAAACACATCAACGCTTTCATCTTGCTCAAATTTGCGGGGTTTTTTATCGACCAACAAAACGTGTTTGCCTGAATCATCACTTAAATAAATCCCAGAACTATTTTGTTTGCTCACGGTGAGCGTATTGATTTTACCGATGTTAATCATAGAAAAAAGTGGGTTAGCGATTGAAGTGGCGCGGATTGTAGCATAATTTTAAAAGTGAAAATTTATGGTAAAAAAAATCCAATCGATTCACAAATTGCTAACACCGCCGCCGCTGCAAAACCTGCTAACACGTCATCTAGCATAATTCCCAAACCGCCTTGAACGTGTTTATCCGCCCATTTGATTGGAAACGGTTTTAAAATATCGAAAAATCGAAAACACACAAATCCTAAAATCACCGCTTGCCAACTAAAAGGCACAAACCACATCGTCACTAAATACCCTGCAATTTCGTCCCAAACAATGCCGTTAAAATCATGTTCACCAAGCAAATTCGCCGCGTCATCACAAATTTTAATGCCGACCAAAATCGATAAAATCGTCAATACGCTGTAAATGGCAAACGGCGTTTGTGCCACAAATAAATAAACAGGAATTGCCGCTACCGTGCCGCACGTTCCTGGTGCTTTTTTGATTAAGCCTGAACCAAATCCAAACGCTAAAAATAAAATCGGATTCGTCAAAATCGTTTTAGGTGTGAGTTGATTTTTACCGTAATTTTCAAGAAAAATGTTCATAACCTTTTGCCGTTAATGTTTGAGTTTGATTTGATTTTTTTAAACGCAAACCTGATTCCGATTCGATAACACCAATTTCGGTGCAATTTTTAGGTACGCGATTTGCAAATTCTGGTGGTACAGTAAAACACAATTCGTAATCATCACCTGCCAACAAAGGCATTAAATCATCGCTCGTTTTTTCGATGTATTTTTTCACATCGTCAGAAAGCGGTAATTTGTCAAAATCTAAAACAGCACCTACGCCGCTTTGTTTCAAAATATGTCCTAAATCGCTGGCTAAACCGTCTGAAATATCAATGCACGCGCTGGCAATTTCACGCAATGCTAAACCGATTTCAATTCGTGGCATCGGCTCATGAAAACGTATCAACGCATTTTCAGATTTGGAATCGAAACCTTGTTTTATTTTCAAGCCTAACCCCGCATCACCCAAAAATCCTGTCATAAAAATTAAATCACCGATTTTTGCGGTTGAACGCTTTAACGCTTGTCCAGATGGAACTAATCCCATCGCTTGCACCGTTAAAGTTAACGCGCCTTTCGTGGTATCGCCACCAATTAAATCAACGTTATAAAATTGCGCCAAATTTAAAAACCCTGCTGAAAATTCTTGTAACCAATTTTCGTCAATTTTTGGCAATGTCAACGCCAACGTAACGGCTAAGGGTTTTGCACCCATCGCGGCTAAATCGCTCAAATTTACCGCTAATAACTTATGTCCAAGTTGTTTCGGATTAACATCGGCGAAAAAATGAACATTTTCGACCATCGTATCTGTGGTAATTGCCAATTCATAACCGCTTGGAATTGACAATAACGCACAATCATCGCCAATCCCTAAACGTGTTTCAGCATTTTGGGGAGGATTTTTTTTGAAAAATCGTTCGATTAACGAAAATTCCGTTAGCATAAAAAGTGCTTCCTAATGTTTGAGTTGCAGTCTATTACAAAATTTTGCAACGTTGGTATAAATCTATGTGAAATCAGCCCAAGCATCAACACCGTAATAAACCGCAACATATTGTTTGTCATCTAATACTAAATCCCCAGCAGTCGTCATTGTTCCGCTCAATTTTCTTATTTTACCCATTCTTAATTTTTGAATATGAACAAAAGCACTTTACGTTATCAAATCAACCTTTACATTTTGACTTTATCACTGTGCGTCTTTTTACTTGGCGGATTCATTTCTTTATGGCAAGCGCGGCAAGCCGTACAACAAGAAATGAATTCTTCGGTAAATTTAGCAAAACAGCTGGTGACATTTCAGCTTTCGCAAGTTTCAACGGGAACAACGTGGATTCAACAACTACAAGCCATTAAAGAAACACGCCATTTACGCATTCAACTTAAAAATGCGACAAGTGAAATTTTAGAAACATCTTCACTCATTAAAGAAAAAAATTCGCTCGCTTCACCGCCGCAATGGTTTGTACGGCTGGTTAAAAATAATCTGGTGAAAATAGAACATCCCATTATCACTAATGAAGGACAACAACTGCTTTTAACGATTGAAGCCAATCCGTTAAACGAAATTAGCGAAGTCTGGGAAGAATGTAGCGCGTTTTTTGGATTATTGTGTTTGTTGATTGGTTTGATTTTTATTGTTATTCAAGTGCTATTTAATCATGTTCTAAAATCCATTAGTTTGATTGTCAACCGATTAGCGAGCATTGAAGAAGAAGATTATCAAAATTTGTTGCCCGAATTTTCTAATTATGAAATGAATCTGTTGTCGAAAGCCATTAACCATTTGATTGAAAAATTACGCGAAAGTCAGAAGGAGAATTTTGCGTTGATTCAACACACACTCACCATTCAAGAAGATGAACGTCAACGTCTCGCACAAGAATTACACGATGAACTGGGGCAATCTTTAACAGCAATTAAAGTCATGACGGCAACTATTGCTAAAGCTAACGACTTGAAAAATCAGCTCGTTTCTCAAAGTAGTTCAGCCATTATTGAAATCTGTGATCATTTAATGAACGTCGTGCGTTCGATGATGCAACAATTGCATCCGTTGACGCTGACCGAATTAGGCTTAAAAGAAGCGTTACATGATTTAGTCGATAATTGGCAAATGCGCTCGGCGAATTTACAGATTGATTTTGAGTGTGATGAAAATCTCGAAATGTGTCCAAAAAGTTTTAACATTCATATTTTTAGAATTGTGCAAGAAAGTTTAACCAACGTTTTTCGCCATGCAAAAGCCTCGCACCTTATGATTGGTTTGCGTGTTGAAGAAAATAAACTTTTACTTGAAATTCAAGATGATGGTGTAGGTTGTAGCAATGAAAACAGAAAAAACGGTTTTGGACTTTTAAGCATGAAAGACCGCGTTCGCAGTTTGAACGGGCAATTAAAAATTACGTCAGAATTAAACAAAGGAATGCAAATTTTTGTGAGTTTTTCAATGGCGTGAATTTTCTAGCTGCTGTTGATAAAACTCATTTTTGATTTATTTCATACCGCGATAATTTTTAGTTGGTTTACGCAACCAACAAAAACCCCGTAAATCTTAAAAAATCTACGGGGTCTTGTGGAAATTTATTTCCAACCCGCTTTTTTATCACACTCAGCTTCTTCTGCTGGATGTGTTTTTTCCCATTGCGTGATTGATAAAGTTTCATTTTCACTCATTTTATCGTTCATACATTCACAATAAACTTTAACAACATCCAGCGATTTGCCTTCGTTTTTATTGTCATCAAGGCATTGTGCTACCCACTTAATGTCGTCTGCATTGCCAGCATAAGTTAAATTGCTTGTTGTTGCGGCAACAATAAAAAACAGTAATACACTAATTTTTTTCATGGTTATTGTCCCTATCACTAATTGGAGAAGATAAATATAAAGCGTTTTTTGTGTAGGCAAAGGCGAAAACATCCGCCTTTACAGTCATTATTGTTTCGGTGCTTCAACACCTAAGGCTTCAGTTTCTTGTGTTTTAGCCGCTTTTTGTTTTTCTTCTTCAGCTTTTTGTCTGTCAGCTGCTTTTTTAGCTAATGCGGCTTTTTGATCAGCGGCTTGTCTTGCAGCAGTGCTGCCTGTGCCTGTTGCTTCAGCGTATGTTAAAGCAGGCGATAACAACATTGACATGACACAAACCGATAATGCTAATGTCATTTTTTTTGATTTGAAACGAAACATAATCACCTCTTGAATTTTAGTTATTAAATTGCGTGTTAAGTTTAGCAGTGCTGCTAACAAATGAAAGCATTAAAGCGATTTTAATGCGTCATTTTCAAACACAATTCCTGTCCAACCGTGTTGCATAAATTGTCGAATGTTTTGATGGTCTGTTGCATCGGGGTTTTCCAATACGTCAACACGATAATAATCACCAAATAACGACAACGTTTGCGCTTCTGTTAATTCATTTAATTTTGCAAACGCAAAAATTTTGCATGAACCTTCATTTTGACCCGCCGCATTTTCAACGCCACCATTTTTAAAGGCAGTTGGTTGATAAGTGTAATGTTCAGAAATGACGGCAATCGTTTCAGCAAAACTTACGGATTCATTTGCCTTCACTGTGTTCAAAAATTCATTCAAACTCATTTTAATAATCCCGAAATTACTTTGAAATCAGGATGATTTGCGTCGCGTAACCATTCAAATAACACAGATTCATAATTCGTAATAATGGCGTTTTGTGCTTGCAAACGTTGTAGTGCATAAAATTTGTGTTCTGCTTTTCGTGAGCAAATTGCGTCTTCAACAACGTGAACTTCATAACCCAGCGAAATTAAATCTAACGCGGTTTGCAAAATACAAACGTGCGCTTCTTGTCCGACGAGAATAATTTGTTTGCGATGTGTTTGTTCCAAAGCAGGCATAAAACCGCTTGAGCCAACGCATGAAAACGCGGTTTTTTCAAAAATGGGGGCGTTGTTTGGCAAATTGTCTTGCACAGACATTTCTGTTTTGCCTAAACCTTGTGGATATTGTTCAGTTGCTAAAACAGGAATGGCTAAATTCTTAGCTGCTTCAAGCAAACTAATTGTATTTTCGTGCATGGTTTGCGCGTCTTTTTCATCCATGACCGCCGATAATTTGCTTTGCATATCGACAATTACCAGTACGGAATCTAAATTTTTTAAAAGGGTAGGATGGGTATTCATCAAAAATTTATCCAACTAATCGTTATAAAATAAGGAAATTCAGCATAACGCAAAATCCTCTAAATCGAAAACTTCAAACAGCATTTTTATGACTACATTCTCCGTATTAAAACACCGTAATTTTACTTTTTTTGTAGTGGCGCGATTTCTTGCCACGATTGCGGTGCAAATTCAAAGTGTCGCCGTCGGTTGGCAAATTTATCAACAAACAGGCAAAACGCTTGATTTAGGCTTGATTGGGTTAGCACAATTTTTACCGTTTGCAATGTTTATTTTGATTGCAGGACATTTTGCTGACCAATGGAATCGGCGTTGGATTGTATTAAGTTGTTTTTTTATCGAATTGGTTTGCGGGTTGTTGCTGTTATTTTTTGCGCGAGAAGGGATGAATTCAGTGTTACCCATTTTTGCGGTGATGGCGTTATATGGTGCGGCGCGAGCGTTTATGATGCCCGCTTCTCAAGCGATTCTTGTGAATTTAGTGCCGAGTGAAAATTTAGCGAGTGCAGTGGCGTTGAATTCGTCGCTTTATCATATTGCCGTGATTTCTGCACCACCGTTAGGCGGATTTTTATATTTATTTGGTACAGAAACCGTTTATAGCATTGTGACAATTTTATTATCGATGTCAGTGTTATTGATGTTACCGATTCGAGTAAATTTTATACCGAATAAACGTGAGTCGATTTCGTGGCACGGTGTTTTTGAAGGTTTACGTTTTGTGCGTTCACGTCCGATTATTCTTGGTGCATTATCACTCGACTTATTAGCGGTGTTATTTGGTGGCGCGACGGCATTATTACCTGCTTATGCCAATGACGTGTTGCACGTCGATTCGGTTGGTTTAGGTTTATTGCGTGGCGCACCTGCGTTGGGTGCAACGTTGACAGGTATTATTTTAGGCTTTTTCCCCATTACCCGACGAGTTGGTGCATGGATGTTTTTTGGTGTGTTAATTTTTGGTGTGGCTACGGTGATTTTTGGTTTATCTGATTGTTTCTATTTGTCACTCGCTGCTTTATTTTTAATCGGCACGGGCGATATGATTAGCGTCTACATTCGCCATATTTTGGTGCAACTTGAAACGCCTGATGAAATTCGAGGTCGTGTGAGTGCCGTAAATTCGGTTTTCATTGGTGCATCGAATGAATTAGGCGAATTTGAATCGGGTGTTTCTGCTGCTTTTTTAGGTTTAGTACCTGCTGTCGTTATTGGTGGCTGTTTGACTATCTTTATTACGTTAATGTGTATGCTGTCATTTCCCATTTTGCGAAAAATGGACAAATTTCCTCAAAAATAATTAAAACGTTTTGGTGTTTTTGCTTCAAAAGCACCACTTTTGGTTTTTCTGCCTCTTTTTTTATCACTCAACCATATTGAATTTAAAATCGTGGCACGCAAATCGCTCTACAATAAACCACTTTTTTATTTTTTGTTTTTGTAAAACGAGGTTTTTATGAGCGATTTAAAAGCGCATTGGCGCGGTGATTTGCTTTCAGGTTTTTTAGTTTTTCTTATTGCGTTGCCACTGTGTTTAGGCATTGCAATGGCTTCTGGTTTTCCACCTTCTGCGGGAATTATTACCGCAATTATCGGCGGAATGATGGTTTCACGTTTTAATGGTTCATTTGTTACCATCAATGGACCTGCTGCTGGTTTAATCGTCGTTGTTTATGATGCCGTGCAAAATCTTGGCGAAGGCGATGCAATGGCAGGTTATCGCTATGCACTCGCTGCAATTGTTGTTGCCAGTGTGATTCAAATTCTGTTTGGTGTTTTCAAAGCGGGGCGTTTGAGTTCCTTTTTTCCCGCTTCCGTTGTGCATGGAATGCTTGCCGCGATTGGCATTATTATCATGGCAAAACAAATTCACGTTGTTTTGGGTGTTACACCAGAAAAAGGCAGTTTGATTTCGACAATCGCGCAAATTCCACACAGTTTTGCGAATCTCAATCTTGAAATTACCATTATTGGTTTTTCAGGTTTGGTGATTTTAATTATTTGGTCATTGTTACAAGATAAAACCTTAAAAATGATTCCAGCTCCGTTGCTTGTTGTATTGATGGGAATGTTTTTATCCCATTATTTTGATTTAGAACATCAGCATATTTATTTGTTGCATCCTGACCATCCTTATATGCAACCTAAACATCTTGATTCAGATGAAGTAGGACCTAAATTTTTGGTGGCTATTTCTGAAAATTTCACTTCGAGTTTTTATTTTCCTGATTTTGGTAAATTTTTTACGTTGGAATTTTGGGAAGCGGTTGTGGCAATTGCGTTGGTTGGGAGTTTAGAAAGTTTATTAAGTGCAATGGCAGTTGATAAATTAGACCCTTACAAACGTCATTCAAATTTAAATAAAGATTTAACTGCTGTCGGTGTAGGTAATTTAGTTGCAGGTTCAATCGGTGGTTTGCCAATGATTGCAGAAATTGTGCGTAGCAGTGCGAACGTCAACAACGGCGCAAAAACGCAATGGGCAAACTTCTTTCATGGTGCATTCTTATTGATATTTGTCGTTTTTTTCCCTCATTTAATTCATAGCATTCCATTAGCGGCTCTCGCTTCTTTATTAGTGTTCACAGGATTTCGTTTAGCGTCACCACGCGCATTTGCAAACGTGATGGGTATCGGAAAAGAGCAATTATTTATTTTCGTAGCGACAATTATCAGTGTCATTGCAACGGATTTACTTATTGGTGTAGCAATTGGAATTTTACTTGAGATGATGATTTATGTGGCTCTTGGCGTAAAATTTAACAATTTATTCAAAATCCATTTCATCCAACAGGAACAAAAAAACGGCAAAATTTTCATTCATATTGAAGGTGCTGCAATTTTCTCCAATTTCTTAGCATTAAAAGAAGCGTTGGCACAAATCGAAGATGGCAAAATACTAATTTTCAACAAATGTGGTGTGAGCTTAATTGACCATACGGTAATGGAATTTTTCCAAGAATTTCAACATGATTACGAATCACGCGGTGGACATTGTGAACTTCGCGGTTTAGATAAACATGAAGCTTTTTCAGCGCATCCGTTAGCTGCACGTCGCCTTAAAACGCTTTAGACACGAATATGATTTTAAGGGAATGTAAATTTTTCTGTGTAAACAAGTTTTAAATGGTTGAAGGTAATCGATTCTCAAACCAAATCACTTGTGATTGATAGCCAAATTCCAATCTTGCAAAGGCATAGACCAGTTTTTGGCAGCTTGCTCAACAGTTAAGAATACCACTTTGATAGCGGCACGATCATTAGGAAATAACTTATGCCGATTGCAAGCCTTACGAATCACACTGTTGAGAGATTCAACAGCATTGGTGGTGTAAATAATTTTGCGAATCTCTTTTTAGGATATTGAAAGAAAGTAATCAAATTCGCCCAATTTGTCCGCCAAGAACGACTAATGCGAGGATATTTGCCATCCCACTTGGAAGCAAAGGCATCAAGCTCTTTTTCAGCTTCTTCAACAGTGATGGAATGGTAAATCGCCTTTAAATCGGTCACGAGTTCTTTACGGTCTTTCCAAGCCACAAAAGCGAGGGAACTTCGCACCATGTGAACAAGGCAAAGCTGAACCTGTGTTTTAGGAAAAACGGCAGCTATCGCGTCAGGAAAACCTTTTAATCCATCGACACACGCCACGAAAACATCTTTCACACCGCGATTTTTCAATTCTGTCAAAACGCCTAACCAGAACTTTGCCCCTTCATTTTCAGAGATCCATAAGCCCAGCAATTCTTTACGCCCGTGCATATTGATGCCTAACACAAGGTAAATCGATTTGTTGATCACTTGTTTGTCTCGACGTACTTTGACCACGATGCAATCCAGATACACAATCGGATAAATGGCATCGAGTGGGCGATTTTGCCATTCAATCACTTTTTCATGTACCGATTCAGTGACTTGAGAAATTACCGCCGCTGAAATTTCGGTTCCATACATTTCATACAACAGGGCTTCGATTTCGCGCGTACTCAAGCCTTTGGCATACAACGCTAAAATCTGAGTATCGAGCGTTCCTAGTCGGGTTTGATATTTTTTCAGAAACACAGGATTAAACTCACCGTTTCTATCGCGCGGGGTCGAGATTTCCATTTCGCCGTGTTCACTTTTCAGCGTTTTTTTCGTGTAACCATTTCGACTGTTCCCTGAATTATAGCCTTCCGTAGAATACTTCGCATAACCGAGATGGTCTTTCATTTCACCATTTAACGCCGCTTCAATGGTAATTTTTGTTAACTGGTTATTTAAATTCACTAGATCTTCTGGCGTTTTTAAGGTTTTTACCAGCGTTTGCAACGTGGTCACTATTTCGGAATTTTTTAGTAAATCGCTCATTTTC
>JBASLW010000079.1:0-3579 GCA_049656545.1 Methylococcaceae bacterium
GCTCACCATTTTCTAAAACTGTGAGCGTTTCGCCCAATTCGTATGGCGTGATTTCTTTTCTTTCTCTACCCATAATTTCCTCTCTGTTGTGATACCTGCCATCGGCATAACCGACAGCAGGTGTTGATTGATTTACCAGTTTTCGGGGTAGTTCTGCATACAGAAATCTTGTCGCACTTTGAGGAACTTCTTAATTTGTTCATCGGCTTTAATTTCTTTCGGCATATCGTTTAAGCCTTTGGTGAAATCGAGTTTTGATTTCCATTCCATAATCGTGTTGCGCCATGCTTGATGCAGGTTGATAAATTCGGGTGTTATCGGTGTCGATTGTTCGGGTTCTAATTCAGGAATCGGCATTGTCCCCGTTGATTGCGGCGTTAGTTCGCTGACAACAGCGGTAGGCATATCATCAACATACGGCGGTGGCTCTGGTGTGAAATCGCCGAAATCAGGAGCTTCGACTGCTATTGGTGCTGGTTCTGGTGCTTTGGGTTGTTCTTGAATTGAATCCGATTTTTGACCGCCGATTAAGCTGTCAACCGTAGCTTTTGATTTTTTTGCAGGCTTTGCTTCCATTTCTTCAACATCAATCACAACACCACTTTCGGCGGTTTTGGTGTAATCAACATGCTGTCCAATTTCTGCTTTGTCATCAACAACCAATGCAAGCGATGCACGGCTATCACCAATTGGCAATAATTTAGCTAATTTCTTAACCGCCTTTGCACACGCCATTTCAACGTACCAATCCGCCCAAATTCCAATTGGAAGTCCTGCATCAAGACGCGCTTTGTCTGCTGGTTTTGACCATTGATTCGCACGTTGATTAGGTGAATTTAAGCGTAATTTTTCAATGACATTTTTACCGACAAATGTACTGTATTCGTCTTTTGTTTCGCTGTTTCGTGAAACAACATAAACACCGCGCAAATTTTCAACGACCCAATCTTTGTCGCCGTCGTCACGTTCATCAATGTTTGGTGTGAATTTAACGTTGTTATCCCAGCCGTTATTGTCAAAAACAAAATCATCGCATTTGTACACGGGAAAAACTTTAACCATCCAACCTGCGCGAAAGAGTAATTGAATCATGCCTTTGTAGCCGATTTGAAGTTGAACGCTGTCTTTGTATGGGACTAAATAGCAGTGTCCGATAGTTTTATCGACACTCAAATCCAGCATTGCCACGCCAACTAACGACTGAACAATTGATTCTGGCGTGCAATTGCGTAATGCGTTGTCACTAGCAACAATCATTGATGCTGCCATGAATTTGTTTGCGCGTTCACTGTCACCATTTAGCAATGCGGTGATTTGTTTGCCAGCCTGTTGAAACAAAGTGGTTTTAATTTGGTCTTGGCGTGTTACGACTTGTTGATTGCTCATTGTAATTCTCCAGTTTATGCGGCTTCTGCCATTTCTTGTTGGTTGTGAACGATGCTGGTGTCCACGTTAATTAAGTTGTTGTAGGCTTCGTTTCTGTAAGCGATTGCTTGTTTGATACGCTTATCAAGAAATTTGATGTCGTTTTCATTGCGGAAAATAATCATCACTTTCAAGCGTAATCTTTCATCGATAAAGCGCGGGTCATAAGACACAAACAACCACTTTTTGCGTCCTGTAACGTACATACAGCATTGAATTTGCCAGTAGTATTCGGGTTTTAATTCTTTGAATTCTTGAACACTTTGAATCTGCAAATACTTGATATGCGTCGTTGAATCGGGACATTTTGTTTCGATACCTGCGTCGTCATCAATCAAGCCGTCAGGGGTGCAGCCCACGTCTTTATTGAGCTTGACGAATTCTTGATTGTCGCCATATTTCTCAATAACTAAGCCGTATTTTTGATAAATCATTTCAATCGCTTCGGCTTCGGTGTTGCTGCCCCATTCCATAGCTTTGCTTTTGTAAGTTACTGTCATGTCTTGCACGGTAAGCATTTCAACCGCTTTTTCAGTGGCGTAGGTTTTTGCACCATCTGGGAAAAAATCCGTGTCGTAACTGTCTGGCACTTCTTCAATGTCAGGCTCGCCGTTTTTGCCTTTTTTAGCTTTTGTACCTTTGATTAGCTTGCCTTCTGGGAAAGTGCATAATCTGTGAAACTCCGATGCAGTGAACACGCCGCGTCTTAACGCTAACCATTCAAAATCTTCTGCCATAAATAAATCCCCCTTAATAAGCAACCATGCCAGATAACTGAATGACACTTGCTTTGGTTTGGTGTAAGCGACCAAGCGAAGCGTTATTAAAAAAACGTCGCGCTGTCACAATGTAGTAATGCTGTGAAAGAATTTTTCCTGCCATTTCCCGTGCTTCATCCCATTCTTCTTTTTCAAGCACTGGCAATTTTTTTCTTTTTGTCCACTGATACTGACCTTTTGCTTTTATTACCGCGCAAACATCAAGCCGCTTTGTTTCTACCTTGCTGCCTTCTGCGGCGATACCACCAAGCAACATATCTGCGGCGCGATTTAGCGTTGGCTTAAATACGATTTCGAGCTTTGCTTTATCTGAGCCGCTTCGTAATTCACGATATAAAACTTCTGTCGCGCAATGTAGTTGGCTTGCGTGAGCTGATTTGATTGCCAGCACTAATAAAATTAAAATCTTAATCATGTCGCGCCCCTATTTTGCAGAACCACGAAAAATGCCGTGTCAAGCAACTTCCATTTGCGTTTTTTGTTGCGTTTTTCGTCGCGTTTCGTGTTGTCTTGGTGCATGATTTCCAACACAATCAAGCCAAATGCAGCAAGTAATCCGCAGAATAACTTGAGTAAAACGATTAAATCTTGATGTGACATAAATAATTCCTCTAAAAAATGCGCGGTACTTAAACCGCGCCGAATGTGCCTTGCGGCGTACCTTTAAAAAAGGACACAATGAGGACTGTGTTAGTGCGAAAAGATGCGTTCAAAATCTGCATCAAAATCGGAAATTGCCTTGCTGTATTCGCTCGGTTTTAATTTGCGAAACGAGAAAACGTGCGTTTGTTTTTCGTGGCGTGCGATGTCGTCAATCTGCGCCATTGCATCAATTAGCGTGTCGGAAACAACAATTTCAGGCTTCATTCCCGATTTTGGTGTTACTTCAAAAATAAGTGCTGGCATTTTCTGTCCTCGTATTTCTTATTGTTAGTGTTTTGATTCGCGGCGTGATTGTGATGAATTCGGCAAATTAGACGATTCTCACGCCGCTTATTGGTCTTACGCCTTTAGTAATTCCAATCGCATTGCCAACTCGTGAGAATTGGCAACACTGATTACGAACTATTCTTCGCTTTCTGCCGCTGCTTCTTCTGCATCGGTATCAGCACTATCAGCGTCATGTGTGAAACCACCTTCAACATTTAAAGCAGGAGCTTCTTCGGTAGTTGGTTCATCGCCTGCAACGTTTTCGTTTTCAGTGGCTTCAACTGGTGTCGCTGTGTTTTCTTCAACTGCTGGTACTGCGTTTTCTGCTTGTGACATGGTGTTTCTCCAAAAAATTTAATTAAAAAAAGTGCTTGTCTTTCCAAGCTGTCATGCTCTTTTTCTGCGGTATTTCTGTATTCCCTACCAACGCTGCAGTCGTGTAGGT
>JBASLW010000080.1:0-3095 GCA_049656545.1 Methylococcaceae bacterium
CGTCGCTTTTTCAATTAGCAGTTTGTTTGCAACCTCCGTTTTCGCACAAGAAGAAAGCGCAACTGCCCGACAAATCATTGACAAATTTCAAACCGATTTAATTTCGGTTATGAAAGACGGTAAAAAATTGGGTTATGCAGGGCGATTTGAAAAACTTGAACCTGCCGTTGCAAACAGTCACGATTTGCCAAAAATTGCGCGAATCGTCGTTGGTAAAGAAGGCGAAAAACTCAACGATGAACAACAAAAAAAATTAACTGATGTTTTTACAAAATTAAGCGTTGCATCTTACGCGCATAATTTTAAGGATTTCAGCGGTGAAGAATTTGTAATTGATTCGGAAGAAGAAACCAAAAATGGCGGCGTGGTCATTCATTCGCATTTGAACATTCCTGATGATAAACCTGTCAAATTCGACTATATGTTGAAAGAGAAAGGTACAAGCTGGCGCATTATCAACATTATTGCAAATGGCGTAAGTGATTTGGCATTGAAACGCTCGGAATACACAACGATTTTGCAGCGTGACGGTTTTGATGCGCTGATTGCGAAAATTAACGAAAAAATTGATGACTACGCAAAACAGTAAGGACACACAATGAATCGAAAAATAGTTTTAATTTGTTCTCTCATTTTTGCGTCAAATGTTGCCGCGCAAACGAACGACCCTTACGAAAGTTTTAATCGCTCGATGTACGATTTTAATAGTTCAGTTGATGATTACGTCGCTGCACCGTTATCGAATGGTTATAAATTTATCGCGCCACAATTTGTACAAACGGGAATTTTCAATTTTTTCAATAATTTGAAAGGTGTGAATGTCATTTTGAATGACGTTTTACAAGCCAAATTTTCACAAAGCGCGGCGGATTTTGGGCGTTTTACGTTAAATTCAACAGCGGGTTTGGGTGGATTTATTGACGTAGCGAAACACGTTGGACTGGAACAAAACGAGGAAGATTTTGACCAAACGTTAGCTGTTTGGGGTGTACCAGAAGGTTCATATTTGGTTTTGCCATTTATGGGACCAAGCACAACGCGAGGTGCGCCCGCATCTGCGTTTGATGCCGCAGCAAATCCTGCCAGTTACGCCAGTTTTGGAACGTACTACGCCAGCGCACCTGTGCAATTTATGGCGGCATTGAATGCGCGAGCAAATGCCGAAGGGGCATTGAAATTTATCAACGAAGCGGCATTGGACAAATACGTTTTCACACGCGAATCATTTTTACAATGGCGCAAAGGTTTGGAAAACGACGGCAAAGTGAGTGCTGCAATTGAGGATGAACTACTCGAAGATAAAACTACCCAAGTGAAATGGCGCGATTACAGCAAACAATTTGAAACTGCGTCGCAATCGTTTGGCAGTGTTGCTCAACAATTTGATTGTGCGTCAAAAAATTACGAACAAGCGGCTCAAAAAATCGACCAATTAAAATCATCACGTTCAAAATAATATCCATTTAAAGCAGGTTGCTAAACCATGAATTTACATTTAACAACCGCGCTTAAAATTTCTGTTTTATGGTGTTTTTTAATCGCCGCCAACCTCGCTATTCGCCCACTAATGCCCATTGACGAAACTCGTTATGTCAGCGTGGCTTGGGAAATGTGGGTTAGCGGCGATTTTTTAGTGCCACATTTAAACGGTGAAACTTACAGCCACAAACCGCCATTATTATTTTGGTTAATGCAATTCAGTTGGTGGATTTTCGGTGTAAATGATTGGATGCCGCGAATAATTTCACCGTTATTCGCGTTAGGTTCAACGTTATTATCAAGTTTGGTGGCGCGTGAATTATGGCGCGACCGTCCACAAGTTTCAGAAATCACACCGTTAATTCTTCTTGGCACATCTTTTTGGTTAATTTTTAGTACGTTAACCATGTTCGATATGTTGTTAACATTTTTTGTGTTGCTGGCAATTTTCAGTATTTTAAAACTTTCAAAATCGAATTCATGGCGGGATGTATTTTTATTAGGTTTTGCAATTGGCGGCGGTGTTTTCAGCAAAGGACCTGTTGTATTGTTACAAATTTTACCTGTCGCTTTGCTTGCACCTTGGTGGATTCAACATAAATCGATTGAATTACGTTGGCGCGACTGGTATTTAAAATTATTCATCGCTATTTTAATCGGTGCAAGTTTAGCGTTAGCGTGGGCAATTCCTGCGGGGATTTCAGGCGGTGAAGCGTATCGCAACGCAATTTTTTTAGGTCAAACTAGCGGACGTTTAGTCAAATCCTTCGCACATCAACTGCCTTGGTATTGGTATTTAGTGCGTTTGCCGTTATTACTTTTACCTTGGTTATTTTTCAAGCCGTTGTGGCAAGGCGCATTGAAGCTGAATTTAAATGATTATGGAATTCGATTTTGTATTGCGTGGTTTTTGCCTGTTTTTGTGATGTTTTCACTCGTTAGCGGCAAACGGATTCATTATTTATTGCCTTTAATTCCTGCATTAGCTTTACTTTTAGCGCGTGCGGCTGATGAAATTCAAGATGTTCAAAAATGGCAAAAAGCGTATTTTTATATTTTTATATTTTTTATTTTTTTAGTTTTGGCAACAGGATTATTTCCCGTTTTAAACAATCAATATCATTGGGTTAAAAATTTAAATTTAGATGGCGATTTGCCATTTGTTGGCGTTGTACTTCTTAGCGTTGTTATTCCACTCTACGTTTATGCCGTCCGTGCAGAAAATACTCAAACAATCATTTTTTACACCGTGATTCCGTCAATTATCGTTCCGACATTTTTAGCCGCATGTTATTTAGAAACCAATGCAGCACGATTTGACACTCAACCCATTGCTGAAAAAATCGCGCAATTTCAACATCAGAATGCAGTTGCTTTTTATGCAGGAAAATATCACGCACAATTTCAATTTACGGGACGTTTAACACAACCGTTGACACTTTTAGATTCACCCGAAATGTTACAAAATTGGGCGAAAAATCATATTGACGGATTTGTCTTGTTTGATTCTGAAAAAATGCCGCGTGAAAATTTAATTTATTGGCACGCTTATCGCGCTGGGGAATTAGGATTTATGTCGAGTGAAAAATTGTTAGCGAATTGGAACATTATAAAAT
>JBASLW010000081.1:0-5997 GCA_049656545.1 Methylococcaceae bacterium
TGGCAAATCAGCAACCCAAACTAAAGAAGAAGATTTTGTTGACCAGCTCGTAATTGCGAGTACCCACGATACGATTTTATGTTTCTCGTCGCGTGGCAAAGTCTATGCGATGAAAGTTTATCAATTACCAATCGGCAGTCGCGCCGCGCGTGGCAAACCGTTTGTAAATTTATTCCCGCTCGAAGAAGGCGAAAAAATTAACGCCTTCTTACCAACCCGCGATTACGACGAAAATAAATTTATTTTCATGGCAACCTCAGCAGGAACGGTTAAGAAAACGCCATTGCCTGAATTTGCGAGCATTCGCGTCAGCGGCAAAATTGCGATTGATTTGCGCGAAGACGATACCTTAATTGGTGTAGCGATTACGGACGGCGAGCAAAATATCATGATGTTTAGCACTGACGGCAAAGCGATTCGTTTCAACGAAGGCGACGTGCGTTCAATGGGTAGAACCGCAACAGGCGTACGCGGTTTTAGATTAAACGAAAATGAAAAAGTGATTTCACTTATCGTTGCTTCTGAAGGCGCAGTTTTAACCGTCACCGAAAACGGTTACGGCAAACGCACCGAAGTTGAAAAATTCCGTCATCAAGGTCGCGGCGGTAGCGGTACGATTGCGATGCAAACCTCTGAACGTAACGGCAATGTCGTTGGCGCATTGCTTGTGAACGATACCGATGAATTGATGATTATCACCGACGGCGGTGTTTTAGTGAGAACGCGCGTTGCTGAAATTTCCGTCGTTGGACGAAACGCTCAAGGTGTGCGCGTGATTCGTTTAGACGAAGGCGAAAAAGTCGTCGGTGTCGATAGAATTGCAGGTTTAGAAACCGAAGAAATTGACGAAACTGAAACCACTAACGAAATCATCACAACTGAAATTGATGATTTAATCGAAGAGTAAAAAAATGGAAAATTTCACACCGTATTCGGCATTTTTTGGTGGCAGTTTAATTGGTTTGTCTGCGGCATTATTGATGTATTTCAACGGGCGAGTCGCTGGCATTTCAGGCATGATTGCTGGCGCATTCGATGTGAAAAATAGCGAAAATCATTGGCGATTATTTTTCTTAGGCGGTTTAATTTTCGCCGCTGTGATTTTTAATTTATTTGCACCACACGCGCCTGCAACATATTCACGTTCAACGTTGCTACTAATAATTTCGGGAATTCTTGTCGGTTATGGAACACGCTTAGGAAATGGCTGTACAAGTGGTCACGCGGTTTGTGGCATTGCGCGATTTTCAATTCGCTCGATTGTTGCAACGTTGATTTTTATGGGCGTTGCCATTTTGACCGTTTTTATTACGCGCCATTTGTTGGGAATTTTATGATGACAAAAAATACACCTGCCCTACTCTGCGGCATTTTATTTGGTTTAGGATTAACGATTTCGCAAATGAGCAACCCAGACAAAGTGTTTTCTTTTTTAGATATTTCTGGTGGCTGGGATCCCAGTTTAGTATTTGTAATGGCAGGCGCATTGATGACGCTTAGTGCGTTGCAACATTTTATTTTTAAACGTGAAAAACCAATTTTCGATTCTCAATTTTATTTACCTAATAAAAATAATGAAATCGATAAACGGTTAATTTTAGGCGCAATTATTTTTGGTTTTGGGTGGGGATTAAGTGGTTTTTGTCCAGGTGCAGTTTTAGCCGCTTTTGGTGACGGCAAAATTGAGCCATTTTTATTTACCCTTTCATTAGGCGCGGGTATGATGCTATTCCGTTTGTTACAAAAAGAAAAATAATACAATTCAAACTAGCTTAGAGGGCGTGACAAAATGCAAAAATATTTTTTACACATTTTTATTATTCTCGGTCTTAGTTTTGCCAGCTTTTTCGTTTTTGATCGTTTAAATGCCGAGCCACCCGTTGATAACTCGTTAGCCTATTCTGATTTTATCGATCGCGTAAAAAGCAAACAGGTTGATAAAGTCGAAATTATGGGACAGGCAATCAAATTACGCGCTTCTGACGGCGAAACTTATGAAACATTTAATCCAGGTGATGGACATTTAATTGACGATTTGCTTGCGGCTGACGTGCAAATTCGAACTAAAGTGCCACCAAAACAATCGATGTTGATGCAAATTTTCATCGCTTGGTTTCCAATGCTTTTGATGATTACAGTTTGGATCATTTATATGCGTCGTAATCAAGGTTATGGTGGTAATGGCTTTGGTAAAAGCAAAGCACGAATGCTTGAAGAAGATAAATTAACCGTTAAATTCGCTGATGTAGCAGGTTGTGAAGAGGCGAAAGAAGATGTTGAAGAATTAGTCGATTTCCTCAAAGATCCGCAAAAATTTCAACAACTTGGCGGACAGATTCCACGCGGTATTTTAATGGTTGGACCTCCTGGCACAGGTAAAACATTGATTGCGAAAGCTATTGCTGGCGAAGCTGGAGTGAAATTTTTCAGTATTTCGGGTTCTGATTTCGTCGAAATGTATGTTGGTGTGGGGGCATCGCGTGTACGCGATATGTTCGCTCAAGCGAAAGAGCATTCACCTTGCATTATTTTCATTGATGAAATTGATGCAGTGGGTCGCCAACGTGGCGGTGCGGGAATGGGCGGTGGTAATGATGAACGCGAGCAAACCTTAAACCAACTTTTGGTTGAAATGGACGGATTCAATGGTAACGATGGCGTAATTGTGATTGCGGCAACAAACCGTGCAGACGTATTAGATAAAGCGTTGTTACGTCCTGGTCGTTTTGATAGACAAGTTAATGTTGGTTTACCTGACGTGCGTGGGCGTGAGCAAATTTTAAATGTTCACATCAAAAAAGTACCCGCCGCTGATGACGTTGTTTTATATGATTTAGCGCGTGGGACACCAGGCTTTTCAGGTGCTGAACTAGCTAACATCGTTAATGAAGCCGCTTTGCTTGCGGCGCGTTCAGGTAAAAAACAAGTCAGTATGAGCGATTTGGAAAAAGCAAAAGACAAAATTTTGATGGGTGCAGAAAAACGCACAATGGTAATGTCAGAAGAAGATAAATTGCTTACAGCCTATCATGAAGCAGGACATTGTATTGTTGGCGAATTATCACCAGAACACGATTCCGTTTATAAAGTTAGCATTATGCCGCGCGGTCGTGCTTTAGGTATTACGATGTTTTTACCTGATCAAGATCAATACAGCGCAAGCAAACGTAAATTAGAAAGCCAAATTGCCAGTTTATTTGGTGGTCGAATTGCAGAATTGATGATTTACGGTGGCGATCGTGTCACAACGGGCGCGTCAAATGACATCGAACGTGCGACTGAATTAGCACGCAACATGGTGACACGCTGGGGTTTCTCTGCAAAATTAGGCACGATGGTTTATGGTGAAGAAGGCGGACAACCCTTTATGGGTTATGCCGCAAAGGGCAGTAAAAATTCTGAACTCATTGCACAACAAATTGACGAAGAAATTCGCGCCGTGATTGATAGTAATTACCAACGTGCCGAAAAGATTTTGCAAGACAACATTAGTATTTTGCACAACATGGCGAAAGCGTTAATGAAATGGGAAACGATTGATAAAACCCAAATTGACGCATTGATGGCAGGCAAAGAACCTTTGCCACATCCAGAATTTCCCAAAACAGATTTGGTTAAAAATGACAATGCTGAAATTACGCCTGAATTAGTGGTTGCGTAATGATTTTGTATCACAATCCACAATGTAGCAAATCACGGCAAACGCTAGAATTGCTACAAGAAAAAGGCGTTAATCTGACGATTATTGACTATCTCAAAATGCCTTTAACTGTTGCTGAACTTGAAAATATCGCGCAAAAATTAAATTTAGAACCGCGTCAATTTATGCGACAAGGCGAAGCAGAATATGAGAATGTGGCGAATGAAAATTTAACGCGCCACGAATTATTTGAAGCGATTGTGAAACATCCACGTTTGCTTGAAAGACCGATTGCTGTTACTGAAACAAAAGCCGTAATCGGTCGTCCACCTGAAAACGTGTTGGCGTTATTGTGAAAGCAGTGCATTTTTATTGGCTCGCAATGAGTGCATTTTTAGGCTTATTCGGTTTGCTGATGCTTTGGCAAACCGTTTTAGCTCCTTCTACAAAATTCCCTGTCGCGCTACTTTTACTTATCAACATTACGCCATTATTGATTCCGTTTCGTGGGTTTTTAAATGGCGATAAAAAAAGTTGTTCTTGGATAGCCTATATCAGTTTGTTTTACCTCATTCACGGAGCGATTGAATGTTATGCAAACGTCAATGAACGCTCACTTGCTGGTTTAGAAATTATTTTCAGTTTGTTACTCTTTTTTGGGTGTGCATTTTACGTTCGCCCACCATTTGCTTGTATTCATGATTGAACAATATCCACTACATTTTGAATTTCGTGCAAATCAAACATTTGATGATTTTTTTGCAGGTGCAAACGCACCTGTTATTGACGATTTAAAACAGTGTGTAATGGGTGATGATGCTCAACAAATTTTTTTATGGGCAAAATCAGGACAAGGTAAAAGTCACTTATTACAGGCGTGTTGCAATTATGCACAATCACATGAGCGTCCTTCTTTTTATTTTGATTTAGCGCGTTATCGTCGTCATAGTTCAGATATTTTATTAGGACTAGATGATTATGACGTGGTATGTATTGATAATGTGGATTGGATTTTGGGACGAGAAAAATGGGAACAAGGATTGTCAAATTTTATGCAACGGCATTATGAACGTGGGCATCGCCTTATTCTTTCTTCAACTCAGTTACCTAATCACATGATGATTAAATCTGCCGATTTAAAAACACGTTTGAGCTGGGGTTTAATTATGCAATTAAAAACGCTCGTTGATACCAGTAGTGTTGATGCGTTGATTTTTAAAGCTGACGCAATGGGGCTTGAAATTTCACCCCAAGTTGGACGGTTTTTAACGATTCAACACCAAGCAGAACTTGATAGTTTGTGGGCAATGTTGGAAAAATTAGATCGCGCTTCTTTAGCTGCAAAACGAAAATTAACAATTCCTTTTTTAAAACAACTTTTGCTTCACGTTTAAAAAAGCACACCTCGATTAGTTTAAAGAGATGTGCTACTTCTAAAAATTAATCTACAACAAATAAATTTGACGCGCCTGTTTCAGCAGAAGATGCTCCTAAACGGAAATGTCCAAACATTTCACGCCCCATACCCATGTGATGATTATGCGCTGTATTAGGTACTGGAACTCTCGCATTAAATTCTTCGTTATCCATTAACACGTTAATATCACCTGTGTGTAAATTGAGTGAAATAATATCGCCATTATGAACTTTCGCCAAAGGACCGCCCATTTCACATTCAGGACATAAATGAATAACAGATGGTACTTTACCTGACGCACCTGACATTCTACCGTCCGTAATTAACGCCACTTTAAAGCCTTTATCTTGCAATACGCCTAAAGGCGGGGTGAGTTTATGCAATTCTGGCATGCCATTCGCTCTTGGTCCTTGGAAGCGAATAACAGCAACAAAATCTCTTTCGAGTTCGCCACGTCTAAATGCCGCCAGTAAATCTTCTTGGTCATCAAATACAATTGCAGGAGCTTCAAGAACTAATTGCTCTGGTGCAAGTGCCGATAATTTCGATACACCGCGTCCTAAATTACCTTTCATAACATGCAAACCGCCACTTTCCGCAAACGGTTTTGCAACAGTGCTAATCACACTTAAATCTAACGGTTCATCAAGTGAATTTTCCCAAACCAATTTATTATCAATTAAACGTGGTTCTTTAGTGTAACTTTTCATACCGCGTTTTGCTGCTACGGCAATAGTATCTTCGTGCATTAAGCCGTTATTGAGTAATTGCGAAATAATTGCACCCATACCACCTGCTGCATGGAAATGATTTACGTCAGCAGAACCGTTTGGATACACTTTTGCAAGTAAGGGAATGACTTTTGATAGTCTATCAAAATCATCCCAATTTAAGTTAATTCCAGAAGCACGAGCGATTGCGATTAAGTGCATCGTATGAT
>JBASLW010000082.1:0-10891 GCA_049656545.1 Methylococcaceae bacterium
GATTAAGTCTTTATTTTGTTGATAAAGCGAATATAAACGGCGCAATTCACGCGCTAATTTCAAATGATTTGCGTCCGAAATATCAGTCATCACACGGCTAATTGAGGCTTCAATATCAATTGCGGGAAAATGCCCCGATTCTGCCAAAGCACGCGACAACACAATATGTCCGTCTAAAACGCCTCGCGCCGCATCAGCAATGGGATCATTATTGTCATCACCTTCTGCTAAAACCGTGTAAAACGCTGTAATCGAACCACCACCTTCATCTGCATTTCCCGCACGTTCAACTAACTGTGGTAATTTCGCAAACACTGATGGTGGATAGCCTTTGGTTGCGGGCGGTTCGTCAATCGCTAGCGCAATTTCACGATGCGCTTGAGCAAATCGTGTCAATGAATCCATCAATAACAAAACGTCTTTGCCTTGATCTCGAAAATACTCTGCCACGCTAGTTGCTAATAACGCCCCATGAACACGCATTAACGGTGGACAATCGGCTGGACTTGCAATAATGACAGCGCGTTTTAAACCTTCTTCGCCGAGAATTTTCAACACAAATTCATTTACTTCTCGACCACGCTCGCCAACTAATCCGACTACAACAATGTCTGCGTTGGTAAATTTCGTCATCATGCCGAGCAAAATACTTTTACCCACGCCTGTGCCAGCAAATAAGCCCATACGCTGACCACGTCCGACTGCCAAAATCGAGTTGATGGCACGAACACCTACGTCTAACGGTTCACGAATCGGTTTGCGTGATAACGGGTTAATCGGTGTACCCGTTAAAGACACTTGTGCCGTTGTTTTTAAAGCACCTTTATCATCAAGTGGATTTCCTGCACCATCTAAAACACGACCTAATAAACCAAAACCGACTTTTGCTAAACTGTTTTTGCCCATTGGAATGACGCGGCAATCGGGTTCTAAACCATGCACTTCTGCTGTTGGCATTAAAAAAACTTTTGAACCTGAAAAACCAACTACTTCGGCTTCAATCATTCTTCCACTTTTCGTTTCAATTTCACAACGTGAACCAATCGCAGCGCGGCAACCAATCGCTTCTAATGTCAAACCAACCATTCTCGATAATTTACCTTCAACAATTAGCTCGTGAGGTGTATCGGCACGTTCGGAATAAGGCTTTAATTTTTCTAACCAAATGGATGAACGATTCGCGCTTGGAATCATGTTTAATCCTCGTCGTGTTTAATGAAATCTTCGCCAAACATGGATTCTAAAACGGCATTTAAACGATTTTCAACTGTCGCATCAACGTGAGAAATTTCGGTTTCAATTTTGCAGCCGCCGCGTGTAATGGAGGCATCTTCAATAATTGTCCAAGCCGATGGTGATTCACCTAAACCCAAATTAAAACTAACTAAATCGGCATCTTCGGGATTTAAATACAACTTTACGTTTTGTGATGCAATAGGCAATGCAGCAACAGCAGCTTTCACCGCAGCAGTAACTTGTCCCGAATCCAATTCAATTTCACGATGCAGAATTTGTTTTGCAATTTTGACCGACAAATCAGCCAATGCCTGTTCAACACTTTCATCTAAATGTTTAAAAGGTGTTGCAAATGATTCTAGCAAACTCACAAGTTGGTTTGTGCGGACTTCAATCAAATGCACATTTTCGTCGTAACCTTTTTTTGAACCTTCAACAAAACCTGCTTGATAACCTTCTTGTTTGCCCAGCGCAAACCCTTCGGCGTGCGCTTGTTTTTGAATCGCTTCGATTTCTTCCACCGTTAAAGTGGGCGCAGGTGGCTCTTCTTCAACAATTTCAGGTTCAATAACTTCTTGCGGCTTTTCATCTTCATCGAAATAAGGCGTTGTCCATAAACGCAACGACTCTAATTCAGCCGTCGAAAAACGAGGACGATTATTAGACGAAGTCATCAGACGCACCGCCTAAGCTAATTTCACCTGATTCTGCCAAACGTTTGGCAATGGCAAGAATATCTTTTTGTGCTTGTTCAACATCGCTAAGTTTCGCAGGTGGAGAGGCTTCCAAATCGTCACGCAACATTTCTGCGGCACGTTTTGACATATTCGAGAAGATTTTTTCTTTGAGCGCATCATCCACGCCACGCAATGCAAGAAGTAAGTTGCCCGTTGCCACTTCGCGTAACATGGTTTGCATCCCACGATCATCAATACCAATAAGGTCATCGAAGGTGAACATTTTTTCTTGAATTTCTTGTGCCAATTCAGCGCGTTGTTCAGTAATTTCGTTCATGACGGCTTCAGTTGCCGCTGTTTCCATGAAGTTCAAAATACTTGCCGCTGTATCAACACCACCCAAACTGGTTGATTTCACGTTGTCTGACCCTGTTAATTGTTTTTCCATGATTTGGTCTAATTCGCGTAATGCTTGCGGTTGAATGCCTTGCATTGTCGCGACACGCATCATCAAATCAGGTCGCAATGTTTCAGAGAAATACATCATGACTTCAGCGGCTTGTTCTGGATCCATTAACGATAACAATGTAGCGATAATTTGCGGATGTTCAGCGCGAATCATGTCAGCAATTGAACGCGAATCGAGCCATTTCAATTGTTCAATACCTTTCGAGCTGCCACCTTGGAAAATTCTATCCAAAATGCTATTCGCTTTATCCGCACCCAACGCATTGACTAACACAGTACGAATGTAATCGTCAGAATTCATTCCTAAAGCAGTTTGGGCTTTAATTTCTTTGATGAATTCTTCGACAATTTCTTCAATCAATGGAACAGACACATCGCCAACATTTGCCATTGCGCTACACACTGTTTGAACTTCGCGTGGATTCATTTGTTTTAAAACGAATGCCGCTTTATCCATACCTAATGCGAGCAATAACACCGCCGCGCGGTCGGCATATCTCATTAAAATTTTATCCGACATCTTTTCTTACCCATGTTTTCAATACTTGTGCAATAACTTTTGGATCCTCATCCGCTAAGCGTTTCAAATAATCCAAACGACTTTGGTAAGCGTGTGGTAAGTCCATTGACTCTAACAAATCATCAATTTTATGTTGATCATCTTCTGTTAATGACAATGGCGTACCATCTGCATCGAGAATAAAGCCTGCTGCGAGAAGTGCGGCATTACGAGCTTGTTCTTCAGCTTCGGCAATGGCACGTTTTTCATCTTCATCTTTCGCAATTAAAGCGCGAACTGTCGGACGTAACACACCAAAGATTAAGAAGAGAATAGCTAAAACCGCAGCAGCTTGTTTCACTAATTCGATAAACCACGTTTCTTTCCACAATGGTAATTCAGGTGGCGCATCTAAATCTGCCCCTCTAAAGCTCACATTTGTGACAGTTACTTGATCACCACGACCACTATCAAACCCTACTGCTTGTTTGACTAAATCATTAAAACGATTCAAATCTTCTTGGGCATAAGGTTGTAATTTTGACGAGCCGTCTGCTTGTGCAATGTGTCTATCATCAACAACGACAGCCACCGACAAACGACGCAATAAACCTGATGCTAATTTGGTGTGTGTAATCGTTTTGTCTAATTCGTAATTGCGTGTTGCCGTTTTTGACGCATAGCCTTTTGAATCAGTTGCCGCAATTGAATTAGGTTGTGCTGGCGGAATCACTTCAATCGCTTGACCTGCTGGCGTGGGTTGATTCGACAATGCACCTGGAACGCCTTGCGGATTTTCTTTATTTTGTTCATCTGTCGTTTGTTCACTGCGTAATGCTGGCAAATCAGGATTAAACATTTCCTGTGTTTTGTCCGTTTCAGTGAAATCTACGTCTGCTGAAATTTGAACACGCATTGATTCTGCCCCAACTAATGGCGACATGATATTTTCAATGCGGTGCATCAAATGTTCTTCGATATTCGTTTTGAACTCGAATTGATTGGCTGTCAAATTTTCGGCGGCACTCGCGCGCGAATTCAACATTTGACCTTTGTAATCGACAACCGTCACATGGTCAGCGTCAAGTTGAGGAACGCTTGACGAAACTAAATGCACAATCGCTTCAACTTGTCCCTTGTCTAAAGTGCGACCTTGATACAAATGCACAATCACAGACGCGCTCGGTTTTTTTCGTTCACGCACAAAAACCGATTGCACAGGCAACGCCAATAAAACCCGCGCAGTTTTGACACTTTGAATAGACATAATCGTGCGAGCAATTTCACCTTCTAATGCTCGTTGATGACGTGCTAATTCAGCGGTTTTACTTGTGCCAAAACTTTGTTCTTTATCGAGTAATTCGTAACCTAAACTGTTACTTTTTGGCAAACCTTGCGCGGCAAGTTTCAATTTCGTGTCGTTGACTTTATCTGCCAACACCATGATTCCGCCGCCTTCCTCGATTTTATATTTCACGCCCTGCGCGTTGAGAGATTCGAGAATTTCTGCCGTGTCTTTGTCGTTTAATTCAGTATAAAGTCGGGCGTAATTCGCATCTTGCGACCATAAAACGACCGCAATACCAATCGCTACGCTTAACGCTAAACCCAACATAATAGCGACTTGACGCGCCATTGTGAGTTGCGAAAGTCCGCGAATGGCAGGATGACCTTCGAGATTCATACCCGACATAAATCCGCCGCCTGAACCGCCTGTTGTTATATCCGTGCCACCTGTTGCAGCGAGCGGATTTGTGCTGTTTTGTTCACTCATTGTCTATTCACAGGGTTGGGATTACATGGGCATATTCATGACATCTTTGTAGGCTTCAACTAATTTGTTTCGCACCTGCAACATGCCTTTGAAAGCAACATCCGCTTTTTGTGATGCGACCATCACTTCAGCCAGATTCATAGTTTTATCACCGCCTTCAAAAGCAGCTTTCATGTTGCCAGCCACTTGTTGTTTTTCGTTGACGTTGTTAATGGCATCTTTAAGAATTGCGCCAAAATCAATGCCTTCTGAAGGCGTTTCAGGAAGTTTGCTACCCGCTGCAGCGGATAAATTGCGGATTTGTTCTAAAGCAGAGCCGATACGGATGTCGTTCATTTTTATTCTCTCTAAATCAGGGACGTTTAAGTTTTTATAAGCAGGATTGATGCCAGTAAAAAAGGATTTAAACGTCAAAAATGCGACAGCGTTTTAACGACCTAAATCAAATTTTCGTAATTTTTCAACCAATGTTGTGCGACGCATATTCAAACGTTTCGCGGCGTGAGCAACAACACCGTTACATTCTTCTAAGGCTTGACGAATTAACTCTAATTCCATCGTGTTCAAGTATTCTTTTAAATCAATGCCTTCTTCAGGCAATTGCACGGCATTTGTTTCAGGAACATATTCGTGATGACTCATTAGCGCGTGCATTTCATCAGGCGTGGTTTGTGTCATAGCAGTCATATTTTCGACAATTTCTTGACGAACTTTAATTTTATCTTCGGTATCTTCAGGCAAATCGGGCATCGTAAAATCAATTTTTGCTTCGACACGGAATTGTTTGAATTTTGCAGGCAAATCATCGACATCAACCAAGCCTTTTGGGTGAAGAATGGCTAATCGTTCAATTAAATTCGCCAATTCACGGACGTTGCCATGCCATTCGTAGTGCATCAATGTAGCGAGCGCATTTGGTGTTAATTTCACAAAACCGCGATTTGCTTGAACCATTCGGGTAATCAATTCTTCAATCAAAACAGGAATATCTTCGGTGCGTTCTTTGAGCGGCGGCATTTCAATGGGAAAAACATTTAATCGATAAAATAAATCTTCGCGGAAACGGTTATTTTTAATTTCATTTTCTAAATGCCGATGTGTCGCAGCAATCACACGCACGTCACAAAAAATTGTTTTATTGCCACCAACACGTTCAAAATTGCGCTCTTGTAACACACGCAATAATTTCACTTGCATAGCTAACGGCATATCGCCAATTTCGTCTAAAAATAACGTGCCACCTTCTGCCATTTCAAAACGCCCCTGACGTGCAGTCAATGCGCCTGTGAACGCGCCTTTTTCATGCCCGAATAATTCACTTTCCAATAATTCCGCAGGAATCGCGCCGCAATTGATAGGGACAAATGGTTTATCACGGCGTAACGACGCATCATGTAGCGCATTTGCAACGACTTCTTTACCTGTTCCTGATTCCCCCAAAATCAAAACCGTTGCGTCTGATTCGGCGACTTGCGAAATCATTTTGCGAATTTCAACCATCGCGGGGCTATTCCCTTTTAAACGTGCGGTAACGAGTGATAACGCATCAGCATTTTCGGTTTCATTTAAAACGAGTTTCGGTGCGTCAAACGTGGCGACAGGACTGCGATTAACAGGAAGTTTTGCGAGTAAAGGAATTAAATTTGAATGTTGCAGCGGTGTTGGTAAAACATGAAATAATTTTTCGTGAACGTGTTCAACTAAAACTTCTTCATCACTATCAGTCAAAAAAATGACAGGAATTCGTGCCATTTCAACGATTTCATTCAAAATCATGAACTGCTTGCGGATACCTTCGCCAATAAAAATGCTACAAACGCGATTGATTTCGTGTAAATAGTCAGCGTAATTGTCTGAACCGATGGTTTTTACGTCGTAACCCATGAATTGAAAAACAATTTCAACTTGTTGGATGCGGTCTTGATTATCGTCAATTAACAAAATAGGAGGGTTTAACGCCATACGTTTCACTCGATTAGACTTAAAATTCGTGTTGGATTTCATACCATTATTGCACTTTGTTAATGTCATTTGAACACCAAAAGACAAAAAAGTGGCAGTTTTTAGGCTTGACAAAAAATTGCCACCGTAGACACTAGAAACGTTATTCACAACCCCGCGAGCGTTTTCCTTGAACGATATGCCTTTGAGTATGCTACTTGGCATACTTTTGTTGATGTTAGTGTTGTCTGCTTTCTTTTCAGGTTCTGAAACGTCTTTGATGACGTTGAATCGTTACCGATTGCGACATTTGGTGAAGTTAAAACACAAAGGCGCAATCAAAGCACAAACCTTGTTGCAACGTCCTGACCGTGTTTTAGGCTTGATTTTATTGTGTAACAATTTCGTTAATAATTTTGCGTCATCGATTGCGACGGTTATTGCGATAAAACTTTATGCAGACGAAGAATCAAGCGTTGCAATTGCGGCGGCATTAGTCACGCTAGTTATGCTCATTTTTTCAGAAGTGACACCTAAAACGCTTGCGACAATTAAACCTGAATTGCTCGCTTTTCCTTCAGCATGGGTTTATACGGTATTACTGAAAATTTTTTATCCATTGGTTTGGTTAGTAAATACATTGGCGCATTGTTTGTTACATCAAATTGGCGTTGATACTTCGAAAGTCGGGCAGGAACAAATCAACACTGATGAACTTAAAAGTATTATTTCCGAAGCAGAAAGTGTGATGCCACATCGTTATCAAAAAATGTTGCTTGGTATCTTAGATTTAGAATCAGCAACCGTTGAAGACATCATGACTCCTCGCAATGAAATTGTTGGGATTGATTTGGAATTACCGATTGAAGACATTATTTTTCAAATAAAAAATAGTCCACATACACGATTACCTGTTTATAAACAAAATGTTGACCGTGTGATTGGTTTTTTACATTTGCGAAAAGTGTTAGTTGAAATTCATCTTGAAGAATTTGATAAACAAACTATTATTAGTTTATTGGCAAAACCTGCATTTATTCCTGAAAGTACGCCTGTTCATACACAAATGTTGCATTTTAAAAATGAAAAAATTCGCATTGGTTTAGTTGTTGATGAATACGGTGATGTGCAAGGTTTGGTGACGTTAGATGATTTGTTACAAGAAATTGTAGGCGAATTGATTACCGAAGAAAATGCGGTGCAACAGCAACAAGACGGCAGTTATCTTGTTGATACATCTATTACGATTCGTGAATTAAATCGAATTATGCGCTGGGATTTGCCAACTGAAAATGCAAAAACCTTGAATGGATTGATTTTAGAATTTATGGAAACGATTCCTGATGAAAACACGAGTATTCGTTTATATGGTTATCCATTAGAAATTGTGAAGCGGGATGAAAATTCAGTAAAATTAGTGAAGTTTTTGCCGCGTTAAAAACAACTGTGATAGACTTTAACACGTTTTCGGAGCGTAGCGCAGCTTGGTAGCGCACTTGTCTGGGGGACAAGGGGTCGTAGGTTCAAATCCTATCGTTCCGACCAATAATTTCAAGCCTTGTAGCGGTTTTCGCTAACAAGGTTTTTTTATTTTTAGAGAAAATTTGTTTTCGGGATAACATACGGGATAACTTTTTTGAACGCTTGCTAGTAATCATATCTACAAAGTACATCAGCAAGTATTGCTCGTTGTGTATATTCTCTAAATCATCAACTTAAATCTTTTTGTCATCTCCCGCCAATAATAAGGCAAAGCGTAATGCAACAAACGCTATCAAAATAATTCTGTTAATTGTTTAGCCGTCATAAAATATCCAAAATGAATTAGCAGGAAATTTTTATGATGAACGAATCTCAAGCACAATGTAAAAAGTTAGTTGATGCCGCTCACGATGGTGATTTGGCTGGGAAGGTGAACATTCGATTTCTGAATCACTTCAAAAATCGTTTGCTGAATGGCAGTTAATTTTTGATAAAGATGATTCGTTATGGCAAGACAGTCATCAATCATCTTTTGATTGAGATTCTTTTCATGCAACAGGTTTAAAACTTTGTTTTCAGCTTAAACAGGAATTTGGCGACGATGTTCTGATAATTTACGAAAAACCTTTTGAAGACCCAAATCGTAAGGAACATGAGCGTTTAGAGATATTGATTGATGGCAATGTTTTAGAACTACCTAATCGCAACGTTTTATCAATTGATAGCTAATTATGAACACTTTTGAATTACGATTTTTTATTTACTCCATTCCTCCTGAACAAATTGAGGACGAAACAGAATTCGTTTATCAAGAAATATGGATTGATGGTCAACACTCATGCTGTCGATTTACGTCAACTATTTCACAGTCTATCGCAAACAGGTGAATTTTTTATTTTTACCTGTGGATGTGGTATTGCTGGTTGCGCCAGTATTTTAAAAGGCGTGGTTGTTGAACATGAATTGGACAACGTTCATTGGCGTTTTTTTTAGTCCTGTTAGCAGTAAAGATTTTACTTCTAAGAAAAAATGGTTAAACAAAGCCAAACAAGTTGAATATATTTTTGACAAAAAACAAATGGTCGCCAACATAAACGCTGCTTTTGAAAATATCCGAACACAAATAACGATAAAAACTGCTTATAGTCCTTACGGTTTTGAGCGTTAAGATTTTGATAAGTTGGTTTTTAGTAATTTGGACGATGGCAAATTGCCTCGTTAATTCAGTAGTGATATATTCTCAACAACCCAATTGAGCGGATTGAAGTCGGGTCAAGATTATCTTCTTGAACAGTCGCGTTAACCCATTGAGCAATTGGGGAATTAGCGTCATGGTGTAGTGCCTTGTGGCTCGGCATCATTTTTATAATTTGCGGTAGAGGTTTTGAACACTTTTAATTATGTTTAAAAATACAGGGGTATGTCAGAGACTGTAAATAATTCTGTGTAAACGCAAAATTTTCAAAACCGTAAACTAACGGTTATTTATGATGAGAAAAGAAAATGAGCGATTTACTAAAAAATTCCGAAATAGTGACCACGTTGCAAACGCTACAGTTGAACAAATTAAACAAGATTTGCATCTTGACGAACTCGCAACCAAGCGCGACATAAGAGAAACCGAATTACGGATAATTACGCAACTATCAACTATGCAACAAGATATTCAAGTAACTAAATTAACCAACAGGGCGTTGCTTGCAGTGGGGACAGTTATTGCGGGGGCATTGATAAAACTCGCGTTCTTTTAAAAACAAAAGGCTTGTCAGTGCTACCAACACCAACAATCCCCAAACATTAACCCTTCGGCTGTCAATCAATCGGATGCAATCATATCAAAACACGCCATTGCTTGACCAAAAAATTAACAGGTCAACAAAATCATGGCACGAATCAAAGAACGTTTAGCCAAAGACGGCACAAAACGATTTACCGCAGAAATTAGGTTAAAAGGCTATCCAGTACAAAGCGCAACTTTCAAACGCAAAACAGACGCGAGTAAATGGATTCAAGATACAGAAAGCGCAATCCGTGAAGGTCGTCATTTCAAAACCGTTGAAGCTAAAAAGCACACCGTAGCTGATTTAATCGAACGTTATTGCACCGAATATCTACCCAACAATAAAGACCGAACCTATAGCGAACGTGAACAAAAAGAACGTGTGCAAAAATTGGGCTGGTGGGATGAAAAAATCGGTTATTTAGTTTTGGCGGATGTTACCCCGCAACTAATCGGTGAACACTTGGACGCGATGACGCAAAGCAACGCGACGGCGACTAAATATCTTAAAAATCTATCGCACGCCTTTTCAATCGCCGTAAAAAAATATGGCTGGATTACTGACAATCCAATTTTGAAAGTTACCACGCCACAACAACCCAGTGGACGAGTTCGATTCTTAAATGACCATGAACGCGCCAACCTGTTAGCCGCTTGCAAAGAATCACCAAATAAAATGCTGTATGTGTGTGTTGTTCTTAGCCTTGCTACTGGTATGCGACAGGGTGAACTAATGGGGCTGAAATGGCAGGACGTTGATTTAAAAAACGGCGTGGCTATTTTGCATGAAACTAAGAATGGCGAACGTCGGCGCGTGCCGCTATCGGGTTTAGGTTTAGAACTGTTACGCGATTATGCAAAAGTAAGACGAATCGACACGCCGTTATTGTTCCCCTCCCCTACCAAACCACAGCAACCCATTGACCTTAAAAAGTCATGGATAAATGCATTGGCTAAAGCTGAAATTGAAAATTTCCACTGGCACGACCTAAGACATTGCACAGCATCTTATTTGGCTATGAATGGCGCGTCAC
>JBASLW010000083.1:0-4325 GCA_049656545.1 Methylococcaceae bacterium
ATTAAAATAGCGTTTTTTAGCAAATAGATAACGTTTAAATCAAAAAACAAAGCCGCTGATTAGCGGCTTTTTTATTATTCAGAAGAAGCTGTTTTTAAAGGTTCAATAAATGGCAAATTCGGTGCTGTGATTGGTTCTCGCGGCGTAGTATTAACGGGCAAAATCCGCGTTAAAAATGCGAAACAATGTGTTGGTGTGCAGGAGATGTTAGTAAAAAAATGCTTAAACGATAAATTTGAACCGAATTTACATTTAACGAAACGAGCCGAAGAAACGGCACACATTTGAATCGGTAAAAATTTTAATTCATCGTCAGAAATACCTAATTGCGACCATTTTTTAAATAACTTCGGCATATCTAAAACTTCTTTATGTGGTTGTTGAATAGATGTCTTTACGACAGCGTCCGTGCGTCCCCCCGTGGCTTGCGCCCCGCCTGTCCCCCCGTCCGCTGTCGATTTAACGGGTGAGGTTGTTTCTTGCGTAACAGCTTGAGGCGCAACTGCAGAATTAGAATTCATTTTCTGACCAAATCTACCGACTTCATAATAAATCAATGATGCAATAAGAATAACAACAACGGGAATTGCGTATAAAACAAAAGGCTTTTTTCTATCGAGTTTTGTATGCAAAGAAGCGGATTTATACAAAGAAAAAACATTTTTCGGCAATGTGTAATTTGATTTGATGCCCTCGCCTGTTGTACTGCCTAAATCGGTTTTACATTGCGGAAATTCAAACTGTAATCGTCGCGCCCAAGTTGATGATAAATGAATATGACGAGAAATAAGAGCGCGAACATTACCATCAATCAATGACGGATTTTGCGTAATCATGAAAAAATCTAAACCACGATGACGATGTACTTCATAAGCCGCAACGGCTGGCGGAACAGCCGCACCAGAACTACGAGTGCGATGGATATTCTGAACTTCATCAAAAAAAAGAATTGCGCCTTTTTCGGCGTAATCCTGCCACATATCCGCTTTTAAATAACCCGAACTACTGAAACAGTTTTTATTTTCTAAATCGTCAGAAAGCGGACGAAGTGGCAACGTTGAACAATAATCACAAGATGCAGATTCGCAGACAACAATCTCGTGAGAAATTTTTAATTCTGGTATGCCGTGAACATACAACTTACGCGAATTATCTAAACGAGTTTGACGAACCATCATGTCAAGCGCAATTGCTGTTTTGCCGCTCCCTGGCGTGCCTGTAATTAACGTAATCATTTAGGCAAAAACCGTTTAGTTGATGTTAATGCCGCTTTTGTTGTTATTGCAGAAAGCGAGTAACCAAGCGCGTCAGTAAAACCCGCCATATTTATCAAGGCTAAAAGATTGCCACCTATACCACTCCAATGTTGCATCACTGCATTAACAAAAGTGTCAATCAAAGCAGAAAAACCTTCATACGCAACAAAGCCGAAACCGAGAACGGAAAGTAATTTTAAAACACCAACATAAACAAAATTCATAAAGCACCTATAACAATCCAAGCCGCCGCAACTCTTGCGGCTGGAATAACAATTGAACGTAATCTAGTTGCAAAATTACAAAACGGAAGATAAGAAATTGAATAACTACGATTGAAAACGAAAAAACTATAATCGGACGGACAAGAAAATTGAGAATTCTCAAGTGAAGAATTCGGCGAAATAGATGAAACGTCAAACGAAACAGAATCTAAAGAAAAATCACCACTAACATCAAAACCTAAATTAGAACAACCGCCTACCGCTTCAATACCGAAACAAGTTTCAACAACCGTTGTTGAATCTCTTGTATCAGTAGTGTCAGTGCCTGTGTTAGAACTTGAGCCTGAATCAGAAAATAAATTACTAATGCCTTGCGAAATTTGAGAAAGTAAATTTGAGTTAATTGCGTTGGTTGTCGCAATTGAACCTAACTTAGAATTTGATTCAGAAATTAAAGCGTTCGTTGTTTGTAAAGTTTTTTCTGAAATAGAAAAATTTGTTGAATTAGGTTTTAAAACTTGAATAACCAAATAATCCCTAGAAACTGGCATGATTGTATTTGGACACTCGCAATGACCCAGCATTGGGTCGTCTCCTGGGTCGCAACTAGCACTCTCACGAGTATTTCCCATTTCGATTTGGTCACGTTCGCAAGTATCATGAACGTAATAATTTACAGCAACTGAATTCGTCTTGTAAGCCAAAAAAGAATCGCTAGATATATCAACAGAAGTTTTTCCTTCAGCCCAAGAAGACATAAATGAATATGAATAATCTGAAAGAGGCGAATAAGAAAAATACTGTGAAACCCAACCCAAAACCTTACAACTCGCCCCTTCGTGTCTTAAAAGGCTAGTAATCTCATTATTAACGCCATATAAAGAAAAAATCTGTGTTTTATCTGTTTGATTAACAGAATAAAGATAGGAATTTGAATAAAAAAATTGACAAGGTTGCTCTGTGCCAACCAAATAATCGTAAGAATGCTCGGAAATGCGCCGAAAATCAGATAAAACAACGTTTGAATAAAAAATCAAACAAAATAAAAATAATTTTTTCATAACGCAGTCGAAATAATTAAAAGCGCGGAAAAAATGCCAACGGCAATAACAACGGGACGAATTTCTTGTGCAAGATTACAAAGCGGACTGTATGAAATTGAATAAGAATGTCCTAAAACGTTAAACGAAATGTCGGGTGGACAAGAACCAGGCGCAGAAATTTTAGAATGAAATGCGGGTAAATTTAGAACAGTTGTTGTCGGTAAAGAAGTCTCTGCATCACCAGAACCCGAATCGCCCGAACCTGTACCAGTATCAGTACCACCGCTTGAATCTGTGTTAGTACCCGAACCAGAGCCAGTGCTACCGCCTGAACCTGTACTAGAATTAAGCGATAAATTACTAATGCCTTGCGAAATTTGAGAAAGTAAATTTGAGTTAATTGCATTGGTCGTTGCAATCGAACCAAGTTTAGAATTTGATTCAGAAATTAAAGCATTTGTTGTTTGTAAGGTTTTTTGAGCGGCACAATCGCCAGAAGTGCCAGTTTTTGACGGGTCGCACGCAACATCATCTTTTGATGGATTCGGATTAACGGTTGAAGTCGGAACTGTAATTGATGAATTTTGAGAAGAATTAGCGGGGCAAGTCAGTTCGCCAAGATTGTTAGCAACGGGTGCAACGCCATTTGAACAAGTATGCGTAACAGAATCCCAAACGCCCGCAACAGAACCCGTTGAATTTGTAGGTGAATCTGTATCGCCGCAAGAAGTTGAACCTGTTTGTGAATCGTAAGTACAAACAGGACAAGAACCATCGCCGCCATCAATGCAAATTACAGCTTCTGCAAATGAAAAAGATGAAAATAAAATCAAAAAAAAGAAAAAATAAATTTTCATTTTCTTAATTTGTTAAAACAATCCAGATACCAGCAACTTCGGCAAAAATAATTGCTAAACTTTCAAAATCAGAAATCATAAAGCCCTCTTTACAATCTTAATAGCCCAAGCCGCAATAAGAACAGAAACAACAGATGAACCAATCAAAGTGGAATCAGACGAAGAAAGACCTGAAAAACTATTATCAAAACCAAGTTTTTCACACGTTGTTAATTGATAAGAAAAATTAGATAAACTCGATGAAGAATTTAAATAATTAACAGTTAATGTTGAACCTGAATAAGTAACGGATTGAATAACACCAAACCCATCAAGAAAAAAAGACGAATGAATAGAGTGTGCTACTTGTTCAACTGTTTCATAACAATAAGATTTATATAAAAAACCAGTCATAAAAAAGGGGAGAAATACTCCCCTCCCCATTCCTAAAGTGCTTTACGAATGTATTTAAATGCAATTGCCGCAATAATAACGCCTAACGCCGCTCCGCCAACAGTAGCGACATCCGTTTTTGCTTCGTCAAAAGCCCCAGTATCAATAGCCGCAAAAGCAGAACCCGCAGTTAAAACAGAAGTTACAGCTACAGCAGATACAAAACCTGAAATTTTTTTAAACATGAGAAAATCTCCAAAAGAAAGTCGGTGAAAAACTCCGCAACACAGCGTAGAAACTACCCGACGTAGTTTTATGACCAACTTTTAAAGCGTTGGCTACTCGTTAGAGCTAAACAAAAATATCCGAAACAACTAAAGGTGCTTTATTAGCAATCAAAGCGATTTGCACAGCATCAACCCCACCAGCCCCGTCTGCATCATGAAACAATGCGCCAGTTTTAGTGTTGTAGCCGTAAGAATCGGAAGTCGTGAAAGTAAAAGAATTGGTTGTTGAAGTCGCAAAATGTGAAGCATCAAGCGCAACGGGTGTTGATGAATCAGTTAAAACTAA
>JBASLW010000084.1:0-50293 GCA_049656545.1 Methylococcaceae bacterium
GCTCATCGACACGCGATAAGGGTCGGCGAAAAATTCAGCAATCCCTTTGCGTGTCGTTTCGTCAGTTGAACCGAGTAGCCACATCAGCAGAAAGAACGCCATCATCGCCGTCACGAAATCCGCATAAGCTAACTTCCACGCACCACCATGATGTGCGTGACCGCCTTTTTTAATCTTTTTAATGATAATGGGTTGTTGTTCTGCCATGACTGCGATTACCCTTTGTTACTGCGTAATAAATCATCAAGTTCTTTAAAACTTGGACGTTTGTCTGTTGAAATCATAGCTCGCATATATTCAGCTGTCATCGCAGGTGAAATACCTTTTGCGGTACATAACAAGCCTTTTTGAGCGCAACGAAAAATGTTACCTTCCATCTCAGAGCGCGTTGACATCAAAGCCCCAACAGGACCAATAAAGCCATAAGCTAACAAAATACCGACGAATGTTCCGACCAACGCCGCCGCAATCGCTTTCCCCATTACAGCAGGTGGTGCGCCAACAAGCTCCATCGTATGAACAACCCCCATAACCGCCGCGACGATACCAAACGCTGGCAAACCATCTGCCATAGTTTGAATAACTTTTACAGGTGCATGAGCATCTTCATGGTGTGTTTCCATCGTTTGATCCATCAATTCTTCAAGCTGGTGAACCTCAACGCCTGTGACGATTAAACGCAAATTGTCGCAAATGAAATCCAATAAATGATGATCGCCTGTGATTTTTTCAGTAAAAATCGCAGGATTACTTTCAGGATTTTCAATCAATTCTTCCAACGACAACAATCCTTCTTTACGAGTTTTGTTGGTCAGCATATAAAAACACATCAGCAATTCAAGATAAAACTCTTTACTGTAAGGTTCGGGTTTTAATGTCGCAGTCGCTTTTGAAATTGACTCTTTCACTAATGACAACGGATTTGCCACAATCAATGCGCCGACCGCCGCCCCAACAATAATAATATATTCAAAAGGTTGGAATAAAATCGCTGGATGCCCACCACCGCCAATATAGCCGCCCATCAACGCACTACAAACTAATACATATCCAATAATAACTAACATGGTTTTCTCGTTTTCTGTGTTTAAAATAACTACGCGCTATAAATAAGCAAAATAGCTGCCATCGTAAAGTCGTTTATAAAAATTAAATTTCTCTCTTAATCGGCAGCAAAACGTATTTTTTAAAAATTATACCGTTTAAATAAAAAAGGCTAGATTTCTCTAACCTTGAAAATAGACAAAAAAATGTTTTAAGACAGAACGTTAATTCAAATTTTTTCTATCAAACTAGCACATTTAATACATTGCACAGAAAAAGGGACGGCTTTCAAACGCTCTGGATTGATTGCCTCGCCACACGTTTGACAAATTTCATACTCGCCCGAATCAAGCCGTGTAATGGCGTGTTTAATCGCGGCAATTTCAACCCGTGCAGAATTACCTAAAAAATCTTGAACTTCATTATTTTCATTTTGTGTCGCCATTTCTTCAAAATCTTTTTCAATCACGTCTTCTGAATGACGTACATCACTCGTAATTTTGGTTAATCGTTCATCTAATTCTTCTAACATTAAAATTAAATTTTGGCGCACATCGTCATAATTCGTCGTCATTTTATTCTCCTCTTTTGTTTAAACGCATTTAATGCGCCAAATTATAGCGTAATAAAGATTTACCTAATGGGATTTCGCCGCCATAATTCTTACTGTTTCACTCTTTATATTTTTCATTTGGAGATATTTTATGACGGCTACTAAACATCATTCATTGTTAATTTTAGGTTCTGGGCCAGCAGGTTATACGGCTGCCATTTATGCGGCTCGCGCGAATTTAAATCCCGTCATCATTACAGGAATGCAACAAGGCGGACAGCTTATTACTACAACAGAAGTTGATAATTGGCCTGGTGATGTTGAAGGCGTTCAAGGACCTGATTTAATGGCACGAATGCAACAACACGCAGAACGTTTTAACACGCAAATTATTTTCGACCACATCAACAAATCTGATTTATCACAACGTCCGTTTAAATTAAGCGGTGACAATGGCGAATACACTTGCGACGCACTCATTATTGCAACGGGTGCATCAGCGCAATACTTAGGATTAGAATCTGAAGAAGCCTTTAAAGGACGTGGTGTTAGCGCATGTGCAACCTGTGACGGATTCTTTTATCGAAATAAACCTGTTGCTGTTATTGGTGGCGGAAATACGGCGGTTGAAGAAGCACTGTATTTAGCAAATATCGCTTCAAAAGTTACCGTCATTCATCGCCGCGACAAATTCCGCTCTGAAAAAATCCTTTCCGACAAATTGCTCGAAAAAGCCAAAAACGGCAACGTGGAAATCGAATGGTTTAGTGAACTTGATGAAGTATTAGGTGACGACATGGGCGTGACAGGTATTCGCATCAAAAACAAAGATGGCTCAACGAAAGAAATTGACGTACACGGCGTATTTATCGCGATTGGTCACACGCCAAATACAGAAATTTTTGCAGGACAACTTGAGATGAATCACGGTTACATTAAAGTTAAAAGTGGCATCGAAGGTAATGCGACATCAACGAGTATTGAAGGCGTTTTTGCCGCAGGTGATGTAATGGATTCTGTTTATAAACAAGCTATTACATCAGCAGGAGCAGGTTGTATGGCAGCGTTAGATGCAGAAAAATTCTTGGATAATCTTAATTAAAATGCCCCTCTTTATTCTTGACGAAAACAATCCGTTACAACCCTTTCCGCCCTTGAAAAATGCGCTGCATGAACCAAATGGATTGCTGGCAGTGGGTGGATGTTTGTCAAGTGAGCGACTCCTTAACGCTTATCGTTGTGGCATTTTTCCTTGGTTTAGTGATAACGATCCGATTTTATGGTGGTCGCCAAATCCACGCCTCGTTTTGTTTCCTGAAAAATTAAAAATTTCAAAGCGACTTGCGAAAACCCTTCGGCAAAATAAATTTAACTTAACCACAAATCACGCATTTGATTTGGTCATTGAAAAATGCGCTGAATTGCGAGTAAATGTTGAAGGAACATGGATTAGCGATGAGATTAAAAAGGCTTATTCAAAACTTCATCGAGAAGGTTTTGCCCATTCATTCGAGGCATGGCAAAACGGCGAGTTAGTTGGTGGGTTATACGGCGTTGCACTAGGAAACGTATTTTTTGGCGAATCGATGTTTCACACCATTTCAGATGCGTCAAAAGTCGCTTTTGCTTATTCAATCAGTCAATTGAAAATGCTGGATTATCAATTGATTGATTGCCAAGTTCACAGTAATCATTTGGTGAGCTTAGGGGCAGAAGAAATTTCACGCGCAAAATTTGCCGAATTACTTATGACGCATTGCACTGACAACACTATGATAACTGCTACAATTAACAAATCCTCAAGCCTTTTCTGAACATGAATACACTATGAGTTTTTTATTTTTGGCAACAAACCAAATTTTTTTATGGTTATTACGATTGACAGAGCAACAAGATTATCAATCGTTGACGCACGAATTCTTAGAAATTCTTAAAGAAAATCCCTATATTACATCAGTAAGTGGTTATGAAATTTATAACCATAAACACAGAGTTTCTGATGATTCGAGTGTTGATGGTCGCTTAATTCGGCGTTTTCCACTTGATTTTACAAAAGAAGATGATGTGGCTGACAACATTCACGTTAGTAATTCGTCACATGTTATTGGTATTTCAACCAGTGAAGAAGATGAATACGATTGTTTTTCGTGGGCAATTTTGACTGTAAAAGGCGGAAATGGTCCTGATCGTTCGATATTGGTTGAAGGAAAATTAAACGAATCCACGATGGAAATGCTAAAACATTTACGCGGCATTTATCAAAATTTGGTGATTTTACACGATGCAAAAGAACGCGATTTATTAACGACTTTACCAAATAGGCAATCGTTAGATTTGCGTTTAATGCAAGTTTGTCAACATTATTGTGATAATCCGATTTCTGACAAAGTGCGTGATAAAAGTTCATGGATTGCCATTTTAGACATCGATCATTTCAAGCAAGTAAATGACAATTTTGGGCATTTATATGGTGATGAAGTATTGCTTATTTTTAGCCAAATTATGGGTAAAAAGTTTCGATACAATGATTTTTTGTTTCGTTTTGGCGGTGAAGAATTTGTGGTTATATTGAATTTAGCGACACAAGAAAGCGCACTTGCAACGTTTAACCGTTTTCGAGAAGCGGTTGCAGACTATAATTTTCCAACCGTTGGAAAAGTAACAGTCAGTATTGGTGCGACACATATTGAAAATTCAGCGATGCCAAGTATTCTTTTAGATCGTGCTGATAAAGCTCTCTACTACGCGAAAGAACACGGGCGAAACCAAGTCGTACTTTATGAACTCACGCAAGAATTAGTCGCAAATGAGTATGAAAATGATAGCGAAATTGAATTATTTTAAGGATTACAAATGCAAAAATTAAAATGTGCTGTGATTGGAACAGGCTATTTAGGTAAATTTCACGCACAAAAATACGCAAATTTACCAGAATGTGAATTAGTCGCCGTCGTTGATAGCAATGCGGAAACGGCTGAAAAAATTGCTAACGAACATGATACGAAAGCCTTGACCGATTACACGTCACTTTTGGGCAAAGTTGATGCTGTGAGTATTGTTGTCCCGACGACTTTACATTATCAAGTTGCAAAAGATTTTTTAAACGCGGGCGCACACGTTTTAATTGAAAAACCAATTACGACAACTGTTGAACAAGCTGATGAGTTAATTGCGATTGCAAAAGAAAAAAATTTAATTCTGCAAGTTGGACATTTAGAACGTTTTAATCCTGCGGTTTTAGCATTGGATAAAGACGAAAAACCGTTGTTTATTGAATCGCACCGTTTGTCACCATTTAACCCACGCGCGAATGATGTTAGCGTGGTTTTAGATTTAATGATTCACGACATTGATATTATTTTGGCGTTGGTGAATTCGGAAGTGGTGAAAATCGACGCGAGCGGCACGGCGGTTTTAACGAAAGGAACAGACATTGCGAATGCACGTTTGACGTTTGCGAATGGTTGCGTAGCGAATGTGACAGCAAGTCGAATCAGCATGAAACTTGAACGTAAAATGCGTTTATTTCGCCCTAGTTCTTATGCGTCAGTCGATTTTCAGAATCGAATTTTGCAAAAATATCGCACGGGTGACAAAGAAATGTTCCCAGGTGTGCCAGAAATTTTGAGCGAAGAAGCGACATTTGAAACGAGTGATGCGTTATTGGCTGAAATTGAGCAATTTGTCAGTTGTATTAAATCGGGTGAACAACCTTTAGTGACAGGCGAAGCAGCGCGTTTAGCATTGGCAACGGCAATAGAAATTACAAAACTACTAAATTAGGAAAAAATTATGATTCCAATGGTCAACCTCAAAGCGCAATACGCGGAAATCAAAGACGAAGTCGAACGCGGTTTGGCTGAAACTATCGAAAATTGCAGTTTTATTTTAGGTGCGAATGTTCAAGCCTTTGAACGCGAAGCCGCAGAATATCTTGGTGTAAAACACGCCATTGGCGTAGCGTCAGGAACGGATGCGTTGCATTTAGCGTTAATTGCAGAAGGTATTACAGCTGGTGATGAAGTGATTACCACGCCATTTACGTTTATTGCGACTGCCGAAGCGATTAAATACGTTGGCGCAATTCCTGTTTTTGTCGATATTGACCCGCACACATTTAACATTTGTCCAAAAGCGATTGCAGCAGCAATTACACCAAAAACCAAAGCGATTATGCCCGTACATTTATTTGGGCAACCTGCTGATATGACGGCAATTTTAGAGTTATGTGAACAACATAATTTGAAATTGATTGAAGATTGCTGCCAATCATTTGGAGCAAGAATTAACGGGAAACAAACAGGCGCAATCGGAAATGCGTCAGGATTTAGTTTTTTCCCAAGTAAAAATTTAGGGGCATTTGGCGATGGTGGTTTAACAACGACAAATAGAGATGAAACAGCGGCAAAAATTCGTCAACTTCGCAATCACGGTTCAGATGTGCGTTATTACCATGACATCATTGGTTATAACAGTCGTTTAGACGAAATGCAGGCGGTGGTTTTACGCGCAAAACTCAAACACATTGACAAATATAATCAAGAACGTCGTCGTGTGGCGCATTTATATTCGGAATTATTAGCAGATTTGCCGCTTGAAACTCCGTTTGAAGATGGTTTAGGTGAACACGTTTATCATCAATATACATTGCTTTGTGATAGACGCGACGACGTGATGGCGGCATTACAAGCGAAACAAATCGGTTGTGCAGTTTATTATCCTGTGCCGTTGCATCAACAAAAAGCATTTGAAGAAGAATGCGCTGGGATGGTGTTGCCAATTACAGAATCTGTGATGAAACGCTGTTTTTCATTGCCAATTTGTCCATTTTTGACAGACGCTGAAATTCATGAAATTTGTGACGTGATTAAAAGCGTTTTTTAACATTCTCCGAAAAGCTAACGAGTTCTAAATTCGTTAGCTTTTAAATTCAAATTACAATTTTTTACCTGTCACTTTAATTGTATTTAAATCGAAAGATTCTTCACTTTTTGTCACAGATTTTGTTTTTACCGCACATTTAACAGATAAAGGCGTTGATAAAGTAGATTCATTTATTCTAAGAGAAGCAATCGCTTCTTCCTCTAAGAAACCATTTCCATTGTTTGAACAAATACTTGCAAATATATTTTGTCCATTTTCATTTTTGCTTGTGCCATCAACTTTTAACGTTAAATTGCTATTACTTCCTGCACTAATACTAATTTTTGTAAGGACTGTTGTTTTACATACAGGATTTTCTGCATCTGAACATGACTCTGATTTTTCTGACCAATTTGCCGTTAATTTACTCGCACTTAATTTGTGTTTATCTGCTTCACTCAAACTAGATTCAAAAGCGAAATTACCGACACTTATAGCCATGGTAGCGTCTTCGGTAATATCTTCCCAAAAAACTCCTGCTTCATTAAGTGAGTCACCAGATATTTTTGCACTAATTGAGAATTTCCCTGTGCTTTGCATATAGTATTCAGTAAACGTTTCGCCTTCTTCTTTGTATTTATTTGTTAATAATTTATCTGTCGATAATTCAGTTATTGAAACCGAATCAGCATAAACAGCTGAAACGGATAGACAACAAGCGATTACGAGCAATAATTTTTTTAATTTCATGTGGTTGTCTCCGAGTAAGAATAAATTGTGTTTATCTAGTTGCTAGAATACTGTAACCAACCTGTATTTTCAAAAAATGTAAATTCCCCCTTGAAACCTTAATCCCCTGCCCCATTTTAAGCTCATCGTTATTTTTTATTTTTCATAGGAAAACTAGATGAGCAACACAGAAGAAAATTTGGCAACGCCAGAAATCGAAGAAATTGATTTACACACAAATCACACCGAAGTTGGCGAACACGAATATACGATTGATGAATTAAAAGCAGAACTCACTGAAACCAAAAAAGCCGCTGAAGACGCAAACGACAAAATGTTACGCACGTTGGCTGAAATGGAAAATTTGAAACGTCGTACGCAAAAAGACATCGACGATGCGCGTAAATACGCGGTTTCAGGTTTTGCAAAAGAATTATTACCTGTTTTAGACAGTTTATTCATGGGCTTACAACTCGCAACAGGCGACAGCGACGAAGTGAAAAAATTCCGCGAAGGCTGTGAACTCACCATCAAACAATTTGAAGCGGCATTTGAAAAAAATAATGTCATCACAATTGACCCAATGGGCTTGCCTTTAAATCCTGAACAACACAATGCGGTCAGCATGATGTTTGTCGAAGGCGCAGAACCTAACACCGTCGTCAACGTATTCCAAAAAGGTTATATGTTGAACGGAAGATTATTACGCCCTGCAATGGTTGTTGTTGCAAAAGCCGCTGAATAAGCCCTTGAAATCACAAAAATCTACCCTACATTTGTAACATCTTTTAAAAATTATTTTGGAGTAAAAACCTCATGGCAAAAATTATCGGTATCGATTTAGGCACAACAAATTCATGTGTTGCCGTTTTAGAAAATGGCGCAGTTAAAGTAATTGAAAACAGCGAAGGCGCGAGAACTACGCCGTCAATTATCGCATTTAGCAGTGACGACGAAGTGTTGGTTGGTCAATCAGCAAAACGTCAAGCTGTTACAAATCCTAAAAATACTTTGTTTGCGATTAAACGTTTAATCGGTCGTAAATTCAAAGAAGAAGCCGTTCAAAAAGACATCAAAATGGTGCCTTACACCATCGTTGAAGCCAATAACGGCGATGCGTGGGTTGATGTTCACGGTAAAAAAATGGCGGCACCTGAAATTTCAGCTCGCGTTTTGATGAAAATGAAAAAAGACGCGGAAGCCTATTTAGGTGAAGAAGTCACGCAAGCGGTTATCACAGTGCCAGCGTATTTCAACGATTCACAACGCCAAGCAACCAAAGATGCTGGACGTATCGCTGGTTTAGAAGTTTTACGAATTATCAACGAACCAACGGCGGCGGCTTTAGCGTTTGGCATGGACAAACCAAAAGGCGACACCAAAATCGCGGTTTATGATTTAGGTGGCGGTACGTTTGATATTTCAATTATCGAAATTGCAGAAATTGACGGCGAACACCAATTTGAAGTTTTGGCGACAAACGGCGACACCTTCTTAGGTGGTGAAGATTTTGACTCGCGCGTTATCGAATACTTAGCAGAAGAATTCAAAAAAGACACAGGCGTTGACGTTCACAATGACCCACTCGCGTTGCAACGATTAAAAGAAGCGGCTGAAAAAGCAAAAATCGAATTATCGTCTAGCCAACAAACTGACGTGAATTTACCTTACATCACTGCTGACGCAACTGGGCCAAAACATTTAAACGTTAAATTGACTCGCGCTAAATTAGAATCTTTGGTTGAAGAATTGATTTTACGCACCAAAGCACCTTGTGAAATGGCATTAAAAGATGCAGGCGTTTCGGCTTCTGAAATCAACGACGTGATTTTGGTGGGTGGTCAAACCCGTATGCCGAAAGTGCAAGAAATGGTTTCAAAAATCTTCGGCAAAGAACCCCGCAAAGACGTAAATCCTGACGAAGCCGTTGCGTTAGGTGCAGCGATTCAAGCGGGCGTTTTGGGTGGTGACGTAAAAGACGTTTTATTACTTGACGTAATTCCATTGTCGCTCGGTATCGAAACAATGGGCGGCATTTTGACCAAATTGATTGAGAAAAACACTACGATTCCAACGCAAAAATCGCAAACTTTCTCGACCGCTGATGATAATCAAACGGCTGTAACGATTCATGTGTTGCAAGGTGAACGTGAAAAAGCAAATGCCAATAAATCACTCGGTCGTTTTGATTTAGCTGATATTCCACCTGCGCCACGCGGTGTGCCACAAATCGAAGTTTCTTTCGACATCGATGCAAACGGTATTTTGAACGTTTCGGCAAAAGATAAGGCAACAGGTAAAAAACAATCGATTGTAATTAAAGCCTCAAGTGGTTTGTCGGATGAAGAAGTTGAACGCATGGTAAAAGATGCCGAAGCACACGCCGAAGAAGACAAAAAATTGGTTGAATTAGTTCAAGCAAGAAATCACGCTGACGGTTTAGTTCATGCAACTGAAAAATCGTTAAAAGATTTAGGTGAAAAAGTCGGCGCAGACGAAAAAGCGGATATTGAAAAAGCGATTGAAGCGGTCAAAGAAGCGTTAAAAACTGACGACAAAGCCGAAATCGAAGCAAAATCTGAAGCGTTAAGCGAAGTTTTTGGCAAATTAGCTGAACGTGCTTATGCTCAAGAGGGTGGTGCAGAAGGCGGACATTCGCATGAAGAAGCAAAACCTGCTGATGACGGCGTGATTGATGCCGATTTTGAAGAAGTTAAAAAATAAACTTTCGTTCTCCTCGAAAATTTAAAAAGCCCCGTTCAACTAATTTTGAACGGGGCTTTTTTTAATTTAATTTTTACAACTTGATATTCAACGAATGTAATTTTCGATACAAATGGGTGCGTTCCATCCCAACAGCAGCTGATAATTTCGCTACACTGCCGCCTGTTTTTTCAAAATGGTATTCCAAATAGGCTTTTTCAAAATGGTCACGCGCTTCTTTCAATGGCAAATTAAAAAACTCAGGAATTGACGACAAAATCATCGAATCATTGGTAATTTTGCCCAACGTATTTTTAACTTCATCTAATTCAACTTCTTCACCAACGCCTAAAATCATTAAGCGTTGCACCACATTTTTTAATTCACGCACATTACCCCGCCAACTGTAATTGCGTAAATAATTTTGTGCAGCCATCGAAAAACGTCGAAACGCTAATTTTTCATGTGTCACAAAATAATCAACGTAAAAATTCAACAACGCGGGAACATCTTCGCTATGTTCACGCAATGGCGGAATGTTAATCGTCACTTCGTTGAGCAAATAATACAATTCATGGCGAAAACGCCCGAAACGCACTTCTTCATCTAACGCCATTCGTGTCGAGGCAACAACATGAACATCCACATTGACCGCTTCACTTCCGCCAACACGCAAAAATGAACTTGATTCCAACGCGCTTAATAAACGCAACTGGGTTTCTTTGTCCATATCACCGATTTCGCCCAAAAATAACGTGCCTTTATTTGCACGTTCAAGCAAACCTTTATAAACACGATGTCCATCTTCTTTGCCAAAAAACTCTACTGCCGAATTTTCAGGGGAAATACTACCGACCGCAACGTTAATAAACGCGCCATTTCGATGTGAACTGTTGTTGTGCAAATAACGCGCATAAAGCTCTTTGCCAACGCCCGCTTCACCTGTAAATAAAACCCGTGTGTCATGTTGTGCAAGGCGTTTTAATTGATCTTTGATGCGCGATACCGCTGCACTTTTGCCAATTGGTTCAACATCAATATGGATATTTTGTGTAAGTCCCGCATTTTGCTGACCACTTTCTAAGGCTTTTTCGACAATTAGGAGTAATTTCGCAAGCGATAGCGGTTTTTCTAAAAAGTCAAACGCACCTAAACGGGTTGCTTCAACTGCTGCTTCAACAGAGCCATGACCCGACATCATAATGACAGGACACAAGGATTTTTCTTCGGCAAGCCATTCTTTTAACAATGTGATACCGTCCGTGTCAGGCATCCAAATATCGAGCAAAATCAAATCAGGTTTTTCAGAAATTTTTAACGTTTTTGCAACAGTCGCATTTTCAGCCATGCTGACTTTGTAACCTTCATCTTCTAAAATTTCACTCACTAAATGGCGAATATCGTTTTCGTCGTCTACAACTAAAATGCGTGGGGCTTGATTACTGCTCATAATAATTTTTTACCTTGGGTCAAAAACGAACGTGAACGACTTAAATTCGCGTGCAAATAATTCTTTATCTTGTGGAATAGGTAATGGCGACGCGCTATTCACCGCATTTTCGGCGGAACGGTCAAAAATTTCATCGCCGCTACTGCGTTCAATGGTGACATCTAAAACTGTTCCATCTGCGGCTAAACGTACACGAATCGTACATTTTAAATTTGCACTATCGGGTGGACGTGTCCAACGGCTATTCACTTTTTGTTTGATTGCCATCATCGCTTTTGCTTTTGCTTCGGCTTGCGCATTTGCTGCCGCTGCGGCCGCCGCTTTTGCGTTGGCAGCAGCAGCGGCTTGTTGCGCAGCTTCTATTCTTGCAGCATCAGCAGCGGCACGTTCAGCGGCTTGTTTCGCTAAGGCATCAGCACGCGCTTTTTCATTTGCTGCGCGTTCGGCATCAGCTCTGGCGGCAGCGTCTTTCGCCGCTTTTTCAGTTGCTTGTTTAGCTGCCGCTTCTGCTTTCGCTGCTTGTGCTTTTTCGTTAGCTATTTTTTCAGCTTCTGCTTTTTTCACAGCGTCTTTTTTAGCTTGTGCTTCAGCGGCTTTTTTTGCTTCGGCTTTTGCCTCGGTATCCGCTTTTTTCGCTTCTAATTTTTCTTTTTCAGCCGCTAACTTTTTAGCTTCCGATTCCGCTTTTTTAGCAGCTTCTTTTTCATCTGCTAATTTTTCTGCTTTTTCAGCGGCTAACTTTTTAGCTTCCGATTCCGCTTTTTTAGCGGCTTCTTTTTCTTCCGCTAATTTTTCTGCTTTTTCAGCCGCTTTTTTCGCTTCTTCGGCTTTTTTCATGGCAGCTTTTTCAGTCGCTTCTTTTTCGTATTCGGCTTTTTTAGCGTCTTCTGCTTCTTTTGATTTAATGCGCTCAATTGCTTTTTTCGCTTCTGCTACTTTTTGCGCTTCAACTTTTTCTGTTGCCAATTTTTCTGCTTTTACCTGCGCTTCTTTTTGTGCTTTTTCAGCCGCCACTTTTTTGGCTTCCTCGGCTTTTTCAACCGCCATTTTCTTAATCGCTTCAGATTTTTTAGCAGCTTCTTCGACTTTCGCCAGAGCCGCCGCTTGTTTTGCCGCAAAATCTTCTTTGGGTTTTGGCGGTTCAACAGGTTTTGGTGGCTCAATCACAGGTTTTGGTTCTTCAACAACAGGCGGGGGCAGCGGCGTTGGTTCTGGAATTGGTTCTGGCGCAGGCTGTTCGATAGGTGGAACAGGTTTGGGAGGCGGTGCGTTTAATTCCACCATCGTGGCGTGAATAATTTCAGGTTCAGGCGGTGGTGGTGGCGGAGCGGGTTTGTAAATTGCGCTCAACGCAAATAACGCCAATAGCGTTAAATGAAACGCTAACGCTAAAAAAAACGGTTTTGAAAATTTTTGATTAGACATTGAAGCCGTTAATCATCTGATTTAGTTTGCAAACCCACGCTTGGCACGCCTGCACTTTTTAACGCATTCATCGCCACAACGACTGTGCCGTAATCAACATCTTTATCGGCGTTAATTAAGACTTGGGTTTCTGGTTTATTTTTTAAAACCGCTTCGACACGCGGAAAAATTTGGTCTTTTTCAATCGGTTCATCGTCTTCAGTACCGATTTTAATAAAGTAATTTCCACTTTTTTGAATCGAAATTACTAGCGGGGGAGTATCTTCTTTTTGGTCAATCATCGCCGCTTGCGCTCGTGGTAAATCAACTTCCACGCCCGATTGCAACATTGGCGTTGTCACCATAAAAATAATCAACAACACCAGTGTTACGTCAATATATGGCACGACGTTAATTTCTGCCATCGGACGGCGACGACCTGCTTTTTTATTATTTACGTTCATTTACTGTGCGCCTGTCTTTGCAATAATACGATAAATTCTTCAACAAATAATTCATAACGTCCTGTTAATCTGTCCAAACGAGTCGAAAAACGGTTGTAGGCAACAACGGCTGGAATCGCGGCAAATAAACCAATCGCCGTAGCTACTAACGCCTCTGCAATACCAGGCGCAACGGTAGCAATCGTGGCTTGTTTGACGTTTCCTAAACCCATAAACGAGTTCATAATCCCCCAAACTGTGCCGAATAAACCGACATAAGGACTGGTTGAACCGACAGTTGCTAAAAATGCCAAATGTTCATCCAAGCGGTCAAGTTCACGCAATAATTCAATTCGCATCACACGCTGTGCGCTTTCGACTTGCACCGCTGGTTCAACGTTGCCACTCAAACGCATTCTTGAAAATTCTTTGTAACCTGCTAAAAATATTTTTTCGATACCTTCTGGCTCAAAATCTTTTGCTGCAAGTTTTCGATAAAGTTCCGATAACGAAACACCTGACCAAAATTGTTCTTCAAATTCGTCAGTAATTTCAATGGCGCGATTAAGTTCTTTGCGTTTGGAAAAAATAAATGTCCATGACACAAGTGATGCGGTAAATAAAATCAGCATCACAAATTGCACCACAAAACTGGCTTCGGTGATTAAATGGAAAATCGATAAATCAGTGTTCATTGGTTTCAGTTAAAAATTGTTTTAATAAAAAATCGGGAATCGCTTTAGGGCTTAATCTGTTTGAATCTAAACAAGCAATTTTACAACTTGCTGTACAAAGTGTGACCTCGTCGCGCTTAATACTTTGTTCAAACGTCAAACTGGCTTTTTTTGTTTGGCTAATTGTCGCACTAACTTGAACTAAATCGTTAAATTTTGCTGGGCTTAAATACTCAATTTGCATACTTCTGACAGCAAAAATAACGCCATATTCTTCGCGTAATTCATTTTGTTGAAATCCTAAATTACGCAACATTTCAGTTCGCGTGCGTTCAAAAAAATTTAAGTAATTTGAATGATACACCACACCGCCAGCGTCGGTATCTTCGTAATAAACGCGAATTGGTAAAATAAAGGGAATTTTCATGATTCAAATAAATCTACATTGGTTGCCAGCACTTTGGGGGCTGTCAAACCAAAATGCAAATAGGCGGCTGACGTAGCAACTCGTCCACGCGGTGTTCGCATAATAAAACCTTGTTGCAACAAATACGGTTCTAAAACATCTTCAATTGTGCCACGTTCTTCGCTAATTGCTGCCGCCATCGTATCTAAACCGACAGGACCACCTGAAAAATTCTCAATTAACGTTAATAAAAATTTTCTGTCCAAACTGTCAAAACCATTTTCATCAACTTTTAACATTGTTAAGGCTTCAGCGGCGACTTGTTGAGTAATAATTCCGTTACTTTTCACTTGAGCAAAATCGCGTACACGACGTAATAAACGGTTTGCAATACGAGGCGTTCCGCGTGAACGTTTGGCAATTTCGTGTGCGCCTTTTGATTCGATGCCCATTTTTAAAACGTGTGCCGAGCGCGTGACGATGTGAGTTAGTTCTTCGATAGTGTAAAAAACCAAACGTTGCACAATTCCAAATCTATCACGCAAGGGTGAAGTTAATAAACCCGCGCGAGTTGTTGCACCAATCAATGTAAAAGGCGGTAAATCAATTTTAATCGACCGTGCTGACGCACCTTCACCAATCATTAAATCGAGCTGATAATCTTCCATTGCAGGATACAAAATTTCTTCCACAGCAGGACTTAAACGGTGAATTTCATCGATAAACAACACATCGTGTTTTTCTAAATTGGTCAATAAGGCAGCTAAATCCCCTGCTTTTTCTAACACAGGCGCGGCAGTTTGACGTAAATTTACACCCATTTCGTTGGCGATAATCAACGCTAACGTGGTTTTTCCTAAACCTGGTGGACCAAAAATTAACGTATGGTCAAGAGCTTCTTGTCGCGCCATTGCCGCTTGAATAAAAATTTCCATTTGCGTGCGACATTCTTCTTGTCCAACGTAATCAACTAATTTTTTCGGACGCATTGCACGGTCATGACCTTCTTCACCCTGCCCTGCATTTGCTGTAATTAAACGGTCTTCTTCAATCATTTCACGGCACTTTGTAACGCTAATCGAATAATCGTTTCACAATTTTTGCCTTCGGGTTGAATCGCAGAAACCATGCGGCTGGCATCAAGTGGTTTATAACCTAATGAACATAATGCACTGATTGCTTCTTCGCGTGCGTTTCCGATACTTGCAATTTGCGGGGCATTTTCAATTTTTGGCAATTTGTCGCGCAATTCGATTACCAAACGTTCAGCCGTTTTTTTTCCAACACCAGGTAATTTCACTAACGCGGCTATATCATTATTTTGAATGCACATTTGAAATTGCGCCGCCGTTTGACCAGACAAAATCGCCAACGCCATTTTCGCGCCAACACCACTAATTTTAATCAATGTTTTAAACATTATTTTGTCGGATTCAGTCATAAATCCAAACAAACTATGAGCATCTTCACGAACAATTAAATGGGTTTGCAACGTAATTTCTGCACCAATTTCGGGTAAATCATAAAACACTGTCATTGGGGCTTCGATTTCATAACCCACGCCATTTATATCTAACACAATAAGCGGTGGAGCTTTCAAAGCGATTTTGCCACGCAAAAATCCAATCATTGTTTCATTCCAATTTGTAGACGTTGTTGGGTTTGATAAAAATTCGCGTGACAAATTGCAATCCCTAAAGCGTCGCTCGCGTCGATTTGCAATTCACCTTGAATGTTCAAAAGCAATTTAACCATTTGCTGAACTTGTAATTTATCTGCGCTACCTTTACCAACAATCGCTAATTTGACTTCACGCGCGGCATATTCAAAAATTGAAATATCGCGCGTTTGCACCGCACAAATTGCCGCGCCACGCGCTTGTCCGAGTTTCAACGCAGAATCGGCATTTTTGCCCATAAAAACCTGTTCAATTGCCATGTGTTCGGGCTGATATTTTTCGACAAGCTGTAAAATACCATCAAAAATTTGTTTAAGTTTTTTTGGAAAATCATCAGCTTGAATTTTTAAAACACCGCTAGAAACATAACGATAACCGTTTGGCAACGTTTCAATAATTCCATAACCTGTTAAACGTGAACCTGGGTCGATACCTAAAATTTTCAACCCATTGTCGCCATAATTTCGTCGCTAATATCGCCATTTGAATACACGTTTTGCACGTCATCCAAATCTTCCAAACGTTCAATTAAGAGCATCATTTTTTCAGCATTTTCTTTATCTAATTCAGCTTTTACTTCTGCTTGCATGGTGATTTCAGAACTTTCAGGTTCAAAACCTGCCGCGACCAATGCTTCTTTGACGTTTAAATAATTTTCAAGTGTCGTCAACACGTCTTTTGAACCGTCGTCATTGGTGACAACATCGTCTGCACCAGCTTCAATCGCGGCTTCCATTAACGCATCTTCGTCAATTTCTGCGCTGTAACTAACAATGCCGAGTTTGTTAAACATATAAGCAACCGAACCATCTGTGCCTAAGTTTCCACCTGATTTACTGAACGCATGACGAACTTCACCAACAGTGCGTTGTTTATTGTCGGTTAAACAATCGACGATAACCGCAACACCGCCTGCGCCATAACCTTCATAACGAATTGATTCATAATTCACGCCTTCGAGTGTACCTGAGGCTTTTTTAATTGCATTATCAATTGTGTCACGACGCATATTCGCACCTAATGCTTTATCAATTGCAGTACGTAACGCTGGATTGCTAGACGGATCAGCTCCTGCACTTTTTACAGCGACATTTAACTCGCGTAATACTTTGGTGAAAATTTTTGCCCGTTGTGCATCTTGTCCTGCTTTACGGTGTTTGATATTTGCCCATTTACTGTGACCAGCCATGTTGCTTTTTTCTCCTAAAATTTTTGAAATGAAAATTGTGATTTTTTACTTAATGCGTGCGCTCAAATTCTTGCATAAATGCAATTAACGCATCAACGCCGCTTTCTGGCATAGCGTTGTAAATGCTGGCACGCATTCCACCAACGGAACGATGTCCTTTTAATTCGTTTAAACCTGCCGCTTCAGCCGCTATTAAAAAGGCTTTATCCAACGATTCATCTGCCAAAATAAACGGTACATTCATGCGTGAACGAAACGCTAAATCGACAGGATTTTTATACAACGTTGAATTATCAATAGCTTGATAAAGTTTTCCTGCTTTTTCGATATTACGCTGTTCCATTGCAGCCACGCCGCCTTGTGCTTGTACCCATTTCAAAACTAAACCCATTAAATACCAGCTGTAAGTCGTTGGCGTATTTAACATGGATTGATTTTTGGCTTGTTCTGCGTAGTTGAAAACGGGCGGAACTAATTTTGAACATTTGCCGAGTAAATCATCACGCACAATCACAACTGTCACACCTGCTGCGCCCATATTTTTTTGACTGCCTGCGTAAATCAAACCAAAGTCATTCACATCAACAGGACGTGAAAGTATGTTTGATGACATATCACAAACCAGCGGCAAACCTTTTGAATCAGGGGTTGCATTAAATTCAACACCATGAATCGTTTCGTTTGAGGTGTAATGCAAATAGGCGGCTTCGGTGTCGATTTCCCACGTTGAAACGTCTGGAATTGTAGTGAAATTGCTGTTTTCAGAACTCGCACTAACCATAGCTTCACAATATGGCTTTGCATCTTTAATCGCTTTTTCTGACCACGCTCCTGTTTTGACATAACAGGCTTTTGTTTTATCGCCTAAAAGATTTTGTGGAATGAATGAAAATTGTGCTGACGCACCACCTTGTAAAAATAACACTTGGTAATTTTGCGGAATGTTAATTAAAGCGCGTAAATCAGCGTCTAATTCAGCGGCAATGCTTGAAAATTGTTTGCCGCGATGACTCATTTCCATGACTGACATTCCACTTCCCCGCCAATCGAGCATTTCTTCTTTTGCTTGCTGTAAAACGGCTTCAGGTAATGTAGAAGGTCCAGCACTAAAATTGTAAATTCTTGTCATTTTTTAATTCTCTAAAAGTTGAAAATTTGTTTAATTTGTTCGCCATAAACTATTTTTAATCGAATCTAAACGTGCTTCATGCGCTTGTAATTCTTCATCTATGCAACGCAAAACGGGTAATGGCGCACGATTTCCTAATACACGAATGATATTTTGTGTTGATGCGGTGATATTTTGGATTGCATTTTCGTTTTCATTCATGAGCGAAAATTGCCCGCCCGTCATCGCTAAAAAAACATCTGCTAAAATTTGTGCATCAAGCAACGCGCCGTGTAATTCACGATGTGTATTATCAACATTATAACGTTTGCAAAGCGCATCTAAATTATTACGTTGCGAAGGATGTCGTTTTTTTGCATCCTCAAGCGTATCGAAAATAGTACAAATACTTTCAATTGGCGCAAACTTTAGTAAATCAACAAGTTCATAATTCAAAAATCCAACATCAAAAGGTGCGTTATGAATAATTAACTCTGCGCCACGAATGTAATCTAAAAATGTAGGAGCAATTTGTGAAAAAGTGGGTTTATCTGCTAAAAATTGGCTTGTAATTCCATGAACCCTCAACGCGCCTTCTTCGCTTTCACGTTGCGGATTGATATAAACATGAAAATTATTACCTGTTAATCGGCGGTCAATCAATTCAACACAGCCGATTTCAAGAATTCGATTTCCATCTTTAGTGCTTAAACCAGTGGTTTCGGTATCGAGAACAATTAAGCGCGAAGCGTGTGTGTTTTCCATTATTTTTCACTCTCACTAAATTGAATTGCGTGTAAACGCGAATACGCACCATTTTTTGCCAGTAATTCTTGATGTGAACCTTCTTCAACAATTTGCCCTGAATCAATCACTAAAATTTTGTCTGCATTTTCAATTGTTGATAAACGGTGTGCGATAACAAGTGTTGTGCGATTGCCCATCACTTTTTGTAACGCGCTTTGAATGTAACGCTCAGATTCTGTATCAAGTGCAGAGGTTGCTTCATCCAAAATCAAAAGTGGAGCATCTTTTAATAATGCCCTTGCTAAGGCTAATCGTTGGCGTTGCCCACCTGATAATTTCACTCCATTTTCACCAATTTTAGTTTCTAAACCTTGTTCAAATTTGTTGATAAATTCAATGGCATAAGCGTCCGTCGCCGCTTGGATAATGTCTTCACGACTTGCACCCGCTAAACTCCCGTAAGCGATATTGCTGGCAATCGTATCGTTAAACAACGTAACTTGTTGATTTACTAGCGCGATTTGACCCCGTAAATTTGCCAATTTGTAGGCATTGATATTCACGCCATCAAGCAAAATTTCACCAATTTCGTAACGATAAAAACGGGAAACTAAATTTACTAGCGTACTTTTCCCGCCACCTGATGCACCCACTAACGCAATCGTTTCACCTGCTTTTGCAGTAAAACTAACATTTTGCAACGTGGGTTCTTCGCAATTTTCGTAATAAAACGTCACGTTTTTAAATTCTAAATTGCCATCACAACGCGATACGCTATAAACACCATCATCAATTTCAATCGCTTCATCTAATACTTGAAATACCGATTCTGCCGCGACGATACCACGTTGAATGTCGCTATTTGCATCGCTAAGTTGGCGAAGCGGACGCGGCAATAAAAATGCGGCTGTTAAATATCCAACAAATGAACCTACACTGGCTTCTTCCATAAAAAATAATGCCGCATACATCAAAATAGCGAGAGCAATCGCAATAATTAATTGCATTAACTGATTATGCAGTGAAGATGTACTGGTTACTTTCAATGATTGACGACGAGTGTATTCGCTGCTTTTAATAAAACGTTGTTGCTCGTAGCTTTCGCCGCCGTAACTTCGCACAACACGATGTCCATTTACTAATTCAGATGTGATATGCGTCATATCGCCAATAGATTGTTGAATTTTTTTGCTCAACATCCGCAAACGCTTACTAACGTAACGCACAAGCCACGCAATAATAGGCGCAACAACTAAAAAAATAAGCGATAAACGCCAATTCAAATAAAACAAATAAACTAACAAACCCAAAGCTGTTAATCCTTCTTGCACAACTTTTCGCACTGCATCGGTAGTTGCTTGCGCGACTTGATTCACATTGTGCGTAATTCGCGCAATCATGTAACCGCTATTATTTGAATCAAAATGGGCTGTTGGCAATTGCGTATATTTTGCAAAAATTTCACAGCGCAACGTGTGAATCACGTTTAATGACACTTTTGCTAAAAAATAATTGCCTAAATACGCGCCAATGCCTCGCAACACAATTAAACCGCTAAATAACAACGGCAAGTAATACAATTTTTCATGTAATTTAGCTTGCAACGCATCAATGATTTCTTGAATTAACTGCGCGAATAACGGTTGTGTTACGGAATAAATCAAAAAACCAATAATACTAATAAAGAAAAATCTTCGATGAGGTTTGACGTAAGTAAGTAGACGTTTGTAAATTTCTAGGTTGGTTTTTTGCATAAATTTAACGGATATTCCTATTTGTTTTGCAACTCAATCAAACCGCTTTCAGCGCGTACTAAATCGACTGCATTGATGCGTTTAAGCAATAATTCATAATTAGCACTTTGATTTGTTCGGTCATTTTGCTTATGCCACAAATGTAAAACGGGCAACGCAAAACGCCCTTCTTTACGCTTAACGCCATAATGAATTAAACGAACCACTAAATCGGAATCTTCATAACCCCAACCTTCAAAGGATTCATCAAAACCATTTACCGCAACAAAATCTGTTTTCCAAACACCTAAATTACAGGTCATCGCATTTTCCCAATGATTTGGACGCAATAAACGAAAACAATTAAATGGCAAATAAAGCAAAGGTAAGAATCGATTGATTTTATTTTGAAATCGCCATTTTAAAAATGTCAAAATCGGCTGTTTATAAATGGGTAAATGTTGTTCTAAAACAGTTTGCGTAAATGCTTGATTTAATAAAATGCGATTCCCTGCCACAAAAAAATTTCTCTGTGCAAAACATTTGTGGCGCGAAATAAAATGTGGGAAAACCACACAATCGCCATCTAAAAAAATTAAATAATCCCCTTTGCTTTCTAAAACAGCTTTATTACGAATTGCTGCTGCACGAAAGCCTTTATCTTCGTGATAAACGTGTTTTAACGAAACAGGACTTTTTTGGGAAAATGTATTGATTAAATCGGTTGTATCTGAACGTGAGCCATCATCTGCCACAATAATTTCAAAACTTAAATCATCTTGCTGAAATAAACTTTCAAGACAATTTGCAAGGGCTTCTTTCCAGTTGTAAGTGGTAATAATGACAGAAATTAAGGGCATAAATGAATCAATCCGTTTTTTTGCAATGCTAATACGTTGGTTTTTTCATGTTCCCAATGATGACAATGTGTGCCTTCAAACGAAAAACCGATTAACGAGATTTTTGCATTTTGATTTCCGAATCGTTGTAAAACAGACTTTATTGTTATGTAGCCTGTGCTTGGAAAATACGCTGTTGAATGACGGTCGATATTTAATTCATCACAACACGTTGCGTACAATTCATCAGAAAAAGACACAATGTCTTTTTGATACAAATTATTTCTAGCAATAATGTGTTTTCGATAATCCGCATGGCTAAATGCTTTTGAATTAAAAGGTTTTAACCAAAATTGAAAAGGTAAATAATTTGATGGACGTGGAAACCAAATTTCTTTGACGTTATCAATAAAAGGAAGTTTTTTTATTGTTTTATATTTCGCAAATAAACGTCCAGGCGTTGATAAATTTGTCACACACAACGCATCGACTTTTACGCCTGTATTGTTGGCGTAATTTCGCGCTTCATTAAATCGAATCACAAAATCGGCTGAATTCACTAATTCAGAATAATCTGTTTTTACGTCAGCATTTCCTAAGATAATGATATTCTTCATTTTTGACTGTTTTCAGCAAGCGACATAATTTGATTAAACATATTATTTATTTTTGAATTGGACTCAACAAGAAACGTTTCTATATTCGCAATTTCATCCGCACTAAAATCAAAAGTCGTATCAATGTCAATTTCATTGGGTGAAATCAAGCGAGCTGGATTTAATCCAATATCTTGTAATAAGCCTTCTATTTTGTATGTATTTGAACTAACGGCAAAAAAAGGTATTTTCATTATCAAACAAAAACATACCATGTGATAACGTCCTGTAAAAATGAACTTGTATTCCCTTAAATGCGTAATGAAATCCACCTGATTTTGCTTTTGATATAAGCCATTTTTTTTTCGTCTTTTTGTCAGAAAATACTGTTTCACTGCTTTCACAAGGGCTTTTCTCAAAAAGCGTAACGCTTTCTTTTTTTGTAAAATGGTTGTGATATTTTCGTTTAAAAAATCGTTATTGTTAAATATATCAATATATTCAAATTGCTTTTCTTTCGCGTAATTATCCATTTTTACAGCAGATTTTTTTAATACACTGTCGGTATATCCTATTTTGGATGCGCCATAGTTTTGAGTATTGAAACCATCAAAATTCCAAAATGTTAAATCAGGGACAACAAAAGATTCAATATCGTGACTGCGTAAATAATCGTAAGAATAAGATTCTCTTACATAAATTTTCGTAGCCTGTTTTAACAATTCAAGATTTTTTTCAGATAAATTCGAGATAGTTGCATTGATGACAACAACAGGTAGGTTGTAATGTTTGCAAAATTCAATTAACGATAAAAGACAGTTTATATAAGAATTTTCATCGTGTAATGTTCCTTCACCATTGATAATAACCAAATCAGTTTGCAGAATATCTCTTTTGATATTTTCATCACTATCCCAATGCTCAAGTAATTTTATATATCTTAAAATTTCAACATTTCTACAAAACAAATTCCTGTCTATCGCATTCATTACTCTTGAACAGCCATGATGTTTTTCAATTCGTGTATCGTTTGCAATAATTACTTTCATAAAAATGGATTCTGATTTTTGCCGATTTTTTGACTACGAGTATTGATGAATGCTACGCCGACTTTACATCTGAACTTGGCGCACGACGTTTCCCGATATTTTTTTGGTCACGGTGACGCACTTTAACTTTTTCAGGTTTTTCTTTTTTTGTTTCGACTTTCTTTTTACCGCCGACGGTTTTTCCTGACGCTTTCAATTTTTTAGGTCCTTGGAATTTTCCTGCCAATTCTTTGATACTTCGACGAATAAAACTTTGACGTAAAAAACGCTCAATTCCCGCCATCAAATTCCATTCCGTGTGTTTAACGAGCGTAATCGTTAAACCTGTTTCGTCACTGCGTCCCGTGCGTCCGATACGATGCAAATAGTTAATCCCATTACGCGGTACTTCAAAGTTAATCACGAGTTGAATACCTTTAATGTCTAAACCACGCGCCGCTAAATCGGTTGCAATCAACACATTCACTACGCCATCACGAAATAATTTCATGACGCGCTGACGTTCTTTTTGATCCATATCGCCATGTAACACTATCGCGCGAACGCCTTTTGCACGAATTGGGTCACAAAGCGCATCCGCTTGAGCGCGACTATTTGAAAAAACGAGAGCTTTTTCAAACGTTTCATTGAGTAGCAACCACGCAAGCAGTTGTTGTTTATGCGAATTGTCATCAGCCAAAACGATTTGCTGTTGAATATGCGGCAACTCGTCACGCAACGTATTTAACGCAATTAGCTCGTATTTTTTAAGAACTTTATCCGCCATTTTTAATACGCCAGCGTGCGTCAATGTCGCTGAAAATAAAAGCGTTTGACGATTTTCGTTACATTGTTTGGCAATTGTCAAAACATCGTCACTAAACCCCATATCAAGCATTCGGTCTGCTTCATCAAGAATCAACGTATCCAAATTTTCAAATGGCGCGGTGTCAAGTGTCAACAATTCCAAAATCCGTCCAGGCGTTGCAATCACAACCGCCGTATTTTTACGCAACGCATTTTGTTGTTTTTTGAAATCTTCGCCGCCCGTAATTAACGCCGCTTTTAACGACGTATCTTCGAGTAATTGTTGGCATTGCAAATGAATTTGCTGTGCTAATTCGCGCGTCGGCACTAAAACTAACACCCGCGTTCCCGCGTAATAATTTGGATTCACAAGCAAATAATGCAAACTCGGCAATAGAAATGCCAAGGTTTTACCACTGCCTGTTTTTGCACTAACGAGTAAATTTTGGCGTGTCAAACTTGCGGGAATCGTGCGTTGTTGCACAGGTGTTGGCGTTTCAAAACCATTTTTAATCAAAGCGGATTGCAATGCGCCATGTAAATCGAAACTTGAAAAATCGGCGAGGTTTGACGGTGCTGGTGTAGTGACTTCTGTCATGGTTTTTGTGGCATTAGAAAAATTTTGAAAGAGTATGTATTGTAAGCGTTGTTTCTCATAAGCTCTTAATAATTTAATTAGTTTTTGCCGCGACCATGACCTTTTTTCTTGTAGAATACGTTAAAAATGTGTCCTGATTAGTCGCAAGTTAATCCGTTTTTAGTAGCGCAAACGTAAAATGCGGCATTTTTAAGGAATATATTCATTTCAATTTACTTTGTGAAACGTTGAAACACTATGACAGAAAAGGCTGAATTTAGTTACGAACATTATTTGGAAATGAAGCACATCGTCAGCCAGTTTGAAAAATTGACCGACATCGGCATTTCTTTATCGTCTGAACATAACACCACGGAATTATTAGAAAAAATTTTAGTTGGTGCGATTTCATTAACGAATTCGGATGGTGGCACGATTTATATGGTACATGATGATAAAACCATTAAAAGCGCGATTATTCATTCGACCAGTTTAAACATCCATCTAAAAGGCAGTAATGAAGCGATTATTTCGGTGTCGTTATACAACGAAAATGGTGAACCGAATTTAAAAAACGTTGTCAGTTATTCATACCACAAAGATATAACGCTAAACATTCAAGATGCTTATGACAGTGAAGCATTTGATTTTAGTGGCACAAAATTATTTGATGCAAAAAACCATTACCGTTCAACGTCTTTTCTTACCGTTCCTTTAAAAAATCACGAATTTGAAACCGTTGGAATGCTGCAATTGATTAACGCGCTAGATGCTAAAACGGGTAATGTGATTCCTTTTGATTCTATCGCACAACGTTTTTGCGAATCACTTGCCAGCGAAGCCGCCACCGCGTTGACAAAACAACAATTGATTATCAATTTAGAACAAATGTTTGAATCAATGATTATGTTGATTGCGAACGCGCTAGATGAAAAATCACCTTATAACGGTGGACATTGTCGACGTGTTCCTGAATTAACCATGATGATTGCTGAAGCCGCTCATAATACAAATGACGGTTATTTAAAAGATTTTTCATTGAGTGATGCTGACCGTTATGAATTGAAAATTGCAGGACTGTTACACGATTGCGGCAAAATTACTACGCCTGAATATGTCGTCGATAAAGCAACAAAACTGGAAACAATTTTTGATCGAATTTATTTATTAGAAACCCGTTTTGAAGTGTTAAAACGTGATGCTGAAATTGCGATGTTAAAACAAAAAGTCGCCGCGTTAGAAGTAGGACAAGATCCCCAAAATGAACTTTTAGATTATTTGTTTAACGAACGGATTACCTTGATTAACCAGCATTTCGCCTTTCTCAAAGAATGTAATAAAGGTAGCGAATTTACGTCACCTGAAAAACTACAAGCTCTGCAAGATTTACAGCAAATTACATGGCAACTTAACGGCGAATCTGTTCCGTTATTAAGTGGAAATGAATTGCATAATTTGAGTATTCCTTATGGCACATTGACAGAAATTGAACGTAAAAAAATCAACAATCACATTAGCGTCACTATTTCAATGTTGAATGCGATTAAGTGGCCTAAACATCTGAAAAATGTCACCAAATATGCAGGTGGGCATCATGAACGAATGGATGGCGGCGGTTATCCAAATGGATTAACACGCGAAGAAATGCCAATTCAAGCACGAGCGATGGCGATTGCAGACGTTTTTGAAGCCTTAACCGCTTCAGATCGTCCTTATAAACCAGGTAAAAAATTGTCTGAATCGTTGTTTATTTTAGAAAAAATGAGCAAAACAGGACACATTGACCCCGATATTTATGCAGCCTTTATTTCACACAAAATTTATAAAAAATACGCCGAAAAATTTCTAAAAGCTGAACAAATTGATGTTGATTAAGTTGATGCCAATTTTTTTATTGGCATTTTTGATTGGCGTTAGTTTTTGGATGTTACAACCTTTTGTATTAACGTTGTTGTGGGCATTTATTATTTCATTTGTTTTATTTCCACTTTACAAACGTCTTAATCAATTTATTCAAAACGATACGCTCAGTGCGTTTGTTTTCACCTCTTTTATCACGGTTGTTTTAGTTGGTTTAACCTTTGTGATATTTCATTTAATCGAAAATGAAATCAAAAACGCTTACATTTTGTTATCAAATAACGTCGTTGAATCCTCGTGGCAATTACCCGAAAAAATTAGACACATTCCGCATATTGGTGATTATTTACAAGATAATCTGAATCGGCTGAAAAATAATCATCTGTCATTGACAGCACAGTTAATGGATTGGTTAAAAAACAGTTTTGGCATATTCGCGCAATTTTTTAGCCATATTGGACAACGAGTAATTAAATTCAGTTTTGTTTTAGTCACCGTCTTTTTTTGTTTTCGAGATGGCGAATTATGGTTACAACAACTTAAACAATTTTTGCATTATTTTTTAGGCGATGCTTACAGTTTATATTTGCAAACCGCAAGTGATACGACTCGAGCCGTCATTTATGGTTTAGTTTTAGCCGCTTTATCACAAGGTTTTATTGCGGGAATTGGCTATTTTGTCGCGGGTGTAAAAATGCCGTTATTGCTTGCAATGCTCACCGCGTTACTGGCGTTAATTCCGATGGGAGCGACATTGGTTTGGTTGCCGACAGCGTTAATGTTACTTATCGACAACCAATTATTCGCAGGCATTGGTTTAATAATTTGGGGATTTTTGGCAATTAGTACCATTGACAACGTGATTCGTCCGTTAGTCATTTGCGGCGCAAGTAAAATTCCTTTTTTAGTCGTGATGTTCGGTGTATTTGGCGGTTTATCAACATTTGGCACAATTGGTTTGTTTTTAGGACCTGTGATTCTTTCTGTTCTTTTAGCAGTTTGGAAAAATTTTATTCGTTCGCTAAATGAAACATCTTAGTTCGTTTTAAAATTCGATACCGTAACAGATAATTTCCGTGCTTGTTCTTCAAGCGATTCTGCCCCTGCAGCGGCTTCTTCCACTAAGGCTGCGTTTTGTTGCGTGACTTCATCCATCTGAGAAATCGCATGATTCACTTGAGCAATCCCTGCGCTTTGTTCAACTGACGCGGCAGTAATTTCACCCATAATTGCCGTCACGCCTTGAACAGCTTGAACAATTTCTTGCATTGTTTGACCTGCTTTTGCGACCAATTGACTGCCATCTTCAACTTTATCGACAGAATCACCAATCAACATTTTAATTTCACCCGCCGCCGCTGCCGCCCGTTGCGCTAAATTGCGAACTTCTGTCGCAACGACAGCAAAACCACGACCTTGTTCACCTGCACGCGCCGCTTCAACTGCCGCATTTAGTGCTAAGATATTGGTTTGAAAGGCAATGTTATCAATTACTGAAATAATTTCGACCACTTTGCGCGAGGATTCATTGATGCTATCCATGGTTGTCACCACATTTCCCACCACAATGCCGCCTTGACTTGCAATTCTTGCGGCTTCACGCGCTAATTGATTGGCTTGTGTGGCATTATCAGCATTGTGTTGAACGGTTCCTGTTAATTCGGTCATGCTCGCGGCTGTTTCTTCTAAACTTGTCGCTTGTTTTTCAGTTCGTTGCGACAAATCATTATTTCCCGCTGCAATTTCTTGTGCAGCAGTGTTAATTTGCAAAGTAGAATCTTTAATTTCACCCACTAAGGCTTGTAAATTTTCGACAGTGCAATTGATTCCTTCGACAACTTTACCAAACGTGCCAGGGTAATTTTGGGTAATTTTTTGCGTTAAATTACCTTGAGCAAGCGACGTTGAAACACGCAAAATATCATTGAACCCCGTGTCGCACGTTGTGAGTAATTTATTTAAATCACTCAGCATATCGCGGAACATAAATTCAAAATCATCGGCATTGGCACGTTTTGAAAAATCACCCTCTAAGCCCGCTTTCGCTAAAATTTCAATTTCATTACTAATTAAAAACAAGGCTTTTTTAATACCGCTCATTGCTTCCGTAATTATTCGTGTTTCACCTGGTAATTCTTCCATATCAAGCGAAAAATCGCCTTTTGCATATTGAGCAACGATTTCAATAATTCTACGATTTATGCTAACGCGCGATTGAATTAAATCGTTCATTTGTTGAGCAATACGTTGATAAGTCCCTGAAAATTTAGAGACATCTACCATCACTTTTGGATAGCCCTTTTTATGTTGCTCTGCCATCATATCTTGTGCTTCAACAAAAGAATTCAACGCATTTTGCATCATGTTCATTGAACGTAATAAATCGCCAATTTCATCGATTTGTGAAATATCAATTTTTGAACTCAAATCTCCCATTGCGATTGCATTGGCAATTTGTTGAGAAGATTTTAACGAACGCAAAATGCCTCGACTAATCAACCAAGTAACAATCGATGCTAAAACGATACTAAAACTGAAAATAGCCAGTAATCCAATATCAAAACTACCAATTAAATTTTTAGCGTGTTCTTCATCTTTTGCATTACGTTTCGTTGTTTTTGCAACGACTTCATCAATCGCAGCACGGTGTTTTTCATAACTGGCTTTTATTTTTGCCAAACTCGTTTCAACAGCCGCAGAATTGCCTGCTTGAACACTGGGAATAAAATTTTGTTGTGCTTCGTTATAAAAATCTTCGGCAGCGTGATAAGAATTTTCTAATAACAATGTTTTCAATTCAGGTTCAAGCGATTCATTTTGCCAATAAGTGTGACGTGTATCGTATTCACCTTTTAACACTTGAAAACGATTAGCTAATGCTGAAATCTCATCTGGATTTGTAACGTGTGTAAGTTGTAAAACCACCAAATAGGATTCAAGAATATATTCAGGTGGCGGCAAAATATCGGCAATTAAATCTTTGCCTTGGACAATACGTTGATAAATAGGACCATTTACGTTGAGCGTACTCATTGCTTTCAATGTGGCAATACCAAAAAGCGTAAAGCCAATAATTAAAATACTTAAAATAATGCCAAACCTGGCTTTAATCGTAAATGAAGAGAATTTGTTCATAATTTTTGTCCTAAAATTTTTACCGCGCATTTGTCACAAACTATATCTTGTACTATCGGCAGAATTGCTATTATTTGAAGAATTAAAATTTGAAAACCGTTTAATGACTTAATGCAGCGCGAACACAACGCAAAATTTCATAACTGTATTTTTCGTTAAATTGTTCAAAAACAGGTTTGACAGAATTTTTAAATTCATCGGGTAAATTTTGAAATGCGGTTTGAATTTCACTGATTTCATCATTTGAAAGCGAAATAACATCACTTAATTTCAATTCATCTTTCAAAATCCCATCCGCTAAATGCACAAAAATCGTTGTCGGTTGTAATTGACGATATTCAGCAATTTTTTCAACATCAAAACCCAATTTAAAAAGTTGAATCGTTTGTTCAGCAGTCGATTTTTCATTTTCTAAAATCGAAAAGGCTTGAATGATTTTTAAAAAATCGTTTCCATAAGATTTTAATTTATGTTCTCCAACACCTGATAATTCGCCAAATTCAGCCAACGTGCGCGGTTTAAATTCCATCATTGCCATCAATGTCGCATCGTGAAAAATCGTGTAGTTGGGAACATTTTGCGCGTCTGCTAAATCTCGACGTTTGTCACGCAACGCATTCCAGAAACGGGTTCTTGTGTCATCGAGAATTTTGGTTTGTTTTGTGTCGCTACGGAGTTTGCGTGAACGAATTGTTTTTTCAGGACGAATTTCATAACGAAACAGCAATTTTTGTTCATCACGCAAAATGGGACGACTGGCTTCAGTCAGTTGCAATGTATTAAAATTTTCAAAATTCACTGTCACCAAATTACGCGAAACTAATTGCCGAAAAACGGAATGCCATTGTGTTTCGTCTAAATCTTTGCCAATGCCGAAAACGGTTAATTGGTCGTGTTTGTTGTAGCGAATGCGCTCATTTTGCAAACCTTGCAACACGTCAATTAAATAACTCACACCAAAACGTTGTCCTGTTCGAAACACACATGACAAGGCTTGTCGCGCCGCAAGTGTGCCATCCCAGGTTTTAGGCGGTTCTAAACAGCAATCGCAATTTCCACAGGGTTTTTCTAACGTTTCACCAAAATACTGTAATAACGTTTGCCGCCGACAATGCACTTGTTCACATAACGCTAAAATCGCATCGAGTTTGTAGTTTTCTAATTTTTTATGCACTTCGTCGGCTTCTGATTGTTCAATCCAACGCCGTAAAACCACAATATCACCCAAACCGTAAGCCATCCAAGCATTCGCTGGCAAACCGTCACGCCCTGCCCTGCCCGTTTCTTGATAATACGCTTCAACACTTTTCGGCAAATCCAAATGCGCCACAAATCGCACATTCGGTTTATCAATTCCCATACCGAACGCAATTGTGGCAACGATGATTATGTTGTCTTGCGTTAAAAATTGTTGCTGATTTTTTTGCCGAATATCGGTTGATAAACCTGCGTGATAGGGCAACGCATTCAGCCCTTTTTCACACAACCATTCGGCAACCGCATCGACTTTTTTACGCGATAAACAATACACAATGCCCACATCGCCTTTATGATATTTACTAATAAAATCAAATAATTGATGTTTATCTTTACCCGCTTGTTTTTGCACAATTTGGTAACGAATGTTTGGTCGGTCAAAACCACTGATATAAAGCGGCGCATTTTCAAGTTGCAAACGTTGTTGAATTTCAAGACGTGTGCGTTCATCAGCGGTTGCGGTGAGCGCGATTCTAGGAATATCGGGGAATTGTTCATGCAAAATCGACAAATTTAAATAATCAATCCGAAAATCATGTCCCCATTGCGACACACAATGCGCTTCATCAATTGCAAACAAGGCGATTTTTAAGGTTTTAAAAAAATCCAATGTGGTCGAAATCGCCAAGCGTTCAGGCGCGATATAAAGCAAATCCAATTCACTATTTATCAATTGCTGCTCAACGTCTCGAACTTGTTGCGCGGTTAAACTCGAATTTAAAAAAGCAGCACGAATGCCTAATTGTTTCAGCGTATCAACTTGGTCTTGCATCAATGCAATCAACGGTGAAATGACGATTCCAACACCTTCTCGAATTAACGACGGAATTTGATAACACAACGATTTTCCACCGCCTGTTGGCATTAAAACCAGCGCATCTTTTCCCGCAATTAAATCTTCAATAATGTGCTGTTGCTGCCCACGAAATTGTGAATAACCAAAAACACTTTTTAAAATTTTTAGGGGCGAGTCATTCATTTTTATTCCTGTTGAATCTTAATCGTTGCACAATATAGCCCATCATTTTTCATTTCAAAGTTTTTAACCGAATTTTATGACGGAAGAACACCTTACTCTGCACACAACGGACATACTCATCGTCGATGACACTTTGCCAAATTTACAATTGTTGACTTCAATTCTTAGAGAAGAAGGTTATAAAGTCCGCCCTGCCAGTTCAGGCGCGTTGGCGTTACAAGCCATTGCCAAAAAATTACCCGATTTAATTTTACTCGACATCAAAATGCCTGGTTTTGATGGTTATGAAGTGTGCGAAACCTTAAAAAATAATCCTGAAACCAAAGATATTCCCATTATTTTTATCAGCGCGTTAAGTGATATTAGCGACAAAATAAAAGCCTTTAACGTTGGTGGTGTGGATTACATTAACAAACCGTTTCAATTTGAAGAAGTCAGAGCGCGTGTAGCAACCCATTTAAAACTGCAAGCCTATCAACGAGAAATGGCAAGTCGTGTCGCCGAAGCGGTTGAAGAAATCCACGTTTTAAATCAAGAAATTATTGATACGCAACGCGAATTGATTTTTACAATGGGTGAAATTTGCGAAACCCGTTCACAAGAAACAGGTTTGCACGTTAAGCGTGTGGCGGAGTATTCCTACTTACTAGCAAAATTATCGGGCGTTGATGAAAGTATTGCGTCAATGATTAGACAAGCCTCACCGATGCACGATATTGGAAAGGTAGCGATTTCAGACGAAATTTTGCATAAAAATGGAAAATTAACACCAGAAGAATGGGAAATTATGAAAACACATTCGACGTTAGGGCATTCTATGTTGTCAGTTTCAAATCGACCATTGCTACAAATGGCGGCAACTATCGCGCTAGAACATCATGAACGATGGGATGGGAAAGGGTATCCAAATGGGGCGAAAGGTGAAAATATCAGTCTAGCTGGTCGAATTACAGCCATTGCAGATGTGTTTGATGCCTTGGGTTCAATGCGTTGTTACAAAAATGCGTGGGAATTACCCGAAATTTTGACTTTTTTCAAAGAAGGACGAGGTAAACATTTTGATCCCAGATTATTAGATTTATTTTTTGACCATTTGAACGAATTTTTAATCATTCGAGATGAATTTAAATGTAAAGAATGCTGATGCCTTTTAAATTTTCGAGATGCCAATTTTCAATTGCCCACATTAAAATTTCTGCAACAGATGCTTGTTCTAATTCAACGGGGGGATTCTGTTTCAATAATGTTAATAATTTAAACAAAACTTGATTCGGTTTTGATAAATTGACGGCTGCCGCGAAGGTGGTTTTACTCAATTTTTTTCCATCTGAATCCGCCAAAACGGGAATGTGACAATAATTCGGCATAGGTAAATTTAAAATCTGCTGTAAAAAAATTTGTTTCGGCGTTTCATTCAATAAGTCAATTCCACGCACAATGTGATTCACATTTTGTCGCATATCATCCAACACCACCGCAAATTGATAGGCAATAATGCTGTCTTTGCGTTTCAAAATAAAATCTCCATCCTCGGCTAAATTTCTTGAAATGCGCCCTTGCAAAACATCATCAAAGAAAATTTCACTTGAATCGGTTTTAAGACGTAAGGAATAAGGTATTTCAGAAGACAGATTTTTATTTCGACAAGTTTGTGGGTAAATTGAAGGCAAATCTTTTCGGGAACATTCACAGCGATAAACATGATTTTTTGCAATTAAATCAGCAAGAACAGCCTCATATTTTTCAAGATGCTGGCTTTGAAAATCAACGGCGTTATCCCAATGCAAACCCAGAATTTCGAGCGTTTTTAAAATGTTGTCACTTGCCCCTTTAACATTGCGGGGCGTATCTAAATCATCAAAACGAATTTGCCATAATCCATGATTAACTCGTGCATCTAAAAAACTAGCAAGGGCGGTATAAACAGAACCTAAATGAAGATGTCCAGTCGGTGAGGGAGCAAACCGACTGGTATAACGCGCGGCTGACATTAGCCCATTTGTTTTTCACGGATTTCGTCGAGGGTTTTACAATCGATGCACAATGTCGCAGTCGGACGTGCTTCTAAACGGCGAATTCCAATTTCAATACCACAGGTTTCACAATAACCGTAATCCCCTGAATCAATGTCTTTCAAAGCGTCGTCAATTTTTTTGATTAAACGACGTTCACGATCACGGGTGCGTAATTCCAAACTAAATTCAGATTCTTGTGTGGCGCGATCGTTCGGATCTGGAAAATTTGCCGCATCATCTTTCATGTGAACCATGGTGTGATCGACTTCTTGCATCAATTCTTTTTTCCAATTTTTTAAAATGGCTGAAAAATGAGAAAGCTGTTCAGCATTCATGTACTCCTCATCATTCTTTTCAACATAAGGTCTGAAACTAAAAGGCGATGTATGGTCTTTGACATTAGCTGTCATCAATTACTCCAAAAGGTGGCTAGATTTAAAACCGCGCATTTTTAGCAGAATAGCTAAGTGTTAGCAAGTTAAAACGGTGGAATTATTTTTAATGGGGATTTGTAGCAAGATTAAAAAAACTGTTTTCAAACAAAACTGTTTCAAGCGCGTGTCGTGTTGCCCAGTTTTCTTGTTCTAACATGGGTTTTTCATAAAATTCGGAAACATAACCCAAACATAAAATCGCTAATGGTTTACTGTCAGCAGGCATTTGGAGCAAATTTTTTAAGGCTTCTGGTTCAAATATCGACACCCAACCTAGTCCCAAACCTTCTGCGCGTGCCGCTAGCCACATATTTTGAATCGCGCAAGACAATGACGCGACATCCATTTCAGGCAAAGTGCGCCGCCCAAAAATATGTTGTTCGCGTTGTTCACATAACGCGGCAACCAGCAATTCACCGCAATCTAAAATGCCTTCGACTTTTAATTTCATGAATTCATCACTGCGTTCACCTAAGGCTTCAGCGGTTAAAATACGTTCTTGTTCAACAATAGCGTGAATTTGTTTTCGTAATTCGGACGATGTAATCCGAATAAAACGCCAAGGTTGCATAAAACCAACGCTTGGTGCGTGATGTGCGGCGGTAAGTAAGCGTTGTAAAATTTCGGAGGAAATTTTATCGGGTAAAAAATGGCGCATATCACGGCGTTCATAAATAGCGCGATACACGGCAGCAATTTCTTCGGAGGAATAGGATTCAGCTCTCATGACATTACCCATAAAAATAATAAAATTACTAAATCCAAACGCCAACGCAGTGCCAATGCGTTTTGAATCGTCACAAGTGAAATCGGTTGAAATGCGTCACCTAACGTTGGCTTGAGTTTTAACTTGCCGTGATAATATGCCGCGCCACCAAGTGAAATTTGCAAACTTCCTGCTAATGCTGCAATCGGATAACCCGCATTCGGACTTTCCAATTTATCCCCATCACGAAACAAAATTTGCCAACTGTGTTTTTTATTTTGCATCAGTAACACAAGTAAAATTGCTGTCAATCGGGCGGGAATATAATTTGCAAAATCATCTAATCGCGCAGCGACTTTGCCAAATTTTTCATAACGTGCTGTACGATAGCCAACCATTGAATCCATCGTGTTAATGGCTTTGTAAATTGCAATCCCTGGCAATCCGAACAAAATTAAATAAAACAACGGGGCAATCACACCGTCACTTAAATTTTCTGCCCAGGTTTCCAGCGCTGCTTTATAAGCGTCATTTTTTGTCATATTTTCGGTATCACGACTGACTAAATAACGAACCGCATTGGCAGGATTTTCACTTTTTACAACATTTTCAACACTTGAATACAACATGTTCATTGCCAAACCTGTTGAAGCGAAAATGGCTAAAACAAAAAATTGTAAATTTTCAAGTAAAAACAAACTCAGTTTAAGCACTGAAAAGCTGACTAACCACGTTGCAAAAATTAAACTCAAAACCAATATCGCACCACGCAAAATGCTGTCTTTATAAAACCATTTTTCAAAAGCCGAAATAAAATCGCCCAGAAACATGACAGGATGTTTGCACGGTAATTCGCCAAATACTTTATCAATTAGATACGCTGCAAAGGCTAATTCAAACATGACAATGCAAAGGCTAATTTTTCAATGTTTGCTTTGGATTTCACAGCAAAACGGATGTCCTGAGAATCTAAAAAATCAAAACTATCACAAACGCGAATCAAGATTTTGAAACGCGCTAATTTTGTTTGTAAATCGAATTCTGACTTTTTCAATCGCGCCAAAACAAAATTCGCCGAACCGTCATAAATTTTTTCAAACAAATTTGAATCAAGTAAAACGTGTTCCAATTTTGCGCGTAAGCATTGCGTTTCGTAACGAGTTTGTTCGATAAATGCACTATTTTTTAAGGCATTTTGCATATAAATATCGTCGAAAGTCGAAATTTTCCACATTGGTTCATAAACCTTTATTGCTTTGATTGTGTCTTTTTGTGCTGCGACAAATCCTATACGAACACCTGCACAACCGTAAAATTTACACAGCGATTTCACAACAAAAAATTTGTCAGAAGTCGTCATAAAATCGAACATCGATGGTGCGTCACAAAAATCTAAAAAGGATTCGTCAATAATTACTGTGCAATTCGCTGTTTTCCAATGTTTAACCAATTCGGTTAAATCGTAAATCCTACCATCGGGTGTTGAAGGATTTACAAAAATGACAGTGCTATTTTTAGGAATAGGCGATAAAAAGTCGTTTTCAAAACGGTTGATAAAATGTAAATGGCACTGTAATTCTCGCGCTACATTGATGTATTCGGAATAAAGTGGCGCGTAAAAAATAAGGTTTTTAGGTTTTAAAAATCGTAACAAAGCAAAAATTGCTGCACTTGCGCCGTTAAAAAGTTCCAAATCTACGCTTTCATTTAAAGCATAACGGTGTTTGAGAGCGTGCTTTAAATCGGTGTAATTCGGATCAGCGTAAGGTGTGAGATGTAACGGTAATTCGCGCCATTTAACCGCTTGTTCAAAATGAATGTTCGACGAAAAATCGATAATATCACTCGGTAAGCACGCTAATTTTTCTGCGAAGTTGTAAATGTTACCGCCGTGTTTGGAAGAATACATGAAAATACGTTGCTGATTTGAATATATAAAGGCGCGTAGTTTAAATGATGTTTCTGATTTCAAATTTAAAAATCATCGCCTGCGACAATTTGTCACGCGACAATTTGTCACATTTTCAAAAAAAAGATTCATCGCTAGAATAAAGCCACTCTTTTAAAGCTCCTCTAAGCGTTGAGAGTCTTATATCCTTCTCTTTTCAATGCAGCATTGTTTGGTTTGATGCTGCATTTTTTTTGACCACATTTTTAAAAGTGACACATGAAAAAATCTGTTGGTTATTATTTCCCCCATTCACTTAAAGCACGTTTAATTATTCTGACGTTATTGTTTTTACTTTTACCGACAGGAATTTTAGGTTATCTCGGTTACGATTATTTATATAACACCATTAAAAACAATAACATTCGCGCTGTTGGACACATTGCAGATTCACGTCATGAACAACTTAACGTGATGCTTCAAAATACAAATAATCGAGCAACCCATTTTCTTGAAAATCTTTCTTTGCAATGTGAATCGGGAAATAAGCGAAAAATCAATGATTGTTTAAAACAGGCGTTACAACTTTTTCTGAATAATGAACAAGCGTTAAGTGCCATTTTTACGAATGCAAATGGCGAAAAAATTAAAGTTGGTGATACGTTTTTATCTGAAATTTTGCCTTTCAAATCAAAACAATTAGTTGGCTTTAGTGCGCCTGAAAAAAATACACCCCGTTTATATTACATCGTCATCCAAAATGAAAAAGGTGAACATTTAATCGTCACGTTTCCCATTCTTGAAATTCAAAAAATTTTTATCAGCGACCCCAGTTTAGGCGAATCGGGCGACGTTTTTATTATGGATTCGGAAGGTTTTTTTATTACGCAACCGCATTTACTTGATACCGATAGTCCGCAAGAAGCCAAAAATGACCACGCAATGCACCATTGTTTAATGATGGGTAACGCTGAAATGCTTGATGTGGATAGGCGAAATGTCGAAATTATTCACAGTTTTCGATTTGTCCCTGAAGTTGGTGGCGGTTGCATCATGGCACATTTAGATCAAGCAGAAGCCTTTTCGGCGTTAGATATTCTGCAATGGCGTGTCATTTGGATTACGTTAGGGTTGATTATTTTTGCTTTGATTCTCGCGCTAATTGTTGGACGAAATATCGTCAAACCAATAGAAAAACTTTGCGCGGTGACACATCAAATTATTAACGGCAACTACACAATTTCAGCCGTTGTTGCTGGAGATGACGAAATTGCTGAATTAGCAAATGCGTTTAATTTAATGACAGAACGTTTGAAATGCGCGTTTGATGAATTAAATGCCCATCGCGCTCAACTTGAACATAAAGTTCAAAAACGCACCGCTGAATTATCAATTGCAAAGGATGAAGCAGAGCAATCGTTAATGTTATTGCAACAAACCAAAGAAAATTTAGTTCAAGCCGAAAAAATGGCAGCATTAGGTGGTTTGGTTGCGGGAATTTCGCACGAAATCAATACACCGATTGGCATTACAGTTACGTCCGCTTCATTTTTAAATGTAGAAACGAACAAAGTCATTGAACTTTATCAAGAGGGAGAATTGGGCGGTGACGAATTAGAATTCTATTTTGAAACCGCCAAACAATCCACAGAATTGATGATGATAAATTGCCAACGTGCAGCAGATTTGATTCACAGTTTTAAACAAATTTCTGTTGATCAAACTAGCGATAATTTGCGTGAATTTAATTTGAAAAATTATCTGGAAGAAATTTTATTAAGTTTGCGTCCTGCGCTTAAAAAAACACGGATTAACGTTGAATTAAATTGTTTACCAAGTTTATTTGTTTTTGGTTATCCAGGTGCGATTTCGCAAATTGTGACCAATTTTGTCATGAATTCTTTGTTTCATGCCTACGAACCGAATCAAATCGGCACGATTAAATTAAATGTTACGCTGTTTTCAGCACACAAAATTGAGTTGTGTTATAGCGATGACGGAAAAGGAATTCGACACGATATTCAAAATAAAATTTTTGACCCTTTTTTCACGACACAACGCGGTAATGGCGGCAGCGGTTTAGGGCTTCATGTTGTGTATAACCTTGTGCATCAAGTGTTAAAAGGCTCACTGCAAATCGACAGCATTGAAGGTAAAGGTACTACTTTTATTGTTAATTTTCCAAAACGAATGTAAAAAAATCTCAACACAATGACTGAAAAAAAACCGCTTAACTTAAAAACTCAAAATACATTTTCATCTAAATTAACCACAACGTCTCATGCTATACCGTGGCGAATTTTAGTTGTCGATGATGAAGAAGATGTTCATTCCGTGACGCGCTTAATTTTGACAAAAATTGCGTTTAAAAATCGTCCTGTTGAATTATTGTGTGCTTATTCTGCGTTTGAAGCGCGTGACATTTTGGCGCGTGAAAAAAATATCGCGGTGATTTTGCTTGATGTCGTGATGGAAACCGATGATGCGGGATTGCGACTGGTTAAAATTATTCGTGATGATTTACATAATCATGAAGTTCGGATTATTTTGCGAACAGGACAACCAGGACAAGCTCCCGAAGAGCGCGTGATTGTTGATTACGATATTAACGATTACAAAGCGAAAAACGAATTAACCTCGCAAAAATTATTTACCGCTGTGATTTCTGCATTACGCGCTTATGAAACCATTATGTCGCTCAATAAAACACGACGCGGGTTAGAGAAAATTCTGCACAGTTCAGATTCTCTTTTTAAAATTCAATCGATGCACGAATTTGCATCGGGAATTTTGGCGCAATTAAGTTTATTTTTGGATTGTCAACCGCAAGGCATTATTTGTATTGAACAAAATAGAGATGGCGATGTTGAACCGATTTCCTGTTTGCCAAACAACATGAAAATTATTGCGGTAACAGAAGAATTTGAATGTTGTTTGCGTTGTCATTTAGACCATTCGTGTGGACATGACGAAATTGCCAACATGATTAAAACCGCGTTATACGAACGAAAAAATCAATTTAGTGAGCAATACTCCGCCTTTTATTTAGACACTAATGACGATAAAGCGACCATTGCGTTGGTGTATAGCGAAAAAGAAATTGAAAAACACGATTTGGATTTACTTGAAGTTTTCACGTCAAAAATTTCGATTGCGTTAGCTAACGCGATTCATTATCAAAAAATGGTTACCTTTGAAAAAGCGGCTGTGACCGATTTTTTAACGAATTTGAATAATCGTCGTCAGTTGTTACGTTTAGGTTTGCCGATGTTAGCATTGGCAAATCGCAATAATCGATTAGCAGTCGCCATGATTGACATCGATTTGTTTAAACAAGTGAATGATTTATATGGTCATGATGTTGGCGATATTGTGTTGAAACACATTAGCAAAATGATGGGTGAGCGTTTTCGTAGTTGTGATGTGGTGGCGCGTTATGGTGGTGAAGAATTTTGCATTCTTGCGCCGTCATTGAATTCACCACAATTAGCCTTTGAATTATTTGATAATTTTCGAATATCGTTAGCAAATTCAGACATTCAAATTTCAGAAACACAAACGTTGAAAATTACAGTCAGTATCGGTGTAACAACCGATTTATGTCCCAATTTAGACGATATGATTACAGCCGCTGATTATTTGTTGTACAAAGCGAAAAATAAAGGGCGAAATTGCGTAATGGTAAAATAACGGTTTAATTCAACAAATTCGCATTAAAAACGGTAAAATTGTGCATTTTTCAAATACAGAGAAACTCAAAAATATGCACAACAAAACCATTACCGAACTCGCACAAGGCTTACGCGCAAAAGAATTTTCAAGCGTTGAACTTACGCAACATTTTTTAGAACGCATCAAGCAATATGCGGATTTGAATGCGTTTATTACCGTTACAGAAGATTTAGCATTACAAGCCGCGCAACTTGCTGATGTGAAAATTGCTAAAGGTGAAGCTGAATTGTTAACAGGCATTCCAATGGCGCACAAAGATATTTTCTGCACCCAAGATGTGAAAACAACCTGTGGTTCAAAAATGCTTGATAACTTTATCGCGCCTTATAACGCCACCGTAGTTGAAAAGTTAAACGCAGCGGGGACAGTAAATTTAGGCAAATTAAATATGGATGAATTCGCAATGGGTTCATCGAATGAAACCAGTTTTTACGGCGCGGTAAAAAATCCTTGGAGCAAAAACGCGGTTGCTGGCGGCTCATCAGGTGGAAGTGCGGCGGCAGTTGCGGCGCAATTAGCAGCTTGTGTCACTGGAACAGATACAGGCGGTTCAATTCGTCAACCTGCGGCATTTTGTGGTGTATCGGGCATTAAACCGACTTACGGGCGCGTTTCACGTTTTGGCATGATTGCTTATGCATCGAGTTTAGACCAAGGCGGTTCAATGGCAAAAAGCGCTGAAGATTGTGCGATTTTATTGCAAGCAATGGCGGGTTTTGATGCAAAAGATTCCACCAGCGTTGATGCGCCTGTTCCTGATTATTGTGCCGATTTGAATAAACCTTTAACGGGTTTAAAAATTGGTTTGCCAAAAGAATTTTTCACGGCTGATTTAAATGCAGATATGGCGAAAACCTTAGAAACTGCTATTGAAGAATATAAAAAATTAGGTGCAGAAGTGAAAGAAGTATCAATGCCAAATTTGAAATATGCAATTCCTGCTTATTACGTTATTGCGTCTGCAGAATGTTCATCGAATTTATCACGTTATGACGGCGTGCGTTTTGGTTATCGTTGTGAAAATCCTGCAGATTTAGCGGATTTATACACACGCTCACGCGGTGAAGCGTTTGGTAAAGAAGTTAAGCGTCGTATTTTGATGGGAACTTACGCGCTCTCAGCAGGTTATTACGATGCGTATTATTTGAAAGCGCAACAAGTTCGTCGTTTGATTAGTGAAGATTTTAAAAATGCGTTGAATGAAGTCGATGTGATTTTCAGTCCCGTTACGCCAACACCTGCGTTTAATATCGGTGAAAAAATTGCGAATCCAATTGAAATGTATTTAGCCGATATTTACACGATTGCGATTAACTTAGCGGGCTTGCCTGCGATGTCGATTCCTGCAGGATTTATCAACGGAATGCCTGTTGGTTTGCAATTGATTGGTAATTATTTTGATGAAGCGCGTTTGTTAAATGTCGCGCACATTTATCAAAAAGCGACAGATTGGCACATACAACAACCTCAAATGGTTTGATTTTTTGCTGTTGAATTAAAAATTGTGATGTGAGGATGATTTTATGAAAAAAATAACAACAATAATCATCAATGGAATGTTAGTTTTTGCGGTACAAAATACCGCATTTGCAACACACGAAGATGTAACTAAAACGTCTGATACTGACAAAATAAGTCAGCTTGAAAATGTAGTCAAAAATCTTGAGGCGCGTGTCAGCCAATTAGAAAAACTGACCAAATTGCCACATTCTGAAGCCTCTCACGAAGAAGAAAAAATTGACCCTAAATCAGGTTGGAAATACAGAAAATCTTGGTTACAACTCAAAGTAGGAATGCCAACGCAGCAAGTTGACAAGATTTTAGGTCATCCTACTAGAATTGATAATATGGGGGGCGGGTTTAAAAAATTCTTTTATTGGGGTGAACTACCTACAGGTGCAATTAGCGGTTATCTCGAAATGTATGAAGGTAAAATTTACAAAATTTATATTCCTGAATTTCATGAATAAAATTGTTAAATTTCCAAAAAAGAAAAACCGCCTGATGATGACTCATCAGGCGGTCTTTCCCCACTTTTTTCAACAACAAACAAACTTAAAACACACTAACACTTTTTCAACTAAACACCTGTACCAACTTGTAACGAATCAAACCAATCTAAGAAGCGTTTTACATCGTCACCTTTAAACATCCGTCCATGTTGAGGAGCTAAAATATCAATATCTAAATTTCTAACACGGTCAATCCAAGCACGTTTTGCTTGATTTGATGGCATCATACGTTGATGGTAATAACGCATTTTTTCAACGTGAACATCAAAACGTTCTACGAAAACAGGCGCACCTGCATTTTCAAATGCAGAACCGACACTGCCACACATCAAAATTTTCGCAACAGGATCATAAACATGAAAACCACAAGGCGAATGTAAATAATGAGCAGGAATCAATTGCAATTCAACCGCTTCAATTTTAATCGTTTCGCCATTATCTGGAATTGGCACATATTCAATTGATTCACAACCGAAATGTCTAATGTAACCTTCCCACAACGCAGGCGCGTGTAATCTCGCATTTGATAAGGCTTGATCCCACAAACCTAACGATGAAATCACGTCAGGGTCTTGATGCGAAGCAAATAAATCGGTGATTTGTTCAACAGGTGCATGATGCAAAACAGCTGCCATCATCGGCGCAAATAACTCTGTACCACCTGGCTCAAGTAATAAACATTTATTCGCTGTGCGAACAATATATTGATTACTATCAATAATGTTATCGGGTTTATTTTCGTCGCGCCCAAACATCACCCATTGATGCGCTCCTTCGTAAATTTTAGTCATTTTCATGAAAATGCTGCTCCTCTTTTAACTATTGCGATAAATGGATAATGCGATTCGGCAACGTTGCACATTATCATGAATGGTATGTGCGGCTTTATCGACACTTTCGGCGACCGCTTGCAAACTTTGCAAATACTCACCTGCTTGCGATGCTTCAATGCGAGAGTTTGCCGCAATAACACGGGCAGCTCTGGCATGGTGCATCACCGCTTCGAGTTGCCCCAACAATTGTGTAACATCACGTTTAAATTGACGTTGACAATCTTGCATAATGGTTCGTGCATGTGTAATCGGTTCTTGCATTGAATCCGCATAACGTGCGCCAACGGCTAATTTTCCAACTTGTTCAAAGCGGTTGTAAGCGGCGGTACGTCTGTATTCATTCACGGTTAAACGGTACAAAAGTAACGCATAAACGTTGATATTGGTGACTAATTCAATGGTTTCTTTTGCTAATTCGTTAATAAAATCGGTAATCGGTTGAAAGCCTTTCGCTTTATCACCTGCGCGAAACGCAATGGCTTTTGCATTTGCAGCGGCTAACGAAATTTCTTTTGCCACGACCATAACGGCACTCAACTCCGACGTAATCGAAGCGACCGCGATAAATTGTGATTTTGTCTGACTGTTCATAATCATAAGGTCTCTATTCGCCTGAAAAATAATAGCGTTGATATTGAAAAAAACGAGCCGTTTTAGCGCAATCCTGTTTTAACTAATGCCAAAACTTTCTCGGCAATATCATCTAATGGCACAACATAATCCGCGCAACCCAATTTAAAGGCAGCACCAGGCATTCCCCAAACAACACTCGACGCTTCATCTTGTACAATAGTTTTTGCACCCGATTCTTTCATTGCTTGCATCCCAATTGCGCCATCTGCTCCCATTCCTGTTAGCAAAACGCATACCGCATTTGAACCTGTACATTTTGCAGCGGAATGAAACAACACATCAACAGAAGGTTTATGTCGATTAACAGGCGCACCGTCTTGTAATTGAATAATGTACTGGTTGTTGTTTCGTATCACTTCCATGTGTTGATCGCCAGGTGCAAGATAGATATTGCCCCATTCAACAACCTGTCCATGAGTCGGAATACTGGCAGTCATATCGGTCGCTGCGTCAATATGTTTAACAAATGAATCACTAAATGCCGCTGGTAAATGTTGTGTAATCAAAATGGGCGGACAATCTGCTGGCAGTGTTTTAACAACCACTTTAATCGCTTCTGTACCACCTGTGGACGAACCGAGTACGATAATTTTATTAAATCCTGTCGCATTTCGTGCCGCAATCATGCGTTTAATTGCCAACGTTTCTTGCGAATGCTGCGCGGCTTCGCCATGACCTTGAAGCGTTTTTAAATTTGTGCGTGACGCAATGCGAACTTTTGAAATAATTTCAGCCGTGTAATCAGCTAATCCTGTTTCAGTGTTACCTTTGGGTTTTGCTAAAAAATCCACTGCCCCAATCGCCAACGCTTCAAGTGTTGCTTCTGCACCGCGTTCTGTTAGCGTCGAAATCATGACAACAGGCGTTGGACGCAAGCGCATTAAATTTCGTAAAAACGTAATGCCATCCATTTGCGGCATTTCAATATCGAGTGTTAATACATCAGGATTGAGTTGTTTAATCATTTCCCGAGCAATTAGCGGATTTTCAGCCGCACCAACCACTTCAATATCGTCAGCGGTTTCTAATATACTCGTTAAAATTTTGCGGACTAACAATGAATCATCAATAATCAATACACGGATTTTATTCATGTTTGGCTCGACTTAAAATAACTCAACATCGCCTTCAACAGGCAACTCTTTAATGTTTCTGGAGTATTGACGTTCCCGTTGAGCAATAGTGTCATTGTGTAAATCTTGAATTTTTTTCATACCGACTTTGCCCGTTTTAGGAAAATAAATCACTTTTCGTGGATAAATATCTCCTAAATCTTTGGACAATAACGCTAACCCTTCTTGGTCGATGTAATCCAAAACAAAACTGATATTTCGTTCTCCCACATCGCTTAACGTCGGAATAATTTTTCCACCACCAAACACTTTGACTTCTAAATTTTTACGTTTTCCACCATTTGACAAAATGGTGTTAATTAAATGTTCCATCGCGTAATTGCCGTAACGTGTAGCATTACCAATCATCGCGTCACTACCTTGGCGCATTTTTTCCGCGTACGTTTCAGGCAACATAAAATGATTCATACCACCAATACCTGTTTCTTTATCTCGAATACAGGCTGCAATACACGAACCTAACACGGTGGTAATTAACTCATTTTGAGTTGTAACGTAGTATTCGCCTGGCAAAATCTTGGCGGCAATAACGCCATGATCTTGATCTAAATAACGATTCACATGGTCAAAACCTTGAACCGAGGGTCTGTCAATTTGATTGCGATCCATTTTATTTTATATATTTTTTCTATAACTGGTGGTTGCCACTAATTCAAACTCGCTTGAAAGCTGATTCAAGGACTCTGAATGTCCAATAAATAACCAAGATTTACTCACCAACAGTTTAGCATAACGTTTTGCAAGCGCAGCTTTAGTTTCGCGGTCAAAATAGATCAATACATTACGACAAAAAATTACATCAAATGGCGTAGTCATTGACCATTCCTGCATCAAATTAAGTTGCCGAAACTGAATGATTTCTTGCAATTGCGGTTTAACTTTAACGTATTCAGGTGATGATTTACTTTTCATAAACCAACGTTTTAAAACAGACGTTGGTAATTCAGCAATTCTGTCTTGAGCATAAATGCCTTCTGAAGCCGTTTGTAAAACTTGCGTATCTAAATCGGTCGCTAAAATTTTAACATCCCAATCTGACGGGACATTTTCAAGCATCGTCATTGCGATAGAATAAGGTTCTTCACCTGTTGAACAACCCGCAGACCAAATCCGAATTTGTTTTGTTGCCGCATTACGTTTTAACAATTCAGGAATGACAACTTCACGCAAATAATCAAAATGGTGCATTTCACGGAAAAATGACGTGAGATTTGTCGTAATTGCGTTAATAAAATCGGTAAATTCCTCTTCATGATTGCTTTGCAAATAATCGCAATACTCTGAAAAGTCGTTTAACCCCAAACGGCGTACTCGTTTTGAAAGACGTGAATAAAACATATCAAAACGTTCGTCTGGTACTTGAATTCCTGAATGGGAATTCGACAATTTTCTTAAAACGTTAAAGTCTTCGACGGTAAATTTAAATTCACGCTCTTTTTCTACAATAGCCATTTACGCCCGCCCCTAACTTGCGACACCACTACTCAGATATTTCAAGCACTGATAATAAATCCAATAATTTAGCGGATTCAATAAATCGCGCTGATGGATAAATAATGTTGATAGTTTTGCCTAAATTTGGTGCATCTTTTTTTAGAGAAACTAACATTTGAAATGTGGCGGTATCAATGGTTGTGACATCTGAAGCGTTAATTTCAATTGTATCGTGAGCTGCCAACGTTTTTTTGAATGTTTCATGAAGTTCAGCAATCGTTTTCAAACTGGCTTCACTTCCTAATTCCACTAACGGTTCAATGAATGCGTCAATGATTTCTTCTTCAATAACAGTTTCTTCAGGCATCGCGTCACTCTCAGTCTGGGCTTCTTCGGTTTGTTCGCTAATTTCCTCAACAAGAGCATCTAAAACTGCGTTTTCCGTTTGCGATTCAGTGTTTTCGGATGCAACATCAATTTGAATTGCTACGTTTTCGTTTGCTTCAATCGTAATTTCAATTTCGCCGTTTTCATCAATGCTTACGTCAATTTCAACTTCTTCATCAACAATTTCGTCTGTTTTTTCCAACACAACGGGCAATTCTTCAGGTGTTTCTGCTACGTTTTCAGTTTCTTCAATAACAGGCGCGGTTTTCGATTTCGCTTTTGCTCGCACCTTTTTTACTGGCGCAACAGGAACGTCGTCAATCGTTTCGCCATCCATCCATGCTAAAGGATCGTAACCAATTAAATTATTTGTTGTCATTGTTCATTACTCTATTTTCAAGAAAATCATTGGCAAGGTTGCGGAAATCTCGTGCAGAACGGCTTTTAGGACTGTATTCCAAAATCGTTTGCCCAAAACTAGGACATTCGGCAAGCAAGGCAGTTTCACGAATGACGGTCGCTAAAACCTGATTCGGGAAATGTGACAATAAAATGTTTAATACCTGATCTGAAATTCGGCGTGTCGAAATAAACCGAGAAATCACCACGGACAATTTATATTGTCTTTTCAACGCCCCTTCAAAGCGTTTCACTGTCGCCATTAAATGCGATAAACCTTGCAACGATAAGAAATCACTCGCCATTGGTACTAAAATTTCATGCGTGGCAATTAACGCATTTGCGACAAGTAAGCCAGACGATGGTGGACAATCAATAAAGATAAAATCTTGATCGACAAGTTGTCCTTTTAACGCATCACGCAACAAAACGCCTCTCGGTGTTCCGTTATTACTCATTTGTTCAACATCTTTGAGCTTTGAACCTGCGGGAATCAATTGCAAATTCTCACGCACTTTTATTGTGACATCTTCAACCGTTTTTTCTTTAAGCATTGCTAAGTCAATGCCCTGAAGATCGTGAGAAATAACACCAAATGAAACGGCTAAATGTCCTTGCGGGTCAAAATCAATCACCGTTACTTTTTTGCCTAATTCCGCTAATGCGTGACACAAATTCGCCGTCGTCGTCGTTTTACCTACGCCGCCTTTTTGATTGATAATGGCAATTAAACGTGTCATGTCTACAAGTCTTCAGCTTCAGCAAAATCTGAAATAGCTTCCATGTCATCAACTTCATCTGGATTGAGAAGTTTATCGACATCAAGCAACATAATCATATTTTGTTTATAAACGTGCATTCCTCGCATATAACGAGTGTCAAGTTGCGAACCAAAATTTGGGGCTTTTTTGATTTCATTCGTTTTAATATCAAGTACATCCGATACCGCATCTGCCACAATTCCCATGACAAATGTATCAGTACGATGATGTTTAATACATAAAACAATAACAACCGTTTTGTGTGTATATTCGCAATGTTCAAGTGAAAAACGTTCGCGCAAATCGACAATTGGAATCACAGAGCCACGCAAATTCAAAACGCCTTTGATAAAAGAAGGGGCATTAGGAATAACACGAACAGCTTCCCACCCTCTGATTTCTTGTACTTTTAAAATTTCCACGCCATAGACTTCGTTAGCGAGTTCAAACGTTAAAAATTGTTCGATTTGTTTAGGATCTATTTGTTTATTTGAATCAGTTGTCATGGTCATTCCCAGCGGATTATTTTGATTTAACAGTTACAGATTTTATTAAAATTCTTCCCAATCATCACCAATACTGTTCACCGATGAAGTAACTGGTTTTGAAACGATGGATTTATTTGATTGTGATGCGTTTGCCGCAGGTTTTGAAGCCATTACTTGATGTCGTGCTGAACCCGATTTTTTGCCAACACTAAAGAAATCAAGCAATTTTGTCATTCTCGCTGATTGATCACTCATTGCCATACTACCTGCGGCGGCTTCTTCGGCTAATGCAGCATTTTGTTGGGTAATGTCGTCCATTTGTGCAATAGCTTGATTGACTTGATTGATTCCCGCCGATTGTTCACTACTTGATAACGTAATATGTCCAACAATATCGCCCACTTTGGCAATACTATCGACAATTTCCATTAACGCTGCCCCTGTTTCATTTACAAATGCCGTGCCAGAACGCACTTTTTGAACACTATTTTGAATTAGCTCGCTACTTTGTGCGGCAGCATTCGCGCTACGTTGTGCTAAATTTCTGACTTCTGTTGCAACAACTGAAAAACCACGACCTTGTTCACCTGCTCTCGCGGCTTCAACGGACGCATTTAATGCTAACAAATTTGTTTGGAACGCAATTTCATCAATCACACCAATAATTTCGGCAATTTTATTACTACTTTCATTGATTTCTTGCATCGCCATGATTGCTGAACGAACAACGTCACCACCTTTTTCAGCCAATTGTGTTGCTGATTGAACCACTTTTGTCGCTTGATTTGTATTTTCAGCATTACTTTTTACCGCACTCGACAATTCGTGCATACTCGCGGCGGTTTCTTCTAAACTTGCCGCTTGTTGTTCAACACGATGTGACAAATTGTTGTTACCACTTGCCATTTCTTGTGACGAATTATTGACAAATGCCGCCGCTTCATGAATCTGAACAATCAACTCGCTAATTTTACTCATTGTGTTATTGATATTTTCTTTACATTCAGCGTAAGTACCTTGGTAATCGGCTTGTATAGAATCCGTTAAATCACCATTCGACATTTTTTCGACAACGCGATTGATTTCACTAAACGCATTCTCAATCACGTCTGTTAATTCATTGATGTTAATCGATAAGGCTTTAGCAAAACCCTCTTTGCCAACTAAATTGATTCTCGCATTAAGCTGACCCACTTTGATTGAATTCACCAAGTTTTGGATTTCATATTCAATTTGCGTTTCTTGAGTTCTATCAAGCCATTCTGCAACATACCCAATTCGCTCACCATTGTTTGTAATAACAGGTGTTGCAATCACTTGCATCACATGACCTGCCAACTTAATTTCTATCGTTGCAGACGATTGCAAATTAAAAAGCAAATCTCGCTGATAAGTCGGATTTTTATGGAATATACTAAAATTTGTGCCTAACAATTGTGCGGCTTTAAAATTAGGTAATTCTTTTCTAATGTCATTTTCAGCGTTGATAAATAAATTTTTTGCCGCCTTATTGATATAAATAACTTCTAAATTTGAATTTGCAATTAAAACGCTAGATTGAACGTTTTCTAAACCACTGATAATTCGTATCGAATCCGCTGTTGCTTGGCGCGAAGCACCTAAATCGCCACCTAAT
>JBASLW010000085.1:0-30131 GCA_049656545.1 Methylococcaceae bacterium
GCCCGAATGGTGGTTGCAAATCCGAAAGTGGTGATTTTAGATGAAGCGACCTCGGCGTTAGACACCGAAACGGAATCAAAATTGCATGAAGCGTTGCAGGAATTTTTGAAAAATCGCACCACAATTATCATCGCGCATCGTCTAAGTGCCGTAAAACAAGCGAATCATGTTTATGTATTTGAAGATGGACAAATTTCTGAGCAAGGAAAACATGAAACGCTAATTGAACAAAATGGGCTGTACGCGAAATTATACGGTGGGTGAAGCTATTGAAAAATAGTAAAATCCATACAACAAAAAACGCGACTTTTTAGGGTCGCGTTTTTTGTTTGAAAATACTTACAGTTTTTTATTTACAATTCTGATTAAAATCTCGCTCTGCTTTTTTAAATAAATCCATTGCTTTAGTAAATGAAGCTTTTGCTTCTTCTGGCACATCCCTACTGTCAATTTTGCGTGCTTCCGCTAAACCTTTGCCCGAATAAAGACAATAATCACTGATATTTTCTGAATCTCTTGCGGCAAAAAAATACTTAGCTGCAAGACTTGATGCGTCTGATATTTCTTGTCGTGTCATCGGTATTCTTTCTTCAGATTTTTTGGAAGTATTTTGAATTGCATTATTTTTTTCATACTCTGCAAACTGATGACAAATATTTTGAGTTTCCATCAATCGATCTGATGTTGCACTTTCTATAGCAGGCTTTACTTCCAACATTACGTCATAAAAATTTTGTCGTGAATAACCTTGATGAAGAAAAGAATTTAAAAAAATGTCTGCTTCTTTTTCTAATTTTTTTCTTTTTTTAACATCTGGTTGACTATTAGCCTCGCCTAAAACAATAAGATAACACATTGCATTTCCGTGTTTCGTTATATCAATTTCTTCTGAAAACACAGATGATGTTGAACATAACAGCATCATTACAGCGATTATTCTTTTTTTCATTTTTACAATCCGATGATTCGAGTGCTAATCAATGAAAAAACGCGACTTTTTAGAGTCTCATTTTTTTAAATCATTCCATTTCGTTGTAAATATAGACATACCTGAGGCGGTGTCTGGTTAAAATAAAAAGGTGTCCATTCAATTTTTATTGCAGGAAATCTTTTTACAATTTTTCCTTTACCCATTTTGCCCGAAAACCATTGACTATCTAAATAACGAACTAATTGAGCATTGCAGTTAATGTCAATATTTTCTTCTTCTGATAATCCAAACATTTGTGCGCTTGTGATTTCATCATAGCTTGTTAATACATTGACTCTTATAACGCCATTACCAATATCTTTTGTGAGAAAAGTATTGATATAACTATCATCACCAATTTTGTGCAGTTCTGCAAAAGATGTTATTGGTAGAACAAGCATTCCTAATAGAATGTAATTTTTAATTTTCATTTTCACCTCGAAACAATAAATCACCCCGCCGCAAACGGGCGGCGGGGTACTTTTGGTTGAACCTCTTCACATACTGAAATTTACACAACAAGTGGCGGGGAATATACACATCGAAAATTTAACGATTTATTCGAGCTTTAATTTTTTCAATCGACAAAAAAGCATTAGGATTTTTCATAAAACTACTCAACACAAGCGGTATTGCATAATCAAACTCATCATCTAAATCGTATTGCTCTATTCTGAAAAGAGAATAATCAACAATTATCGATGAAGGAAAATAAATAGATACTGAGTTACGATTTGGTAATAAAGGCAGTTTTGCAATCCATGTACGTTTAACGGCATTGATTTTTCCATTTCTGTCAGGATTATCAAGCGGTGCAAAAAGTAATGTCGGAATGTTTCCAACTGTACTATTCCAGCTTTTTTGACAATACGCGGGTGGCTTTGTATAAGTTTTCACATAGCCCTGCTCTAATACACGCCCCGTTTTGGCTTGCAATACAGGTTTTAGAAAATTATTCAACGTATCAATCAAATCGATAAAATAAGCAGACGAACAAACAAAATTTGTCACATCATTATTTGCAGTAATCTGTTGCCCAACATTAGGGGAAAATTTTTGAATTGCACTAATGTTCATGAAGTTTCCTGAAATTATTACAGTGTCAATTTTTAATTACTTAGCTTTTTGGTTTCGCTACACACATCGCTTCATCTGGTCGCCAAACTCCGCTGTTAAAACGAAGAAATTCATCACATTCTTTTGGGCTAGAAAAACAATTGATGTTGTTACCATTAGCTTTTTGAACTGCACAATACTCCATCTCGACAGCATAACTAGACGTACTAATCAAAGACAACATCAAAATCACTTTTTTCATAAAAATCTCCAAATTTTAAAAAAGTTAAAACCTCGAAAATTAAGGTGTATGAATTCTAAATTTGCTCACAAATTGTTACAATCACCAAAAAGTGGTGATTCACCTTAATTTGTGGGGATTTGTGAAGGTTACGGAAAAAATACGTTCTATGCGTAAATCGAAAAGTTGGACACAAGAAGAAATGGCGGAGAAATTAAATATGTGTGTGAATGCCTATGCCAAAATCGAACGCGGTGAAACCAATGCGTTAAATCCCAAACTTGAAAAAATTGCTCAATTATTTGGTGTTGATTTACTTGAATTGATTTCTGTAGATAAAAATGTTTATTTTGGCAATGACACTTGGTGTCATAACGTTATTGGTTCATCAACCGAAATAGCCTTTGAAATTCAAAAGCTACAAATGACAATTCAGCACAAAGACGAAATTATCAATCACAAAGATGAAATGCTTGAATTTCAAAAACGTGAAATTGCTCGTTTGGAAGAAATTATCAATTTGATGAAAATCGAAAAATGAATGTTACGATTCGCTCGGAAGTGTCGCACTTAAAAGCGCATCAATCATTTCATCACCTTGCGCGATATGCCCCGAATTTGGCAACACAACAAAATTCGCGTGTGGTAAAAATTTGTGTAATTTCCAAGCCGCTTCAATCGGACAAACTAAATCATGTCGCCCGTGAATAATGGTTGTTGGCACATTTTGCAAAATCGCCGCATTTTCGAGTAATTCATTTTCTGCTAAAAAATACGCATTTTTTGCGTAATGCAATTCCATTTTGACTTGTTTAATATCGTGGTCGGTAACATGAAAATCATTGTGTTGATAAAGATTTCCAAGTGCGACTTGTCCGCCCCAGGCTTGCCACGCTTTTGTCACCCGCCGAATCGCTAACTCATCTTTTCCCCACAACGCCGCACATAAATCCGCAAATAAATTTTCGGTTCGATGTTCAACGGGAATGCTGTCATGAAGCTGTTGCCAAATTTCAGGATAAATTAACGCCACGCCATTTTGCCCTAAAAACCAATTCATATCTTGTGCGCGTGCTAAAAAAGCACCTCGTAAAATGAGGGACTGCACACGTTCAACGTGTTTTTGTGCATACGCCAAAGCCAACGTTGCGCCCCATGAACCACCAAATAAAACCCATTTTTCAAGCTGTAATTGCTCACGAATTCGCTCTAAATCGTTTATTAAATCAGGCAAGGTATTATTTTCTAATTCACCAAACGGTAACGAGCGTCCGCAACCGCGTTGGTCAAGTAAAATAATGTGGTAATAATTCGGGTCAAAAAAACGACGATGGTCAGGTTTACAACCCGAACAAGGACCTCCATGTAAAAAAACAATTGGCACGCCGTTTGGATTGCCGCATTGTTCAACATAAACAGAATGCACGCTGTCGGTTTTTAAAAAGAAATGATTAAACGGTTCAATTTCAGGAAAAAGTGTTTTCATACGTTTTGAATATAAAGTTAAAAAAGTACAGCGTAATCGAATAATTTGTCACAATGTAAAATAAAATTTGTTTTGAGAAAACTATGCACGACTTTATCGCGCTGCTTCGCCAGCGTTATCACGCAGTTTTGAATTCTGATTCCCAAAAAACACAAACTTATCAGCAAAAATTTGAGCAATTAACGCTTGCGGAGGCGTTTTTTCGCAAAGGGAAATTTATTAAAAATTTGCCGCTACAAATCGCCATTATTGGACCAACGCAAGCGGGAAAAAGTTCATTGACGAATGTTTTTTTGCAATCTCAAAATGCAGGCGTAAGCCCGCTTGCAGGTTATACCGTACATCCGCAAGGTTTTTATCACGGTTTGAAATTGTCTGGCTGTGAAAATGTGGCGGCATATTTTTCACCGTTTATGCAAATTGAAAATGCAGAATTATCTCGAGAACATTTGGACTCTTATACGCTGACAAAAATTGAAAATGCTTCGCCTTTTTTGCCACCTGCCATTTTTTGGGACACACCTGATTTTGATTCAATTGATTCAACCGATTACCGCGAAGGCGTTTTAAAAACAATTGCGCTAGCAGATGTCATAATTCTTGCTGTCAGTAAAGAGAAATACGCCGATCAAACTGTTTGGGATACGCTGAAATTGATTGAACCCTTACGCCAACCGACGCTAATTTGTGTCAACAAATTAAGCGAAGGCAGTGAGGCGATTATTTTAGAATCGCTCAAAGAAAAATGGTGTGATTATCGGCAAGATAATTTTCCTGATGTGTTGCCTTTGCTTTATCAAAGCATCACGAAATCGCCTGAAATTCCGCTCGAAAAACAGAAAATTCTGTTTGATTTAGCTAAAAAAGTGCAACGTGAAAAACACGCGCGTCGAGAACAAAAATTGGTGCAAACGCATTGGGCTGAATGGACAAAACCGCTACGCACTGAACACGAAATCTACGAAGCGTGGAAAAAATTAGTCGATAAAACCATTGACGACGCGCTAAAAAATTATCAACGTGATTATTTAAATCACCCACACCATTACGAAACATTTAAACAAGCAATTGCTGAATTATTATTGTTGCTTGAAATTCCAGGCGTGGCAAAAATGATGATGTTTGTCCGAAACCCATTTAAAAAATTGCGGCGGTTGTTCGGTAAAAAATCATCTGATTTAGCTAAAAATTCCAATGAAATAAATATCTTAACGTCATTGTTAAATCATACATTAACTGAATTAGCGCACGAATTACTCGATAAAAATACGCATTCAATGTGGCGAGAAATTAGCGAGCAATTACGGCAAAATCGCGCCGCGTTTTTGCAAGAATTCAACCGCACGGCACAACAGTATCATCAACATTTTCAACAAGATGTCGAACTTGCCGCGCAAGGCTTATATCAAAAATTAGAAGAACAGCCACTTGTTTTAAATGCCTTGCGAGCAACGCGAATTACAGCGGATGCCGCGATTGTTGCATTGACGCTTTACACAGGTGGAATTGGTTTGCATGATTTAGCAATTGCGCCTGCGATGTTGATGTTAACCAATTTTTTAACCGAAAGTGCGATTGGCGGTTACATGAAAAAAGTGGAATCTGATTTGAAATCGCGCCAACTTGAAGCGGTAAAAACGCAAATTTTCGTACCTCTCGCACAACATTTGCACGATTTACCAAATCAACTTAAAACACAAAACTATTTTGCGATTTCGCCTTCGCAACTTGCCGATATTGAAACAAAATTTACTGAAAAACCGCATGGCTTACGATTACTCTGAAACTTTACAGCGCGTTGATTTTTGGGCGCAACAGGCTTATGAATTGGGTTGGATTCGTGAAATTCGCCACGCGACTTTTTCACAAAAAGAAAAAAATCCACTTTTTGAAAATTCAATGCGTCCGTTAATCGTCGCTTTCATTGGCGGCACAGGCGTTGGAAAAAGTGCGCTTTTAAATCGGCTTGCTGGCAAACCGATTGCAAAATCAGGCGTGGCGCGTCCAACGTCAAAAGAAATTACACTGTTTCATCATCAAGACATTACGTTGCCAAATTTACCGCTTAACGATATTCGGGTGGCAAGTCACGACGACGCAACGCAAAAAAACGTGATTTGGATTGATATGCCTGATTTCGATAGTACAGACGTGCATAACAAAGCATTAGTTTTAAGCTGGTTGCCAAAAATTGATGTATTGATTTACGTCGTCAGCCCTGAACGTTATCGTGACGAAAAAGCGTGGCGTTTGTTGCTTGCTGAAGGTGCGACACATGGTTGGGTATTTGTAATGAATCAATGCGATAGAGGCGAAACTTCACAATTTGATGATTTTGAAAAACAGTTACACGTTGCTGGTTTTAACACACCAATTATTTTCAAAACCAGTTGCACTGAAAATGTTGAAAACGATGAATTTGAAAATTTAGCAAACACCTTAACAACACTTGCTACGCAAAAAACGATTGAGCAATTAGAACAACGTAGCGAAAAAATTCACGTTCAGGCTTTGCTCGAAAAATTGCAAAGTTATTTAGCGCAATGTGGCTCTGAAGCCGCGTTAAAAAAATTACATTCGCATTGGCAAACAAACTGGAAAAAAACGCAAACACAATTGCAACAAAGTTTTGCGTGGCGTTTAAAACCGCTTTCTGAACATTTTGCCCAACGCGCGATGATGGAAAAATCGGGCGACATAAATTTGTGGGATGATTTCGCTCAAACGCAATTTGATGATGCGCTAAATTCACTTGTCGTAGACGCGCAAAATTTGAATTTACCCACAACGCCACTTGAAATGCAGCTTTTGATTTTGCACGAAAAAGCCAAAAAACAGTTTTCAACACAAGTTGAATTACATACACGCCAAGCCTTAGCAGAACGCGGAAATACGTTGCAACGTGGATTGCTAAAATTTTTTGCGATTGCGGAAATTTTATTGCCGCTCGCTGCAATGAGTTGGGTAAGTTTTGAAGTAGTAAATGGTTATTATGAAAATAATCAAACACATGACCATTATTTGAATTTAGATTTTGCGATTCACAGCACATTACTTTGTGGCTTGTCGTGGCTGGTGCCATTTTTTATTTTGAAAAAATGCCAGCCATCATTAGAGAAATGCGCTTTACGGGGGTTGAATAAAGGCATTTCTCAAGGTTTAGAAAGTTTGAATTACGAAGTCAATGAAGCGATTGAGCAATTTAAAAATCAACGTGCAACGCAATTACAACAAGCAAGTGTGTTGCTTGAAATATGCAATAAAATTCTGTCTAAAAAAATAGAATCTGAATCTAACAGCACTTTAAATCGAATGGTAATTTAAATAGCAGCCAAAAATTTCAACATCACATTTTCCAACGTTTCTAATTTTTTGACTTCCATAATAGGCAATTCATTTGCGTCTGTAACGTAAAACATATCTTCAACGCGACTGCCAATCGTTGTAATTTTTGCGTTATGCAAATGAATGTGTTGTTGTAAAAATACTTGTCCAATTTTTGACAAAAGCCCTGCGTGATCGGTCGTAATCAACTCGATAATGGTGTAACGATTTAACGCATCGACATGAAATTGAATACTTGTTGGAATTGGAAAATGTTGTGCTTGGCGCGAATGCGATTGACGATGAATGTTTTTGGTTTTTTTAACTTTATTTTGTAATAAATTCTGCCGCAATGATGAACAAATATGGACTTCACGAAATAAATCCGCAATCGCCTCGCCTGATTGTTCCAACACCAAAAAACTGTTTAAAACATAGTTATCAAGCGTTGTCATAATTCGCGCGTCCAAAATCGTTAAACCTAATTGATCTAGCGTTGCCGTGCTTAATGAAAAAATTGCTCCTTCATTTTTGGTATAAACAAACACTTCTGCACTGCCGCGTTGCGTTTGAGGACGCAATAAAACCAGTGGCAAATCCTCTTCTTTTGATGCCGCAATTGCTATCGTGTGCCACGCAATTTCATCAGCCGAATAACGTAAAAAATAATCATCACTCACATGTTGCCAAGCTGAATCAATTACCGTTTCAATCATGCCTAATTTTAATAATTCCGTTTTAGCTTCGTGTTTGTTTTCGCTTAAACGTTCCGATAATGCGGCAGGATTGGGCAAGCCTGTCCGAATCACGTTGTGCGTTTCGGAATAGAGTTCTTTCAACAGCGCATCTTTCCATGAATTCCATAATTCAGGATTGGTGGCGCGAATATCCGCGACCGTCAACAAATATAAATAATTTAAATACTCGATGCTGACCACTTTTTGAGCAAATTCATGAATGACATCAGGATCACCAATATCTTTACGTTGCGCGGTGGTAGACATCACCAAATGATGTCGAACAAGCCATGCAACTAAATTCGTATCGTGATTTGAAATATCATGTTGAGAACAAAAATCACGCGCCATCTTTTCGCCCAAAATGGAATGATCGCCATTTTGACCTTTTGCAATATCATGAAATAAAGCAGCTAAATACAGTAATTCGGGTTTTTCAATGTGTTGAAAAACCGCTGTACAAAACGGAAATTCGTTGTCATGTTTATCAATTGTAAAACGTCGTAAATTACGCACAACAAAAAGCGTATGCTCATCGACGGTGTAAATATGGAATAAATCGTATTGCATTCGCGCCACAATGTTAGCAAATTGGGGAATATATGCCGCTAAAATACCGTAACGATTCATGCGACGAAGCTGGTTTGTAATTCCTTTTGGCTGACGAAAGGCTTCAATAAATAAATAATTTGCCGCTTTATTTTGTCGAAAATCAGCATCAATTAAATGTAAGTTTTTACGAATTAAACGTAACGTTGTGGCACGAACGCCTTTAATTTCTTCATGTTGCTCAAGAATTAAAAATAATTCCAACAACGCCAACGGATTTCGTTCAAAAACGTGTGAATCCTTCGCTTCTAAATACCCGTTAATCACTTCAAAATTGTCATTTAAACGACGTACTTCATTATGTTCACGCGGGACAAATCGCTCATCAAAAAGCTGTAATAACATTTCATTTAAGCGTTCCAAACCCAAAACGGTTTTGAAATAAAACTGCATGAATTGTTCAACATCTTGATTGTATTTTTGATTATCACGACTAAAACCAAATTGCGCGGCAAGGTCACGTTGATAATCAAAAATTAAGCGGTCTTCCGCGCGATTTGTCAGTAAATGTAGCGCGTAACGAATTCGCCAAAGAACGCTTAACAATGCGACTAATTCGGCATATTCTTCTTCAGGTAAAAAGCCATATTTGATTAACTCTTTTAACGTTTCAACGTTGTAATGCCGCTTAAAAACCCACGCAATCACTTGTCTATCACGCAAACCACCAGGGCATTCTTTGACATTCGGTTCTAAGTTGTAAGCCGTATCATGAAATTTTGCGTAACGAGCTTGTTGTTCTGCCATTTTTGCGGCAAAAAATTTATCTGAAGCCCAAATTTTGTCAGGAGAAATGGCATTTTTAAGCGATTTTAATAACTCGATATTTCCACAAATTTGCCGAATTTCCAGCAAACTGGTCATAATCGTTTGGTCTTTTGTTGCGACTTCAACACACTGCGGAATGCTTCGTACGCTGTAACCGAGTTTTAAACCGATGTCCCAAAGAAACGTAAAAAATGCGCCTAAACTTTCTTGATATTCGGCACATTCTTCGTCTGGCAAAATGACTAAAATATCAATATCCGAATACGGAAACATTTCTCGTCGCCCATAACCACCAACCGCACACAACGTCACATTTTTAGTTTGCTCATTTAAAAAATGTTGAAAACAAATGCTTAAAATGTTGTCAATAAAATCCGATTTTTCACGCAATAATTTTGAAACAGAAAGTTTCGGATTAAATTTTTTACGCAATTCAAGTTCTTTGTCTTTAAGTAATGTTTTAAATGTAACTAAAACATTCGTTGATTCAAATAATGTGGCGTTAAGCGGCGTAGTCATGATTGTTTACCGTTCTTCAGCGCGTAACGTCAAAATTTCATAACCGTCTTGCTTTACCAAAATTGTGTGTTCATATTGTGCTGATAAGCTGTGATCTTTTGTGACTGCTGTCCACCCATCGCCAAGCGATTTTGTATGATGTTTACCTTGGTTAATCATCGGTTCAATTGTAATAATCATACCTGCTTCAAGTGATAAGCCCTCCCCTGCATTGCCATAATGTAAAACTTGCGGTTCTTCGTGAAAATCTCTGCCAATGCCATGTCCACAAAAATCTTGAACCACAGAATAACGATTTTTTTCAGCGTGTTTTTGAATGGCGTGACCAATATCACCTAATGTCGCGCCTGCTTTAACTTGTTCAATACCTAAAAACAACGATTCTCTGGCAATATCACACAAGCGTTGTGCGTGCGGTGCGACTTTGCCAACACAAAACATCATGCTGGTATCACCATGAAAACCATCTTTATAAACGGTAATATCAATGTTGATAATGTCACCAGATTTTAATTTTTTCTCGCTAGGAATGCCGTGACAAACTTGGTGATTGATCGATGTACAAATTGATTTTGGAAAACCGCGATAATTTAACGGTGACGGAATCGCATCCTGAACATTAACAATGTAATCGTGGCAAATATCGTTTAATTCATTTGTTGTGATACCTGCAACAACGTGTGGTGCAATCATGTCTAAAACATCAGCGGCAAGCCGTCCGACAATTCGCATTTTTTCAATTTCAGCTTCGTTTTTTATGATGATACTCATGGGTTTCCGTTTCAAAATTTAAAATGTAATAAGAAATGATTCTAACAGAGCCAACTTGTTGTCAAAAGGCGGATTCACGAATTTGTCGGTATAATTACTTTAATTTAAAACTTGCTCCGAGAAATTGCTATGACAAAAAACGCTGAAAATTTAATTTGGATTGATTTAGAAATGACAGGCTTAAATCCCGAAATTGATGTCATTATCGAAATTGCGACAATTGTGACAGATAAAAATTTAAACATTCTCGCGCAAGGTCCTGTTTTAGCGATTCATCAATCAAATGAAACGTTGGCGGCAATGGATGATTGGAATCAAGAACATCACGGCAAATCTGGCTTGATTGAGAGAGTCAAAAATTCAACTGTTACCGAGGAAGAAGCTGAAAAAGCCACGATTGCATTTTTAAATCAATGGCTTGATGCAGGGCAATCGCCAATTTGTGGAAATAGCGTTGGACAAGATCGTCGTTTTTTAGATAAATATATGAAAAATTTAGAAGCCTTTTTTCATTATCGCTGTATTGATGTTTCGACATTTAAAGAATTAGCCGCGCGATGGTGTCCGCATATCAAAGACGGTTTTAGCAAAGAATCCAGTCATCAAGCTCTTGATGACATCATTGAATCGATTGAAGAATTGCGTTATTACCGTGAACATTTTATCAAACCATTTTAAAACATGAATCAGTTAATCGTTGTTGCAATCGGTGGCTCATTTGGAGCTGTCATGCGTTTTTTAGTATCAACAGGCTTGTATCAATGGCTTGGACGCGGTTTTCCTTATGGAACATTATTAGTAAATATCGTTGGTTCGTTTTTGATTGGTTTGCTGAGTGAAACGTTAATTTTGCAACGTGTCACGGTGGCATTAGATTATCGCGCGGCAATTTTAGTTGGTTTTATCGGGTCGTTTACGACGTTTTCGACGTTTTCACTTGAAACATTTTACTTACTTGAACAAGGGCAATTCAGCAAAGCAAGTTTAAACATTGCCGTTAGTATTGGCAGTTGCCTTGCTGCCGTTTGGTTAGGATTATTATGTGGACGGGGTTTATTTTGGTATAGCAATGGCGTTTTACATTTGCCAAGTAGTGCAATTCCTTATGGAATGATGGTAATTAACACAATTGGCGCGTTATTGATTGGTATTGTCGCGGCGTTGTTACTTCAAAAAATTGCACTTCCTGTTGAACAACGCGCCACACTTTTGATTTTAATCATTGGCGCATATTTAACACTTTCAGGGTTGTATTTAATTTTATTTTTAATTGAACACGGTTTTTCTTTTGAATCACAAACGGTTTTAATGTTAGGACTTTTTATTGGAAATAGCGTGTTGTGCAGCATCACTATCGGATTAGGGTTATTGCTAGGAAAACAAATTTAGCCTTTCATTTTCAACGCCAACCCTGCGCTGCAAAAATAAACTTGTTCACAATGTTTTGCCATTAACTGCGCGGCTTTACCCGATAAATCAACAAATTGTCGTGCTAATTTATTGTCAGGAATAATACCTTGTCCGACTTCGTTGTGAACCAAAACCAAATCCATCGGTAAATTCATCACAGCGTCTAATTCCGTCAAAATTTCTTTCTCAGAAAATTTATAATAAAGCATATTATTCAGCCACATCGTAACGCATTCAACCAAAACAGGACGCTCACAATTTTGCAGTATTTCAAATAATTTCAACGGCTCTTCAAGCGTTTCAAACTGGTTTTGACGTTGCTGTTGATGCGCTAAAACTCGCATTTTCATTTCGTCATCAAAACAGTCATTTGTTGCCAAATAATACGGTTTTACGCCGTTTGAAAAGTTTAAAATTGCCGTTTCTGCTAAACGGGATTTGCCACTTTTTACACCGCCAATAAATAGCATTTTCATTTCAAAAATGCTGTGACCGCATTTAAAAAGGCTTCGGGTTGTTGAACATGAATCCAATGTTCAGCATCGGGAATCGTTTGAATTTTTGCAAAGGGAAAAAGAGTTTCCGTGCTATTTTCCTTGATGTATTTAGAATTGCCGCCTGCTAAAAACAACGTTTTACCGACAAATTGCGACACATTTTCAGCATTTGGAAATTGCAAAATGTTCGGTGCATTGCGTTGAAAAATATCTAAATCAATTCGCCATTCATAACAACCGCCACTTTTTAACACTAAGTTTTGCAATAAAAATTGTCGATAACTCAAATCAGGAATAATGTCAGACAATAATAATTCTGCTTGTTTTCGATTTTTTAATTCTGAAAACGGCAAATTTTTCAGCGCGTTAATAATTGGGTCAAAACTGTGTTTGTAAGCGATTGGCGCAATATCGACGACACTTAAATTTTGCACTAAATTTGGATAATTTAATGCCAACCACATCGCGGTTTTACCGCCCATGCTGTGTCCAATAAGTGAAACATTTTGCAGGGATTTTTGCTCAACAAAATCCGCAACATCTGCTGCCATTGTTTCATAATTCATGATTTCATGATGCGGTGATGCACCATGATTTCGCGCATCTAAAACATAAACACAACAATTTTCAGCGAGTTTCTCAGCACTTGCTCGCCAATTTCGTGACGAAGCAAAAAAACCGTGCAGAATGATTAACGGTGGATTTTGTTGATTTCCAAATTTTTCAAAAGCTAATTTCAAATTAACACCAAATTATCACGATGAATCAATTCTAAATCATCAGCATAACCAAGTAGTTTTTCAAATTCATTGCTACTTTTACCCGCGATTTTTTGTGTATCTTCAATGCCGTAATTCACCAAACCGCGTGCAATTTCAATTCCGTTTGAATTCAAACAGGATACCAATTCGCCGCGTTCGAATTGTCCCGTTGCCCATTTCACACCGACAGCAAGCAAACTTTTACCGTTATTTTTGAGCATTTTCACTGCGCCATCGTCTAACACTAATTGCCCGTTGACTTGCAATTGACCAGCGAGCCATTGTTTTCTTGCCGCAATCGGTTCGAGATTTGGCAAGAAATGCGTGCCAATTTTATCACCGCGCAACACAACATTTATTACGTCTTGCGTGATACCAGCCGCGATAATTGTTGCCGCGCCTGAACGCGCTGCAAGTCTTGCTGCACGAACTTTGGTAGACATGCCTCCACGTCCTAAACCGCTTCGGCTATCGCCAGCCATGCCTTCTAAACGATTGTCATTAACATGGATTTCTGAAATCAAGGTTGCATCAGGATTTACGCTTGGGTCAGCGGTAAATAAGCCTTTTTGGTCAGTCAAAATAATCAACAAATCGGCTTCCACTAAATTCGCCACTAACGCCGCAAGCGTGTCGTTATCGCCAAACCGAATTTCCTCTGTTGCCACAGTATCGTTTTCGTTAATCACGGGAACTACGCCAAAATTGAGCAATGTTAAAAGCGTGCTACGCGCGTTTAAATAGCGTTGGCGATTCGACAAATCATCGTGTGTGAGCAAAATTTGCGAAGCGTGCAAATTGTGTTGCTGAAAATTATCATCAAACACACGCACCAACCCCATTTGCCCAACAGCAGCAGCGGCTTGCAATTCGTGTAACGTCGTAGGGCGCGTTTTCAAACCTAAACGCCAAACACCTTCAGCGACTGAACCAGATGAAACCAAAATCACATCTACGCCTTGTTTGCGTAAATTCGCCATTTGCGATACCCACGCGGCAATCGCAACTTTGTCTAAGCCTTTACCGCCTTTTGTTAATAGCGAACTGCCGATTTTGATGACAATTCGTTTCACATTTTTAAAATTTTCACGCTTGTTCATCTTTTGCCTTTTGCCGCTGCGCTTCTAAAAATTCCATAATCGCAAACATCAATTCTTTTGTGCCTTGCCCGTTAATTGCCGCGATTTTAAATACAGGCGCAGTCCAATTCAGTGCATCGATAATTTCTTGGCAATGCGCGTCTAGTTCCTCATCAAGAACTCTATCAACTTTATTTAACACTAACCAGCGCGGTTTATTAGCTAAGTTTTCGTTCCATTTTTCCACTTCTGCGATAATTTTTTTCGCCGCAGAAATCGGTGATTCACTGCTTTCATACGGTTCAATATCGACAACGTGTAGTAATAAACCTGTGCGTTCTAAATGTTTCAAAAATTGCAGCCCTAAACCCGCACCTTCTGCCGCCCCTTCAATCACACCTGGAATATCAGCAATCACGAAGCTGCGTAACTCGTCGATGCGAACCACACCTAAATTCGGATAAAGCGTGGTAAATGGATAATCAGCGACTTTTGGCGTAGCGGACGAAACCGAGCGAATCAAACTCGATTTTCCCGCGTTTGGCATTCCGAGCAAACCGACATCTGCAATCAAAGTTAATTCTAAATTCAATAAACGATGTTCGCCCTCACTGCCTTTACTGGCAATTTGCGGGGCGCGATTAACGCTGCTTTTGAAGCGCGTGTTGCCCAAGCCGTGAAAACCGCCTTGCGCGACAAGTAACGTTTCACCTTCTTTGACTAATTCGCCCAGAATTTCACCTGTTTCCGAATCTGAAACTCGCGTGCCGAGTGGCACAGAAACAAAAGCATCATCGCCTTTTCTACCTGTGCAGTTGCGTGACATACCGTTTTGACCACGTTGGGCGCGATAAACAGATTGGTAACGAAAATCAACCAACGTGTTCATATTTTCAACGCCAACTAAATACACGCTTCCACCGTTACCACCATCGCCTCCGTCTGGTCCACCGAGTGGGATAAATTTTTCACGGCGAAAACCGATTGTGCCATTACCGCCATCACCTGCTTCTACGCGCACTTGTGCTTCGTCAACAAATTTCATACTTTACTCAAATCAAACTGATAAAAACGAAAAAAGCCCCAACCATTCCGGCGGAGCTTCTTTAAGACATTGCCGCTTGCCATAAAGGCGAAGCATTTACTTATGCAGTGACAATGCTAACAAATTTACGGTTGTTAGGACCTTGAACTTTAAAAAGCACTACGCCGTCTGCTTTTGCAAATAAGGTATGGTCTTTACCGATACCAACGTTTGTGCCTGGATGGAAATGTGTGCCACGTTGACGAACAATGATGCTACCTGCGGTAACTGTTTCACTGCCATAACGTTTAACGCCTAAGCGTTTTGACTGGGAATCACGTCCGTTGCGGGTACTACCGCCTGCCTTCTTATGAGCCATTTTTAACTCCTATTATTTATTAAGCTGAAATGCCAGTAATTTGGATTTCAGTATAGTATTGACGATGACCAGCAGTTTTCATGTGGTGTTTACGTCTTCTGAATTTAACAATTTTGATTTTTTTGTGTCTGCCTTGTGACAACACAGTTGCTGTGACTTTTCCGCCGTTAATGAATGGCAAACCCACTTTGACATCGCCTTCATTTTCAACCATTAAAACTTTGTCAAATTCGATGCTATCGCCTTCATTAAGTTCTAATTTTTCTACTTTTAAGTAAGTACCATTTTCTACACGGTATTGTTTACCGCCTGTTTCGATTACCGCATACATTGCGTGAACTCCTAACTATTTAATCTGTAAATATAAAACCAGCGATTATATTTTTATAACCTAGTTGCGTCAATGATTAGATTCTATAGATTTAAGTCTAGGAAATTAAAACGTTCGCTTGTCAAAGAAAAAAAACTCAAATTTACAAAAAACAGCTACAATGTGTTGCGTCAGAAAACATCTGTTGAGTTAAGAGATTCCTAGTTGTAGGTTGTCTGGTTATCAATGTTGTAGTTTCTGTGTAACCGTATTTTTTTAGTTTAGGAGTTTCAAAATGGCAACAGGTACCGTTAAGTGGTTTAACAACACAAAAGGTTTTGGTTTTATCGCACCGACTGATGGCGGCGAAGATGTTTTCGTTCATCACTCAGTTATTCAAGGTGACGGTTTCAAAACGTTAAACGAAGGCGAGACTGTTTCGTATGATGTTGAAAAAGGTCCAAAAGGCTTGACCGCAACAAATGTACGTTCTGCAAAATAATAAAGACGTTATTAGTTTGTAAAATTGAAAGCGAGATTGGCAATCAATCTCGCTTTTTTTATATAGGCTTATTTTAATGGACGACCTTTCGCATCTTTATAAATGTGACCTGCAAATAACAAAATCGCATCAATAAAGCCCCATAACAAGCCATAACCTTGTGTTAATGCTGTAAATGCTAATTGTGCTAATCCTAGCTTGTAAAATCCTAAATAAAATCGATGTGCGCCAACTGCACCTAGAAAAAATGCTAATGTCGTTGCAATCCAACGTTTTTTCACCCCTTCAATCAGTTTTGTGGATTCAGCAATTAAGCGCATATTAACAACTAAGCCATCTTTTAATTCAAATGTGACTTCATCACCCGAATCTGGCGGTACACTAGATTTCCAGCTAACTTCGTCAAATTTAAAAAACTCCTCTTGGTCTTTAACAAGTCCTGTTTTTGTTTCGCTGTCGTAAGATTCAATTTGCCCAGTAATCATGTTGATTTTCCTGTCGTGTGATTAAGTTTTTCTTCTAATTTTTTTACATCACATTCTAATTTCGTGACTTGATTGTAAAACATTTCAACTTCAGCATTTGCAGGCAAATCGCGCGTTTCTTCTTGTAAAAATTCCGCGATATTTAATTGTAATGTTTTCAATGTTTCTTCATGCCACGTTTTACCCGCGTTAAAAATCGTTTCTAACATCATAATCAAATTTTATAACCGCGATGCACAGCGACAATACCTTGCGTCATATTATAAAAATTACAACGCTCTAAACCTGCTTCTTCCATCATCGTTTTTAATTCAGCTTGTTTAGGGTGCATTCGGATAGATTCTGCTAAATAACGGTAACTTTCTTCATCGTTTGCAACAAATCTACCAATTTTTGGTAATAATTTGAATGAATAAAAATCGTACACTTTTTCCGTAATTGGGTCGATGGGATGTGAAAATTCCAACACAATCACGCAACCACCAGGTTTTAAAACACGGTGCATAGAGCGCAAAGCAGCAGCTTTATCGGTCACATTTCGCAAACCAAACGCAATACAAACACAATCAAACGTATTATCGGCGAACGGCAAACATTCTGCGTTTACTTGTGCATAACGAATCCCTGTTAAACCTCTATCAATTAAACGGTCACGCCCTGTATTTAACATCGCCGCGTTAATATCAGCTAAAACAACTTTTCCTGTTGCGCCCACTTTTTGTTGAAATAATGTGGTTAAATCACCTGTGCCGCCCGCTAAATCTAAAACGCTGTAACCTTCTCTAACGTTACTTAAATCCACCGCAACCCGTTTCCAAATTCGATGAATACCTAATGACATCAAGTCATTCATAATATCGTAACGCTCGGCAACAGAATCAAAAACGCCGCGAACTAATTTGACTTTATCTTCGGTGGCGACTTCTTTAAAGCCAAAATGTGTGGTGTTTTGCGTCATGATTTTTCCTTTGGATACAATTTTAAATTAAGGAATTATAACGTTAAAAAGAAAGATTCAAAAATTGACGAGGATTTTTATACGCTCAAATTAAAATAACCCGCATCTAGCGGGTTATTAAATGGATTTTGGTAATTGAAAATGGTGAAATTTTGAAATCAAAATGCCCCTTCTAACCCATTCGCTTTTGCATCACGTTCTGAAAGCGGCTTTAATTCAAAGCGATTTTCGATGAATTTTAAAATCGAAGTCGTGTCATAAAGCGTGTGGTCAACGTGATTTTTCTTTGCGAAAGGTGACATGATAATGGCAGGAATGCGAGTTCCCGCGCCCCATCTGTCAATTTGAGGTGGTGCAATATGATCCCAAAAACCGCCGTATTCATCATAAGTAATAATAATTGCCGTGTTTTTCCAGATTGGACTATGACGAATTGCTTCAACTATTTCTTTTACTTCGTTATCTGCATCAACAATTGTGGCGTAACCTGGATGTTGGTTTTTACTGCCAACAGGTTTAAAAAATGCTACTTGCGGAAATTCACTTTTTAAATCCGTAAAAAGTTGTTCTTTGTCTTTCAAATGCTCTAAACGCGCCGGCGTATTTGGTGCATAATTGGTGTAATAAACAAACGGCTGATGATGATACTGAAAATTATCATCTGTTTTTTTGCCTTCCAACGCATTATTCCAACCACCTGCATACCACGCCCAATGAATTCCTTTTTCTGAAAGTCTATCGCCAATTGTCCGCTGAGACTGGGGTGGCAAACGATTTTTATCATGTTCAGAATCAAATGGTTGATAATGCGGCTGAATTGTTCCAACGGCATAATCATCAACGGTTACAGTCGGGTCTTTAGTTATTTTTCCCGTTAAATCGTTAATTTTCCATTTTTTAAGTTCTTCGGGGGCATTTTCAAATTTTGGTGTGCAAGCACAGATTAACCATTGATGATTTAAAAAAGAACCACCATAAGCCGCTTGAAAAAAATTATCCGCTAACGTAAATTCTTTGGCATATTGCCATAACGCGGTTTTTGATAAATCGTAATGCCCCATTGTTAATGCGCCTGCTGAGGACAATTGAGCAAAACGATTATTTGCACCGCCATTGATTTGCATTTGATGAATGAAAAATCGATGTGTTAAATCAGGATGTTTTTCATTTAAACCAATATAACGGGCTATATCAAACGGTTTATTTGGTAAATCGGTGGAGAAACGCAAATCGATTTTTTCAGATTGCATCACAGGCGGTAATGTTTCATAAACGCGCCCGTATTCATCTATTTGAGGTAAAAAATGGTGTTTTTCAAATCCGTTTGCATTTGGAAATGTGCCGAATAACGAATCAAAACTGCGATTTTCAAGATAAATAACAACGATGTGGTCAAGTTTTTTTAAATCTACCGCATAAACGTTAAACGGAATCAGAAAAGCTAAAACATTTAAAAGGCGTTTCATCTTTAAATTTAATCTAATAATGATTTGGCGTAAGTCATTGATAAAAATTGAGCGCATTGTTCATTCAAGTCACGCCAAGCGGTATTTTCACTGATTGATAACCGAACTAATGCGGCGGTTGGTAATAATTTTTCAACGTTAGGCAAAGCCTCTTTACCAACAAGATACATCAAAAAATCTTCAAGTTCAGGATTATGTCCAACTAATAAAACCCGTTTCACATCCTCTGGACAAACAGCCAAAATAGCGCGAAATTGTTCAACATCGGTTGCATACAATTGGTCATTTTTTTGAATCACTAAATCTTTAACATTTAATTCTTTATGAACAATTCTAGCGGTATCAATCGCACGTTTAGCGGTCGAACTCAATAAAACATCAGGCAATAAATTCTGTTTTTTCAACCAAATACCGATATTTTTTGCGTCACCTTTACCACGTTTTTTTAACGGACGGTCTTTGTCTTCAACATCTTCGATGCGTTTAGCTTTCGCATGACGAAGCAATAATAATTCTTTCATAAATTTTCTACGTTATATGTATTAAATCCATTCTAAGCGATATAAATCTTCGCGTCGTTTGGCTAAATTTCGAGCTGCACCGCGTGTGCGAGCTTGTTTTAATAAATCCAAATTCACATCTGCAATTAAGGTCATTTCCGTATTTGGTGTGGCTTCTGCCAAAATCGCATCGTGTGGAAATGAAAAATCACTCGGGCTGAAAATAGCGGCTTGGGCGTATTGAATATCCATATTTTCAGCGTGCGGCAAATTCCCGACACTTCCTGTAATGGCGACGAAACATTCATTTTCAATTGCTCTTGCGTGTGAACAATAACGCACGCGCTGATACGCATTTTTAGTATCTGTCCAAAACGGCACAAACAAAATTTGTGCGCCTTGCAATGCGGCTAAACGTGCCAGTTCTGGGAATTCAGAATCAAAACACACCAAAACAGCGATTTTGCCGCAATCGGTATCGAAAACTTTTAGCGCGTCACCGCCTTTTACGCCCCAACATTCGACTTCATCGGTTGTGACATGAATTTTATATTGTGCTTCAAATGTGCCATCTCGACGCAATAACCATGAAACGTTATACAACTCATGATTGCTATATTCAGGCATTGAACCCGCAATAATGTTGATATTGTAAGACATCGCCATTTCAAGCAAACCGTTGCGAATTTCGCTGGTAAATCCCGCTAACGCGCGAATCGCATCTGGCGGATGTTTATCGTTGAATAAGCCCATGAGTGGCGCACTCATATATTCAGGAAACAGCACAAAATCCGCGTGATAACCTGCCACCGCATCAATAAAGAATTCAGCGTGTTTGAGCAATTCTTCAACGCTGGTCATGGTTCGCATTTGCCATTGCACCACACCTAAACGCACCACGCTTTTTGATGAAACAATTGAAGACGGTTGTTTATCAACGTAATCCAAATTTACCCATTCAAGTAATGTCGCAAAGCCGCGTGAATCTTTATCGATTGGTAAATAATTAGTCAGTAATTTACGAACATGAAAACCGTTTGCGAGTTGAAAAGATAAAACGGGGTCGAAAATTTCACGGTTTTTGACTTCTTCAATATATCGAACAGGCGTGAAATTGTCCGCGTATTTGTGATAACCAGGAATTCGCCCGCCAGCAATAAAACGGCGTAAATTCAAACTGCGGCACAATTCTTTTCGTGCATCATAAAGTCTGCGACCTAAACGTAAGCCGCGATATTTGGGATGCACAAAAATATCAACGCCATAAAGCGTATCGCCATGTGAATCATGATGCGTTAAATAGCCATCACCTGTGATTTGCGCGTAAGTGTGAACATCACCGAATTTGTAATAATCCACCACCATACTGAGCGCAGCGGCAACCAAAACGCCGTTATCTTCAATGACAATTTGTCCTTGCGGGAAACGGGTAATTTGCGAAATATATTGGTCTTTTTTCCACGCGCCACCCAAATTATCGTAGACGTGTTCCATCAATAATGCGAGGTTGTCGTAATCGTCTAACGTTAAGTGACGTAAAAGTAATTTATGTTTTTTAGGTTTATTTTTTTTCATAATCACCAATTTTAATTGGCAATTTTGACATGACGATTACAACTAAAAAATAACGCTAGTAAAAAATTCTCATCACAAGATTACATTGTCACAAATTTTACTTTTTTGATTGTTACCATTTTGAGTAACTATTTTTTAAAAAGATTTATGACAATTATGCAAGAACCTACAAGCATCGAATACTTCATTTCTGAAACCGATTCTCTTGTTACCAAAACCGATTTAGAAGGCATTATTACTTACGCAAATGACGATTTTATAAGAGCCTGTGGATACAACAGCGAAAATGAATTAGTTGGGCAATCACATGAAATTGTTCATCATCCTGATATGCCTGAACAAGTATTTGATGATTTATGGAATTCGCTAAAAGTGCAACGTCCTTGGACAGGTTTAATTAAAAATTTACGCAAAGATGGAAGTTATTTTTGGGTTTTGGCAAATGTCACGCCTGATTATGAAAATGGTCAACAAATTGGTTATATGGCGGTTCGTAGCAAGCCAACAAAAGAGCAAATTAAAACAGCTGAAAATGCGTATAAATTATTCAAACAAAAAAAAGCAGGCAATTTACGCATCGAAAATGGCGATATTTTTCGGCAAGATTTAATTCATTGGTTAGATTTTTTCAAAAATATCACAATTAAAAACCGCATCATTATTTTTATTATTACGTTGTTGATGGTGATATTAACGGTTGGTGGATTAGGATTGCGTGAAATTATGTTGGGTAATGAAAATATAAAATCGATTTATTCAACGCGCGTCATACCGATGAATCAGCTAAGTAACATTCAAAAAGACATTTTAATTACGCGAGCGTTAATTATTGCAATGACTTCTGACCATTTGCCGATTACGAGTAATACAAAACGAGTAGAAGAAAACATTGCTGAAATTAACGAAACGTGGAAAGCCTATACTGCTGGGGATTTAACGGAAAATGAAAAAATTCTCGCTAAAAATTTTCATGCAAGTTTTGATGCGTTAATCACACAAGGAATAAATCCGACGGTTGAAGCATTACGAGCCAATGACCTTGAAACCGCACATAAAATTTTTGCATCAAAAACAAATCCTTATTACACACCAGTCAATGACTATGTGCGTAAGTTATTGCAGATGCAAATGGATGTCACCAAAAAAACCTATGAAACCTCGCAATTAAAATACGAAGACACATTCAAAATTATGATTGGATTAGTTGTCGGCAGTTTATTAACCGCGATTATGATGGGATTAGCGTTGTATCGGGCGATTATTCGTCCATTAAATTTCACTGCTGACATGATTATTAAAGGCAGTGGTGATGAACATTTAGAAAATAATCAGCGTAACGAAATTGCAAAAGTATTAGACGCATTCAAAACGACGCAAGTTAAAAATGGTTTCAGTGCATCGGAAGCAAAGCGCACGGCTGATAAAAATTTACGCATTAAAATTGGTTTGGACAATGTTAGTCGTAGCATCGTCATTGCGGATGATGAACGCAACATTATTTACATCAATAAAGCGGCTGAAAAAATGTTCACTGATATTGAAGAGAATATACGCTGTGAGTTGCCAAATTTTAATGCCGCAACATTGCTTGGTTCAAATATCGATATGTTCCATAAAAATATCGCGCATCAACAAAACATTATTGAAAATCTAACCGATGTCATTACCAGTAAAGTTGAAATCGGTGGTAATTCGATGGTGGTGATTGCAAGCCCCGTTATCAATTCCGACGGGGCGCGAATCGGTACAATCGCAGAATGGAATAATCGCACCGAAGAAGTTTTAGTCGAAAAAGAAGTTGCAAAGGTTATTGATGCGATTGCGCGAGGTGATTTTTCACAACGCATTGACGAAGACAACAAAGAAGATTTTATTTTATTGCTCAGTCAAGGGATTAACCGTTTAGTTGAAACGTGTTCGACCAGTTTAGATGAAATTGTGCGGGTTTTAAGTGCGATTTCTCATGGTGATTTAACGCAAAAAGTCGAAGCGAATTATTCGGGGACATTTGGCAAACTCAAAGATGATGCGAATGCAACGGTTGAAAGTCTGCTTAATATCATTGGACAAATTAAAGAAGCAACCGATTACATCAACACCAGCGCGAAAGAAATTGCGTCGGGAAATAACGATTTATCGAATCGGACGGAAAAACAGGCGGCGAGTTTAGAAGAAACTGCCGCGAGTATGGAAGAATTAAATTCGACCGTCAAAAAGAATACCCATAATGCAAAACACGCCAATGAATTAGCACTTGAAGCATCTAGCGTTGCGGGACGTGGCGTTGAAGTCGTCAATCAAGTTGTGCAAACAATGGGCGAAATCAATGAATCTTCACGCAAAATCAGTGACATCATTTTGGTAATTGATGATATTGCTTTTCAAACCAATATTTTAGCCTTGAATGCGGCTGTTGAAGCAGCCAGAGCAGGCGATAAAGGACAAGGTTTTGCGGTGGTAGCAACAGAAGTGCGGAATTTGGCACAACGCGCAGCAACAGCGGCAGGTGAAATTAAAAATTTAATTAACGATTCCGTAATGAAAGTCAATGGTGGTACACGCTTAGTCACGCAAGCAGGTGAAACTATGGAAGAAATTGTGACGTCAATTCAGGGTGTCACCACAATGATGTCACAAATTACCGCCGCATCAGTGGAACAAAGCCAAGGCATTGAACAAGTCAATAGCGCGGTCATTCAAATGGATAATGTGACACAACAAAATGCGGCATTAGTTGAAGAATCCGCCGCAGCGGCAGAATTACTTGAAGAACAAGCACAAAATTTAGCGATTGCAATTGGGAATTTTAGAATTTAAATAATGACAGCATTTCGCGATACGTTTTTCTCAAAATTGGGTGAATCAAATCGGGGGCAATATCGGCAAGCGGTTGAAGTACAAAATGATATTTTTCAATGTCAGCTCGTGGGATTTTTAAAACGTCATCATCAATAATCGTGTCACCAAATAGCAATAAGTCTAAATCCAATGTACGCGATGAAAATTTTTGACTATTTGGCAAACGCCCGTGTTTGAATTCTAATTGACGCAACATTTCAAAAACATCGTGTGCCGAAAAATCTGTTTCAAAACCAACAACCAAATTAAAAAAATTATCGCCTTCAAAACCCACTGCCGCCGTTTCGTAAATGGGGGAAATCGTTAATTCACCAAACGTTTCACGCAAAGACGTTAAACCTGCTTCAATGTTTTTTTCTTTGTCGATGTTGCTACCGATGCTGACATAACACGCTGTCATTAACGATTCCCACGTTCCATAATCACACCGACGTTAATATCTGCGCCAACCGCGCCTTTTTTATTCACGGTTAATTTCACCCACGACACACCAAATTCAGTTTGAATCAAACGAATCATTTCAGCCGCTAATTTTTCAATTAAAAAGAATTCGCTTTGACTCACAAATTCAACCAATCTGTCAAAAACGGCTTTGTAATTGAGCGCGTCTACAATGTTGTCAGATTCAGCCGCAGGTTGACAATCAAACGCCATTTCTAAATCGAAAATAAGCGTTTGTTTGGCTTCACGTTCCCAATCAAAAATGCCGATTAACGTGTCAATATGTACGTCGCGTAAAAAAATGATGTCTGTCATGTTTGCTGGTTTTCCGATTATGATATGGTGTTTAACAAAGGTCGTAAGGATGCCGTAAAGTCGGTATTGTTACAAGTTTTCACCTGTTTTGAAGAGGTCAAAATGATTTTAAGTGTTCTTGTTTTATTTGCATATTTGCTTGGTTCAATTTCAAGCGCGATTGTTGTTTGTAAGTTAATGGGCTTACCTGACCCACGCCAAGAAGGTTCGAGAAATCCTGGTGCGACAAACGTAATGCGAATTGGCGGTAAAAAAGCGGCAGGTATCACCTTTTTTGGTGATTTTTTAAAAGGTTTAATTCCCGTTTTAATTGCAAAATTTATCGGCGCACCACCTGTTTTTTGGGGCATTGTGGGTATCGCCGCATTTATTGGGCATTTATATCCTGTTTTTTTTGGATTCAAAGGCGGCAAAGGCGTTGCGACATCAGCGGGTGTTTTATTTGGCTTTGATTTATTTGTCGGCGGCGCATTCGGTTTAACGTGGTTTGCGATTTACAAAATTGGCAAAATTTCATCACTTGCCGCGTTAATCACCTCAACACTTTCGCCAATTTATGCGTGGTTTTTAACACAAGACATCATGTTGACATTTTTCACTGCCATAATGACAGGGCTTTTGCTTTATCGACACGAAAGCAATATCCGCCGTTTATTGGCAAAAGAAGAAAGTTAATTTTATGGAATAAAAAAACATGGTGATTTGGCAACGTGAAATCATGACGTTTTTAGGGCTATTTTTAGTCGTCTGCGTCATTGGTTTTTTTACAAAATTATTTGTGCCGTTATTGTTTATTTTGACTTTGTTCATACTATTTCGGCATTTATATCAAATTCACCGTTTTGAAAAATGGCTTCGTACAGGTGGACGCAGTAATTACCCAAAAACGACAGGCGTTTGGGAAGAATTGTATTACCACGTTTATCGCATTAAAAAGAATAATAAACGCCGTAAAAAACAACTCAGCAAAATGGTTGACCAATTTCGCCAATCTACCGAAGCCTTGCCTGATGCGGCAGTTGTTTTAAATGAAAGTGACGAAATTGAATGGGCAAACAAAGCCGCAAGAGATGTTTTAGGTTTAAAACGTTCTGATAAAGGGCAACGCATTCCAAATTTAATTCGTTTTCCTGAATTTATTCAGTATTTAAAACTAAAACGCTATGAAGACCCTGTAATAGTTCCGTCGCCTGTTAATCATTCAATTACGTTAGCCGTTCGAATTATCAATTACGGCGCGGGTTTGCGATTGTTATTAGCACAAGATGTCACGCAATTAAAACGAATGGAACGAATGCGAAAAGATTTTGTCGCAAACGTATCGCATGAATTACGCACACCGTTGACTGTCATTAAAGGTTATATCGAAACGCTGCAAGATGTTGATGAAGGCGATTCGTTACTTCTCACGACATCTTTAAAAAATATCCAAGGGCAAGCTGAACGTATGCAACATTTAGTGGATGATTTGTTGTTACTCGCGCATTTAGAAACGAAAGGCAAAAAACACGAAATTATCAATGTTCCCGCGTTATTACAAGAAATCTGTCGTGAAAATGAAGCCGCGTTAGAACTTGGACGCATTCAATTAGTTTTAGATTCTGAAGCGTATTTATTAGGTGATGAAAATGAATTACGCAGCGCATTTACCAATTTATTAGGCAATGCGTTGAAATACTCGCCCGAAGAAACAACAGTAAAAATTCAATGGCATCAAACTGAACATGCGTTGTTGCTTGATGTGATTGATGAAGGCGAAGGACTTGCTCAAAATGATATTTTGCGAGTAACAGAACGTTTTTACCGTGTCGAAACGAAACGTACAAAAAAAATAAATGGCACAGGCTTAGGTTTAGCGATTGTGAAACACGTTTTAATGCGGCATGATGCACAACTGATTATTCGCAGTGAACTCGGTAAAGGCAGTTGTTTTCAATGCACTTTTCCCATAAAAAGATTACGACTCGAATAAGGTTGATTTCAGATTACTTTGAGGAGGATTAGGTTATGAAAGAAAAAATAAAAAAACTGTTTAACAACTTTTTAATCGGCATTTTTGCGGTGATTCCGCTGGTGATTGTGATTCAAATTTTGTTTTTTGTCCGCGATTTACTTGCTGACATGGTGCGTTTTGTTTATGGCTACGCGGACAACACGATTTACACCATTATATTTTTAGCGTTAAGTTTTATCGTTTTGGTATCGATTGGGCATAAATTAGCGGTTGAAGGGCGCGTTTGGTTTTTAGCGATGATTGATACGATTATCGAAAAAATTCCCTTTTTGAATACGATTTATCGCGTGTTGAAAAAAGTAATCAGTATGTTTTCATCACAAAATCAGACGGTTGCAAAAGAAGTGGTTTATGTGGAATATCCAAAAGACGATATTTGGGTTCCCGCGTATGTCACAAACCGTTTTGAAGATAAATATGTACTTTTCATTCCAACTTCACCTAATCCAACGTCAGGTTTTACGGTAATTGTTGATAAGAAAAAAGTATTGAAATCGAAAATGAACATCGAAGAAGCGAGTAGTTTTATCGTAAGTATTGGTGTGGATTACGACAAAATTTCTGAATTGAACCAATTGCCTTAAACGTTTTCAGTCGCTAAAAAAAAGCCGCTAATTTTTAAAATTAGCGGCTTTTTTATTTTTATAAACTCAATCGTACACCAATCCAACCCGCACGCGGCGCACCAGGTGAAACAAATCGTCCATTGTCATATTTGTCGCCAAGCACTTCATCGGCTTCGCCATAAACGCCAAACGTGTTGTAGCGCACATCAAAAATGTTATTTACTTTGCCAAATAGCGCGAAATTTTTCGTTATTTTATATTCTGCTGTGCCGTTGAAAAGCCAATAGCCCGAAAGAGGTTTTGTCATGTTCGTTTCATCGCCACGAAAAAATTGTTGTCCGCTATATTGTCCGTTGATACCAAACGAAACTTTTTTCCACAAATCCACACTTAACGCCGCTTTAAACATGTGTTCAGGTACAGAAGAAATTTTATCGCCTTTTTGAACTTGAACGACTTCATCATTATGTGCGGGATTTTGAATATCAAAACCATCCAAGTAACGTGCGTTCAAATAAGTGTAATTTGTTGAAAAATGCCAATCATCAATCGCGCTAAACACACTTTCTTTATCAATCGACGTTCCCGCTTCAATACCGTAGCGGCGCGTTTGTCCAACATTACTAAAATAACCCTGGCTCGCCAATCCGCCCGCGCGATGAAAAATAATATCGTCATGATTGATAGTGTGGAAAAAACCTAAATTCCAGTTCATGCGACCATCAATGAGTTTATTCAAATTACCACGCAAACCACCTTCCCATGTTTTTGCTACCACTTGATTTAATGGCGGGTCAGCCACAAACGAATTCGGTAATTTACAAGGAGCTTCAGGGTCAGCGCAGCTTAATTCCATTGGCGTTGGCGCACGCGCTGATTCGGCGTAATTACCATAAATGGTGACATTGTCCAACACGCTATACGTCAAACCTGCTGAAGGATTTAAACGTTCAAAAATATGATGTCCATTTAAATTGCTTTCGTCGTCATTGATATATTTATCTTGCATATCAACGGTGATGTGGTTGTAACGTCCTGCAACCGTGGCGGCGAGTTTGTCAGTAATTGAAAATGTATCTGTTAAAAATACACCGACTGTTTCAGTGCCAGCGTGCAAACGCACTTTTGATTCATCGACAAAAACACCGCTACCTACTGTGCCACGACTTTCAGTTAATGAACCGAGTTCGGTATTTGCGGAATAATGAATTTCTGATACGTCATAACTTGTACCGACGGTTAAATTATTTTCGTGTTTGAATAAATCGTTAGTGAATGCTGTTTGTAACGTACCGCCTTTGCCGCGCATCATCGTCGCGCTGGAATTGCGCGTTGCACCTTCAACATCGTCGTCAGCGGTAATAAAGTTTCCGTTCGTTCCTAAAACACGTTCTTCGCCTTCGCATAAAAATTCTGAATCAGCACATTTTTCGTAATCACTGTTATCACCGTTAAACGTTTTCATGCGGTTTTGCCGAAAATAACCGTTACCGCTAATTTCAATTTTGTCGGTTAAATCGTAACTTCCCGCCAATTCAGAAAAAAACATTCGTGTCACGGTTTGATCAGGATGCGTAAAAATCGCTTTGCGGTTTTCATTTAAAAGTTGAATCGGTGTTGCGCCATTACCGCGCATATTGTTGTCATTTCCACCCAACGTTAAATCAAGCGAGCCTTTATCGCCGCGCCAACTTAATGTTCCAAAAGCTCTATCCGCTTTCGTCGGTGAAAAATCACGCCATCCATCTTCTTCAAAATGATTTAAATCCAGAAAATAGGCCCACGTTCCGTTATTCCAACCCGTTGTGAGTTCTTGAGCAATTCGCCCAAATGAACCACCATACACTTCAATTTGATGTTTTGGTGACGAAAAACCTGTTTTTGTTTTAATCGCAATCGAACCGCCAAGCGTATTTAAACCATAAACAGGATTTGACGAATACAACGCCATCGAATCAATTGCACCTTGTGGAATTAAATCCCAATTCACGCTATCGCCGAAGGGTTCATTAAAACGCACGCCATTAACGTAAGTTGAAAGTCCTTGCGGCAATCCCATCAACGGTGAAGCTGTAAAACCGCGATACGAAATATCAGGTTGTAACGGGTTATTTTGTGCTTCATTGACGTGTGCGCTGCCTAAATAACGATTGATGTAATCAGCAAGCGAAATGGTTTGTGTTTTTTCGAGTTCGTCGCTGGTTACTGTTTGTACAGGCGTTGGCAATTTATCAGCATCAATACTGCCACCAATCGGTGACGTACCAACGATATTCATAATGCCTAAATCTTGTGGTTTATCTTCGGCAAAAACAGATTGCGAAATAGCGAGCGTTAAAAGTGGGTAGATGATTTTTTTCATAAAACTTTAAATTTGTTAAGAAAGTATTTTGTTGTAAATCATAAACAGCTTGATGCTTAAAAACTACATAACAAGCTAAAAAAGGAATTTTTCCCAAAAAAAACCACGCTATTTTTCAATAACGTGGCTGTAAGTGTTTATGAGTGG
>JBASLW010000086.1:0-2119 GCA_049656545.1 Methylococcaceae bacterium
GGCGTTGTCTTGCCATATCCCCTTTATCAAGCTGTTTTAAAGCGGTTTCACGCAAATAAGGAAAATCTTTAGCAAAACGTTGAAATCGTGTCTGTGCTGGATTGCTATTTTTACCTTGATCATTTGCTAATTTATAAAGCTCATCTAAACCCGCTTTGATATTTTTACCCACTGAAACAGCTTTTCTAACCTCAGACAATTTGTCTGGATAATCACGCTTAATTTCTTGCGTGAGTTGTTCAATATCGGCTTGTTCAGATTGACCGCCCCATGAAGCCACTTTTTGAATTTCATTTAAAATGTCCCGAACAGAACGCTTTTGGACTGGAATAACGGGTTTTGGCTGTTCTAATTCTTGAATACGTTGCTGTAAATCTGCCAATTCCGTTTGTTTTGAAGCAATTTCTACATTCAAACGTACCATTTCAGTTTGCAACAAGGCAACATCGGCTTGCAATACGTTGTTAGCATCTTCTGCTTCGACAAGTTGTTGAGAAAAGGCTTGCTCTTTTTCCTGCAACAAACTTTGCAACACTTCAATTTCAGCCTGTTTTTGCTTGGCTGTATTTTCTAACTGTATAACTTGTTGCTGTAAATAATCATAGCTTTGACGTGGTAGTAACGCCCAGCCAAAATTATGATAAAGCCACGAAACAGGAGAAGCGTTTTGATTCATAATGTCATCCGAAAAATTTTAAAAAGTTGATTTTACTTTGGATCACTATTTAGAAAAAAATTATTCTTCATCAATAGGGGCAAATCCTATGTAAGTTCCAAAACCAGATGGCATTCCAACATAGGTGGCAAATTTAACAGAATCGACAATAGTCACTTTGTCCGTTAAAAAATCGATTCCTTCCTCCCAGTAATCATCATTTTCGATATGTGTAATTTCTAAGTTTAAATTGAATCTTTCAGAACGAAATTCAAACCCCATGTCATGACCAATGAAAAGTGTGTGAACACATGGGTTAATTTTTAAACTGTCATTTTGTTCTGTTTGAACACACTGACCACAAAATGGGCAGAAAATAGGAATGTAATAAAATTTGTTTAGTTCAACTCTTTGAATGGTTTGTTTTCTTTGAATCATTTTTTGTTCCTAAAATTAGCAGTAAAAACAATCATGTTGCCGTGCTACAACGCTTTGTGTATCAGGATAAATGCAACTATGACGATTATTTTCATAAACGGTAATGGCTTGATGTGCCTGACGTTGTGTGTATTGATTGAGCAATATATCCACCGTCATTGCGCCAAGCATGGCGTTAAGCGTTTTTACCGCAGGTTCTTTGACTTCTTGCCCGCTGACATAACCGCGTTTGACTAATTCGTCACCAATAAATTTTCCTTTGTATTGCTCGGCAGCAATTTGAGTTGGATTGATACGCCCTAAACAGTTTAAACACAACTTATCACCGTAACGGGCAATAATGACTTCACCGCTCATGTCTGTGATTTGTTGCTTGTCCACCGTGATATTTACGCCTGTGGAAATTAACGGAATCCCTAAACGTAAAGCTATTTCCTGTGCAGTGAAGCGGCTAAAATGGTTGTCGGTTGCAACAATAACCCAATCGCATGACATCAGGGCTGGTAGCAGAGCAGCATCTTCCACGCCTGTTGAAAAACCTTTTATTTTCGCGTTGGGATTGATGCGTTGCAGATGCTCTTTGACCACATCAATTTTTAAACGCTTTTGCTGCGCGTCAGTGAAATAAGCCCCCACAATTCTGTTTAAATTGGTAATTTCCACGACATCAGGATCAACTAAACAAAGGGATTGAAAACCACTGTGAATAAGATTTTCAGCTATAACAGAACCTAAACCGCCCACACCAATAATCGCTATTTGTTGGTTTTGGGTAATTTTTCGCAGAGTATCCACGCCCAACGCTAAGGTACTTCGCGCTAAAAAACCTTTTTGCAATTCTTCGGATTCAACCGAGCAAACGTTTCCTAAACTATCCGCGCTAGGACAGTTTTCTAAAACCGTTTGAGTTTTAATTTCAGCGATATGAGCAACAGATTTTTCTTCGGTTCTTTCCCAAAGACGCGCCGAATAATCCGTTTGTGACAACACAATGCTTGCGTAATGCACATTGTCTAAGGTGTCATT
>JBASLW010000087.1:0-7629 GCA_049656545.1 Methylococcaceae bacterium
GTCTAGGCTTTTAATAATGTTACTAATTGCAAGTGGCTCGCTTGCTTGTGCATTGCCGTACCAGTTGAAAACCTTGTCAATGTTTTCCAATCCGCCGCCACCTGATTTTATTTTTACAATAACTGAATCGACCTCTGCATCCGCCTCCTCAAACGTCATTGATATGCCTAACTCAAAAAAATGTACCTTGCCGTTGACAATGGAATACTGCCCCTCTGCCTTAAACGCTTGGAAAATACTCGATTCTCCCATCACCTTTTCATAATTATCCGTTGCTGCCTTGTTTTGAGCGTAAATAGCATCGAATGCTGTACCCTCTGTTAATGCAGTTTCATTTTCTATAGCTTGTCTTTGTGCTTCTAATTCGCTTATCTGTTCGCTGTCTACAGGCAAGGTTATTGGAATTTCCTTGCGCTTCGTAATGCTATCATCGCTATTGATTCGGTATTCGCAAAAAACCGCAACGCCATCGGTACAATGAATTGCCAATATAAAGCCTTGATTTAACGCAGCACCTAATATCGGTCTGCCTAAATCGTAAAAGCCACCATTGACCATCACAAGCGTAGAGCTTGAAACGCCTGTGTTATTTTCGTTTGAAATCCAACTTATCATGCTGCCATCAACACCTTGCCAATTTGCGTTAAATTGCACGGGGTCTGGTAGGTCTGGTTCTGGCGGTGTAAGTTCGCTGGGGGCTTTTACTGTTCCGAATGTAACGCCAAAATAAGCGCATTCGCCAACAGCGTAATTTTTATAAGAAAATTCGGGGGTAGGAGATTGAATACCTAAAAATAGCTTACCGCTTGCAACGATAGATTCAGTAGTCCAATCGTAAATGAAATCGCCAATTTTGCAGGTAAAGTTTTTCCCATCAATTGTTCGCCATACTGAATCATTTTCAATTGAATCGTTGTAAGCGTATGACGGAATGCCTGTTTTTGAAACGATGTGATACATATCAAACGCCAATTATATTGCGTAAATAAGTAATTTCTTTTTGCATTGAAGATAACGTTTCAATTAGTCCCGCCACTGAGTTTAGGCTAAATTGAATGTTACCGTCATTTGATGAATCTGTTGTAATAATAGTAGCAGGTGGTTTTTCTATGGTTTGATTATTTTGAACGCTCGAAATTGAATTTAAATCAATGTAGTTTTTGATTGCTAACAGCGTTTCATCTATGTTTTTTTCTACGCTATCACTGCTCATAAGTTCAAAAATTCCGTCAAATAATTGTGAAAAATGCGCCTTTAAAATTTCAAAGGCGCATATAACCAGTAGGTTTAATTACACAGCAAAAGTAACAACGGCTTTTGCTTTTAATGCGCTAAATGCCGCTAATAAATCACCCGATGCGGTGCTTTTATTTGCTTCAATCGATGCTTCAATTGATGTTAAACGCGCTAAACTTGATTGCCACGCTTGAAAACCCGCTGTTGCTGCATCGCCGTCCAAAATGTCGTTGATTTGATTTAACAATGCTAATTTAGCCGTCAAATCCGATGTGTTCATTAGTTGGGCAATTAACGCTTCGGCATGGGCTTTAACCGATGCGTCTTGTGTATCAACGTAAGTTTTGACTGCATTGAGTGCATCTTGAATCAATGCGTCAACGGTTGGGGCTGGCGGCGTAACAGGTGTTGAATTATCAACAACTGTTAATGCAACTGTGTATTTTCCAGCAGCATAATCACCAAATGCGTAACCACCTAAATACAATGTTTCATCAGCTTCGGCAATGAAAGTAGTCGTTTCCCAAAGGTCAACAAAATAATCACCAAGTAAATCAGCACGAGTGACGAATAGAGTTGTATCAACCACTTCAGTGGGCGTTTCGCCTTCCATTGGGGTTACTGAAACAGTGTATTCATTGCCAGCAATAACATTGATGGCGAAAATATCAACGCCGCCAGTAGGCATTGTTGGCAAGCCATCAACACCAGTAGTGGTAAGGCTGGCTTGTGAATCCCAAAAATGAACCAAATTTGGGTTGTCAACATAACTGCCATCATCATAGAAAAATGCAACAGGAGTTGTTGAATCAAATTTTGACAATACAATGTAGTAAGTTCCAGCGGCAACATTTTGTACAATTTTTGATTGCGTACCATTAAAGTCATCATTTGTAGCAATCGAAACACCGTTAGCATCATACAAATCAAGTCGTGTATCACTGCCGCCACCATAAGAACCAACTGTTTCAGCGGTTAATGTGCCGCCAGCGTGTACGGCTTCGATTACAATGGTTTCATTAGTTTCAAAAAAATGAGTAGTGAAACCAACAGTAGCAGGCACAGTAGCTTTTACAGTTTTGTTAAGTAAAGCTGCGATAATTTGAGAAAAGTTAGGCATTTTAAAATCTCCAAAAAGGAATGACGGTGTTACTTAGTCCGACAACTGAGAGTGGCATTCGCTGATTCAGCGACTAGGCGGTTTAATTTTTTAACGCGATTTGAAATAGTGGCAAATGTCGTTTTTCTATATTCTTTTAGTAATTTATCAAGCGTTTGCGTATCAACATCTAAGTGTAAATTTCCATGCGAAATGGTGTACGACGTGCCTTCTTCGATTGCCCACGCAGCAAAAGCAAAATTTCTAACTTTCATTCAGTTACCTGCATCAAATACGACACGACACCAAAGTGACCATTTACTTTTTCATTTTCACCAAAGTGAGCATAAAATTTTCCATTTTCTTCCAGTACGCTTGCACCGTGAATTTCAGCAACATTATTGTCGTTATAAATCATGGCAAGATTGAAAACTAAATGCCCGTCTGGCTTGCTTGGTAATAACATTTTGCAATTTGCAATTAAGATTTTTTCAGTTGTAAAAAGCCCTGCTTGCTGCAAAAAATCTATTTCCTGCGCTACTTTAGTTACGTCTTGCTGTAATGCTGGGGTTGCAAATAAATTACGTTTCATTTTTTAGGTGTTGCCGCTGGGCGATTTACTTGTCCAAATTCATACTTTTGCATCGCGCCTTTTTGCATTGCTGCTTCGTTTTCAAGGTCTGCGCGTGTGCCAAAGCTACCAATAAACGCCGCTAAGAAATTTTCCGCTTTAACAGAATCATAAATAATCGAATCCTTTTTGCTGTAAAGGCGATATAAAGCCCAATCACATAACGCCAAATGATAACGCTCGTTAATTTCCAAAAGTGATACAGGTGTTCGTGATGCAGTGATTTGAAGTTTATCGTCGTGACTGAATTTTGGATAAACCGACAAATGCGCCGTCTTTTGGTCAACGAAATAATACGTTGGTTCTGTCGGCAATTGGTTTTCCCAACCTGCATTGTAAATATCAAGTTCACGAATCGTTGTTTGATAAAGCGAGTTGTTTTGAGAACGTACTTTTACTCGTGTAATCGCAACGATATTTTTCGGTAATTCAATTTTGTAATCGGTATTTGTAACATCTAATTCAATAATATCAACAAGTAACGCTTGACGACGACACGCTTCAATTTCAGCCTCTTTTAGATAAAAAGTAATGAATTCATCAGAAAACAAAAATTGCTCAATTACATCGTCAGTTTGAAATCGGATATGTTCAATTAGCGTTTCGATACTCATTAGAAATACGCCGATTGTGTTTCAAATGTTGCACGCGAAAAACCGTGCGCTGCTTCTGACTTAGCGCAGTCTTGCGCGTGTCTAAAATCTTCACGGTATTGCTTTGCCATTTCAAAATTACTGAATGGTCTACCCGCCATCGCGCATAAATTACCTAATGCACCATAGCTGATTGCTTCGGCATAACGAGTAAATAAAATCTCGGGGACTTCCATTGCTGCGTAGCTTGGCATCAAGGCAACACGCACTTTTAATCCTGCTGGTACGTTTGACATTGGTGTTTTTACAAGGTCAATTTCTTTGCTCGCAATGTGAGAAACATAATAAGGCGCGTAACCAAATGACATTCCTACTGTATCGTTAATCGCGGTATATTCATCGTCGCCGACAACAACACGCATAACACGCACCAATTCAGCGTTTTCGGGAATCGCTAACGCATAAGTATTTTGCTTGTCGTGCAAATCCATCGGTTCTAAATCGACCTGCCAAACAAAGGTATTGCGGCAGAAATCAACACAAGCACGGCGCGTATGCGATATAAACTCCATGTCCGACACTTCGGGCAAGGCAGGATATATGAATGGCGAGAATTTAACTAAATCAATCATGTTTGCGGATTAAGGTCTTGATAAACTTCATCTTGATAAGAAAGTGTTTTTTGTAATTCAAATTGAAAAACTAATTCGTTAATCATTTGTTGTAAGGTTAAATCTTGTGCTGGCTTACCCATTACGCGGATATATTCATCATGCAAGCCTGCTGGGGTTAAGTGTGAATAAGGTGTGCCGCTGGGAATCATTTCTTTTTTGCTGGTTCTAGTCGCCACTTTTCAATCGCTCCGTAAATTTTTGCAAATTGTAATCAATGAAGTGACGTAAATGTTTTAAACAAGTTTAATAATTTAGTTGAAAATTCCCGCGCCAAATTTTCAGCGCGGGATAATTCATTGGGGATTAAGCTCCCTCTGATTTTCCAAGTAACCGAAGATAAAACTCACCGACAGTTTTCTTCACTTGTTCACCTGCAACGCCACTAAAATGCAATTGCACTACAGCATTAAGTGAAAAGTGCATCGGTTTGATAATTCTTACTCCTCGTCCCGCTATACTTACGTCTTGCGCTGTAATAAATGCGGTTGTTGAAGGTGTTGCACTATTAGCAGGGATTGTTTGGCTAATGTCCTCGTAACGAAAACCTACATCAACCTTGCAACCTGCCGAATAAGGCGCGTTCACAAATCCAATTTCACTGACTGTCGTCCCAGCGGGTAAGCGAATGAAGTCAATTGTGACAATATCACCTGCTTTTGAAGTTAATCCGATGCAGCCGCCGATAGGGAGTTCTGAATCCCAAATTGCCGTATTGCCATATTGACCACCATGTTGCATGTCTTTGAGCGAAGCTGCTCTATATGAAAGTGCCGTCATTGTTTTTGTCCTATAACTAAAATTTAATAAAAATACAGCTTATCAGTTAGCTGCATTCCATTTTTTTAAACAGTTTTAGTAATTTAGTTTAATTTTCAATGATGCTATAATTCGCCTGTGGCTAGATTTAGCGGTCGAAAAGTAGATTTATCACCTACCTGCCACGTTACCATTGTGATAAATAACCTATTGATAAAAGGTTCTCAAAATGAAAGAAAAGCAGTTTTACGTTTATTTACATCTACGCCCAACAAATGATGGCTTTAATTCGGTTTTCTATGTTGGTAAAGGCTTGAAAGCTCGTGTTAATTTTGTGCATCGCAAAACTAATCCGTACCATACAAGAATCGTTTCAAAATATGGAAAAGAAAATATCACCATTAAAAAAATTGCTTGTGAATCCGAACAGCACGCTTTTGATTTAGAGATTCAAATGATTGCTAAATTGCGCGAAATGGGTGTGAAATTAACAAATTTAACTGATGGCGGTGAAGGATTTAGTGGTTATTTTATAACGCCAGAAGCAAGAGAAAAAATGTCCGTTGCTCAAAAGTTAAGATTTTCAAACCCAGAAGAAATCGTAAAAAACTCAGACAGATTGAAATTATATTTTAAAAATAAAGAGGCAAGGCAAAAAAATGCAGCCGCGTTAAGATTGCACTATGAGGACAATCCAAAAACAAAAGATAAAATTTCAGCATCACTAAAATTATTCTACAAGGAAAATCCTGACGCTTTAAAAAAAATGTCAGAAGGGAAAAAGATTTATTATCAAGACAACCCAAGTGTAAAGGCTAAAATTTCAAATTCATTAACGCTATATTTTAAAGATGAAAAAAATAGAGCTAAAATTTCAGATTCGGTAAAAAAATTATGGAAAAATAAAGAATATAGATTGATGATGATTAACGCTCAAAAATTAAAATGTGAAAATAAAGCGTACAAAGAAAAACTATCAAAATCAGTCAAGGAATTATGGAGCAATCCAGATTATAGAGCGAAGCAAATAGAATCAAGACTTGCGGCAAAAGGAACACCAGAAGCGAGAGCAAGAAATTCAGCGGCATTAAAGCTGTACTTCCAAAATAACCCAGAATCAGACGAAACAAAAGCTAAAAAATCCGCATCTGCAAAGGCGGCATGGGCTAAACGAAAGGCAGCAAAAGAACGCCAACAACTAAGCCTTGTCTAAAAAAACAAAACCACGCCGATTAAATTCAGCGTGGTTTTTAAAAATTAAGCTGTTAAGGCAGCTTGCGTGCATCGTTCCACTCTTTTGACCCCATTGGAGGCGCATAAGAATCGATAACGGCAACACCAAAGTCAGTGTCAGCACCTTTCATTTTGAAGCGAATTTTTGAAGCTCCCTCCACAATCGACATACTTTGTTCTAGGCGATTTTCGTGGTCGCCAAGCTGTTCGTGATACCGAAATGCCTGTGCGCCTCCGCCCGAGCCGCCCGAACCGTATGCCTTCATCAATGCCGAAGCACCGACTAAAATAGAACGGTCGATATGGAAGTTGCTAACATCAGGATTAGCCGCACTAGGAATAAAAGGAACAGTATCGAATGCTTCTGTATAAGTTTTGCCATCTGCACCACCTGTGTCGATAATTACAGACATAAATAAAATTCCTTCTACGCACGTCATCACGACGTTCTAATGGGATTAAGCACTATCATCACGACAGTGCGATTCTTGTTACTTCTTAGCCAAAGGCATTGGGTAAATCATCGTAATCATGCGTTTCAAACCACTTTTGCAATTCAAACGATGACATTTCTTCAACGGATTTCGAGCCTGTTGTTGCAGGAGGGATAACACCGCTGCCTAAATCGCTCAAACTAAATGGCATTTGAGCTTGTGGCGTTATGGCTGGCGGTGCTACTTTTGCCTGCGGTTGCGCTGGCACACCTAACATGGCAGTCATAACGTCGTTTAACTTTGCAATCTTGGCATCATCAGATAATTGCGCCGTCACAGGATTTTCATAAAAAGAATCATAAATTTTTCCAGCTTGCGCCCATGTTTCAGGGTCTTGTTGCATCGCTTTCAAATTCGGATAACTTTCAATAATTGCCTGTTGTTGTGCCTCAGCTTGTGCAGCGGTTTGTTGCTGTTTAGCAAGTTCAGCTTGTTCAAGTTGTGCTGCACGTTGAGCGGCAGCGGCTAAATCGTTTAAGGTTTTCTCGAAACGGTAAAAATACCAAGCATCAAATCTTTTTCAGCGTTGAAAATTAAAGAATATAACGATAGGGCGGCAATCGAAAGCCAAGTTGATGATGCTATGCTGCCTGAACGATTGCGCGTTATCAATGTTGGTCGTGACTTACGAGTAAAGCAAATTATTCAAGATGCAACGGTGCGCGATAAAGCCGCTCGCGCAGAAGCGGACACAACAACCGCCGCACAAGAAACAAATGCAAAAGATTCAATTGATACACAGAATAAATTTCTTGATTACCTTGAAAGAATTAAAATTCGCGCAGGTATGGATAAATCGGTTCTCGCGGAGGAGGCGGGTTACTATGCCGCCAATACAGTTCATAAAACCATTAAACACACATCGGATTTAGGGCTGCACGCAATAAGTGCAAAAAAACCATCACGATTAGGC
>JBASLW010000088.1:0-6812 GCA_049656545.1 Methylococcaceae bacterium
TCATAGCGGCGCATCTGCTTTCCATCAACACGCGGTTGAATTTTAAATCCGAGTTTATAACCAAACTGCTTCACTAAATTTGCCAATGTGGTGACGGGACGTGAACCAATATGCTTGTAATTGCCAATACCATTTGCTGCAAGTTCAGGTGCGTGTTGTTGCAGATATTCACATTCTCGTAGAGCTATTTTTGTATCAATAAATTCTTCCACCAATAACCTTTCAATTAACGGTTCAATCAATGTCTTGATGGACGTTTTCGATTTAAACCGTTCTTGCGTTAAGGCGTTGTTTTTATCCCACGCCTGACACGCAGGAATACTCGCCTTGAGATTTTCTAAATTCATTACCCGCTTGAAATCGTCATTGATAAAGTTTTCTACATCGAACTCCGTTATAGCGGCATACGGTAAGCCTGCCATTTGTTTAGTTAAATAACGGTAACGACGATAGCTATCTGCTTGCGTTGGTGCGATATTTTTCTGCGTATCAAATTCTTCACTACTCATATCAGTCGCAATCGTAATTGCTTCAATATCAGCTTTCTTAGCCCGTTGAGTAATGCCTTTAATTGCCGCTGTTTCTTCTTGGGTTAATGACTGGTCAATTAAGCTGTAATCGAGTGTGCCGCCTTTGAGTTCTACCAGTAAAGCAAAGTTATTTTGGAAGTCATTTTTATCGGCATTTTGCTGGGCGTGCAAGGCGATACGAGCCTTACCTAATTCGTTGGCTATACCTTTACCAACTGTGTAATGAGAAACGGTTTTGTTGTATCCTTCATGCAATAAATCTTCGTCTGTCATGCGATTGCGTTCAGGTTGCGCTCCGAAAGCGATGTAAATGTGTTTTGCTTTACGATACCGCGCTGTCATTTGAAACGCTTCGTTAGAGGTGATATTTCCGCTGTGCAATAAGTACACATTTGAAAATTCTCCTACTTCAACACTTACGCCTGAACCAACTGTAGGTGAGTGAATCACGCAACGATAATTGTCTGCTTCACTGTTAGGGTCAGCAAGGAATTTACTTTGCTCAACATCACCACGATTATCACTGTGAATGAGTAACAAATCTTTTTCTTCTATGCCTTGTTCAATTAAAAACTTGTGTAAGCGTTTAGCTTCTTTTTTCGAGGTGCAACCAACAAACGGTTTTTTACCTGCTTGAAGTTCACGCAAAATACGAATGTACATCGACTTGAAATTATCCTGTTTTAAAAGGTGATAAGTTTTGCCATTGGTATCAAATTCTTCCGCTTCAATTAGATGAATTTTTTTATTGCCACAATGTTGTTTCAAAAATTCCACGCAACGGTCATTCAAATCTGCATCACTGCAAACCATAAAATCAGCAGCTCGAATAGAGGCACAAAATCCATCCCAAACTGCTTGTCTATTTTCCACACTTCCATCGATCAAATGGTCAAGAATTTGTCTGAATTCATCCAAGAATAAAACGTTAAATCCGCCCGTTTCGACTTTGTATTTGAGCAAAGAGTTAGCACACAAAGCTATGCCGTCTGTTCCTTCGCCATAACCTAAATCATTGTAGTAATCGAGATTCATTATCCCAGACGCATTTTTAGTTAAGCTGATGCGATGCGTTAAATAAGCGATACGGTCATACTTTTTTAATTTGCGTAGGATTGCCATGAGTTTCGTTTTCCCAGCTCCCATGCATCTGTTATCAAGCCAAATCCCTTTAATTTCGTTGATGTACTTAGCAATTTCTTCGTTGGTTTTTCCTTTCAAATCGTGACGTTCTAAACCGCTTTTATTAACGAGCGTATTCCATTTTTTTAACCGTTCAGCGCGTTTGTGAAGGTGATTATGAATGATGCCGCGTACATTAACTTTCGAGCTATCCATGCCTCGTTTAGCCATCAGTTCATGGATTAAAGCAATGGCGGTTTCTTTGCTCATTTTAGACGGGACGCAGTCAGCTATGGCATTAGCAAGCTGAGTAAATAAACGTCTGAGTTGACCTGTTGGTGCTACGTCACTGAGTTTCTTTAAGAAATCCACATAACGCATTTTATTTACGTTGAGTGTTTTGAATGCCAATGTGTCTGCAAAATCGACCGCTGTACCGTTTTTAGATACAGGTAAAAATATCGGTAGGTTATGTTTTTGTGCCGCTACCATAGCAACATAAACGCCCGTGTTGCCGTTGGCTTTGCCACAGTCATTGTCCGCAGCAATGCGTTGATTTTCGCAACCACGAGCCATAAACGCATCAATGACTTTGCCTAAATTACCAGCACTGAAACTGACGACAACAGGTAAATGATGTTTGTTATTGAGTTCACCTTTTGCGCCATTAGCATGATAAACAGCAAGTCCTGTACTTAAACCTTCAACGTGATAAGCCCCATTGATACAGTCGTCAAATGTACCGCCAATGATGGCAAACCCTTCACCGATTTGTCCGAGGAAATCTTTGTTGTCGTTTCTGTTAGTTAAATTTTGGGCGTAGAGATGCTGATAGCCGATGACTTGCAGGTTAGTGTTGAAGATTTGAACCATCAAGCACTCGCCATACTTACCAATGCCGTGACGAATTTCAACGCCTTTAATGGGTAGGCTTTTGGCAATTAAGTATGGATGGTTGGCAACATTGTCAGTGGTTGCTTCGTTCCACCGTTCGTTAGCTATTTTTAAATCAGTGACTTGTTTGTCTGTAGGCGCGTTATCAAACGTCGGTTTTACGGTTGTTTCAACTTTCTTTTTGAATGGGATAACGGGTGCTATTTCACCTATTGATTTGCGTGATTTTGCTTCATGCCACTCGCTATAGGTATGACTAACACCACCGTGTTTATTGGTGTAGAAGTTGATGCGTTTGTAATCACGTCCATCTTTGGTGGTGAATTGAGTACCAACGGCTAAGACTTTGCCGCGATAGGATTTACTTAGTTCAATGCCGCGTGTGACTTTGCGACCGTCAAAGGTGATGTGGTTTTGAAGTTTAGACCAGTCGATGCCGCAATCGGAGGCTAAGTCATTGAGTAACGATTGGTCATCAAAATATAGGTTATTTTGAAATGCGTATGTGTGTGGTAGAATTGCTTTGCGGTTAATCACAAAGACCTCCTTTTGATTTTCCTTTTAGGTTTAATCTCAAGTTGTCTTTTTGATTTGCAAATTTATATTGTTTTAAAAGGTTCATGATTCTTGTCGTGAATTGGGTTTTGGGAACCCCTGAAAATTTTACCGTTCGAAAAGTAAGCTGATTTTCAGGGAGTTCTAATTTTTTGCTCAACACATCTTTTTGATGTCATCAAGGCTTCTAAGCCACCTAGCTTAAACTTTTTTTCATAATCTTCAACTTTTTTATTGTTAGATTTAATTCTATAAATTCAGTAAGTTATAAATACATAAGTACGCATTTATTGAAATAACTATAAGGCTATGTTAGTATTTAGCTTTATACTTTAATAATGAGATACGTTTATGCGTACATTAGTAATAGCTAGTCAAAAGGGCGGCGTTACTTGCAGGGCATTTAGCTGTAATTGCTGAACAAAATAATTATGGTTCTGTGGCATTGATTGATACCGATTCACAAGGTTCATTATCAAGTTGGTGGAATGAACGTAAAGTAGAAACCCCACTTTTTGCGAATGTCGATATTGCAAACTTACCGCAACACTTGCGGCAATTAGAAGCGTCTGGTGTTAAACTTGCCATCATTGATACTCCTCCTGCGATAACAGAAACGATACATTTAGTTGTCGCGGTTGCCGACCTTGTTTTAATTCCAACACGTCCAAGTCCGCATGATTTACGAGCAGTGGGTTCGACCGTTGAAATTGTAGAAGCCGCAAGTAAGAAAATGGTTTTTGTTATCAATGGTGCAGCACCTAGAGCTAAAATTACAGGTGAGGCGGCAATTGTACTTTCTCAGCATGGCACTGTTGCACCAGTCACTATTTATCAGCGTACCGAATTTGCCTCATCTATGATTGATGGTCGCACTGTACAAGAAGTGAATCCTAATGGTAAATCGCATAATAAAATTATGGATTTATGGAAATACTTACTTACTAAATTACGTTAATCAATAAATACTAAAATAAGGATTTAAGCAAATGGCTAAGTCAGCATCTTTAACCTCTAATCTCATTGTTACTAAAGGTACAGCAGCTCCAGCAAAACTTGTAGACCCGACCGAAGAATTGATTCAACAGTTAAATTCTATTCCAGTTCCAGACACAGAAGAACTTAAATCTGAAGAACCAGAAAAGTTTGTTACAACAAGTCGATGGTCAAGACAACCGCCTAAAGACTACCATAAATCCCTTACAGTTAAATTGGATAAAGATCGTTATTTTCATTTAAAAGAAGTCGGATTGAAGTACGATAAATCTAGCCAAGATTTATTTATAGAGGCGTTAGATGCACTTCTTGCACGAAAATGTTATGCGAAATAAATTCAACATTATATGCTCGAAAATTAGAAGAATCGCATTGTTTGGCTCAAGGTCAAAATGTTCATTGGCAACATGTATGCGGCAAACTGAATTACGAATGGCGCATAATGAACTCGATAAAGCGGTTGATTCGGCTTATAACTACAAAGGCGCAAAAGATGACGCGGCGCGGGTGGCGTTTTTGTTTGAGAAATATCAGGAATTGGTTGCGCCGTTGGTTGAGGTTGAACAAGTGAAAAATCGAGCGAGTAAAAATGAAATTTGAATGGGACGAGCATAAAAATAAAAGCAACATTCACAAACACGGTGTTGATTTTCGTGATGCGGCGTATGTATTTTCAGACCCATTTGCATTGAACTTGCCTGATATTGAACATTCAGATGATGAAGAACGTTGGCTTTTGTTGGGTAAGAATTTGAATAAAAACGTATTGTTAGTCGTTCACATGTTTCGTATGGGAGATGTCATACGGATTATTTCAGCTAGAAAAGCGACGGCAACTGAAAAGAAAACGTACACAAAGAGGCTTACAAAATGAAAAAAGAATATGATTTTTCTAATGCGGAACAAGGTAAATTTTATGTTCCCGTCGAAGATATTGAATTACCTGTGTATTTAGACAAAGAAATTATTAAGTATTTTAGTGAAAAATGTTTGATGACACAGGAAAATCTGCAAACTTTGGTTAATGATTTGTTACGCAAAGACATTGAAATTGCACGGCGCGTAAGTTTATAAAATGAAAAATGTTCTACTGGTTGAAAAAAACCAACCGTTTGGTTCTTATCAACCATTATCTTACGTTTGTCATTTTTAAATTATTTAAAAGTTATTATTTTTCAGTATGTTAAAGGTTTATTATTAACTGGCACATCTCTCGCTATAAGTTTTGAAAATATCAAAAATATATCGAGGGTTTTATGAGCAGTAACATACAAACAATGCCTTTTACTGGATTAGCGGGTTTAAAAGCACATTGGCGTGGTGATTTATTTTCTGGTTTTTTGGTTTTCTTAATTGCGTTGCCATTGTGTTTAGGCATTTCAATGGCTTCAGGCTTCCCACCGTCTGCGGGGATTATTACTGCGATTGTTGGTGGTATGCTGGTTTCACGTTGTAACGGTTCATTTATCACAATCAATGGACCTGCAGCTGGTTTAATCGTCGTTGTTTATGATGCTGTTCAAAGTCTTGGCGAAGGCGATGCAATGGCTGGTTATCGTTATGCACTCGCCGCAATTGTTATAGCAAGTGTGATTCAAATTCTGCTTGGTGTTTTCAAAGCAGGTCGTTTAAGTTCATTTTTTCCAGCTTCTGTTGTTCATGGAATGCTTGCCGCGATTGGCATCATCATCATGGCGAAACAAATTCACGTTGTGTTAGGCGTAACGCCTGAAAAGGGCAGTTTAATTTCAACTATTGCCCAAATTCCCCATAGTTTTGCGAATCTCAATCTTGAAATTGCCATCATTGGTTTTTCAGGTTTGGTGATTTTAATTATTTGGTCGTTGATTCAAGACAAAACCTTAAAAATGATTCCAGCCCCGTTACTTGTTGTATTGATGGGAATGTTTTTATCTCATTATTTTGACTTAGAACATCAGCACATTTATTTGTTACATCCTGACCATCCTTATATGCAACCTGAACATCTTGATTCAGATGAAGTGGGTCCAAAATTCTTAGTTGCTATTTCTGAAAATTTCACATCAAGTTTTTATTTCCCTGATTTTGGTAAATTTTTTACGTTGGAGTTTTGGGAAGCGGTTGTTGCAATTGCTTTAGTTGGTAGTTTGGAAAGTTTATTAAGCGCGATGGCAGTTGATAAATTAGACCCTTACAAACGCCATTCAAATTTAAACAAAGATTTAACCGCTGTCAGTGTTGGTAATTTAGTTGCTGGTTCAATTGGTGGTCTGCCAATGATTGCAGAAATTGTGCGTAGTAGCGCAAACGTCAACAACGGCGCAAAAACACAATGGGCAAACTTCTTTCACGGCACGTTTTTGTTGATTTTCGTCGTTTTTTTTCCGCATTTAATTCATAGCATTCCATTAGCCGCGCTTGCTTCATTATTAGTTTTCACTGGCTTTCGTTTAGCGTCACCACGCGAATTTGCCAACGTGATGGGCATCGGAAAAGAACAATTATTTATTTTCGTAGCGACCATTATCAGCGTCATTGCGACGGACTTACTTATCGGCGTAGCAATAGGAATTTTACTTGAGATGATGATTTATGTGGCTCTCGGCGTGAAATTTAACAATTTGTTCAAAATCCATTTTATTCAACAAGAACAAAAAGACGGCAAAATTTTCATTCATATCGAAGGTGCAGCAATTTTCTCCAATTTCTTAGCGTTAAAAGAAGCGTTGGCAC
>JBASLW010000089.1:0-3529 GCA_049656545.1 Methylococcaceae bacterium
AGGTCGATGCGCTTTTGAAAGAAGGCGCGTTAGCGTTGGATATTCGTGATAAAGAGGAACATGATGCTGATTACATTTCAGGTTCTAAACACATCAGCCGTGGCAAATTAGAAATGAACGTCGAAGATGAAATTCCTAATTTAGATACGCCTATTATCACATATTGTAATGTAAATTATCGTGGCGCACTTTCAGCAGACACGTTGCGTGCGATGGGATACAGTAATGTGCGCTATATCGAAGGGGGATTGAAAGCCTATCGTGCATGGCAGAATACATAATAACGAAGCGGCACAACTTCACGACCTAAAAAGGTACAAAAATGCAAACTGAATCAGAGATTAGAAAAGGAATCGCAAACAATGAGTTTGTGTTTTTTTACCAACCAAAAGTATCGTTGGTAACAGGGAAAGTCACTGGTTCAGAAGCATTGATTAGATGGATAAAAGCCGATGGAACGGTGATTTTGCCAAGTAAATTTATTCCACTTGCAGAGCAATCGTCTCTAATTAAAGAAATCACTTGCCACATGTTTCCGAAATTAGTGGAAGACATTTTGGTTTTGACCGATGTGGATGAGCATTTAGTTACCTCGTTTAACACGTCAGCAAAAGATTTTGAAGATGATTGCTTTACACAATCCGTGTTGCACACGCTAAAAAATTCGGTGTTACCCGCTAGCAAAGTACAAATTGAGCTAACAGAAACTGCGACGTTTGAAGCTGCTAGTGTTATCAAAGACAACATTATGATTTTGCGTAATGCGGGATTAAGTTTAGCGATGGATGATTTTGGTACGGGTTATTCTTCAATTGATACATTAAGCAAGCTGCCTTTTACGACGATTAAATTAGACCAAGGTATTGTGGGGCGAATGCTTACGTCAGATAAAAATGCCACGATTGTTTCAACGTCTATTCGTTTAGCGCATGAATTGGGATTAAGCATTGTGGCAGAAGGCGTTGAAAGCGAAGAACAATATCATTATTTGTTAAATGCTGGCTGTACAGAAGTGCAAGGTTTTTGGATAAGTAGACCGATGCCTATTTCCCAATTTATCAGTTTTATTTCTACTGATTTTAGTTGGTCTTCTGGAATACCCGTTGGCTTAATACACATGGCAATTGTGGATCACGTTCAATGGCGAAAAAATTTAGTCAGTGAATTGATTAAAACGGCTTCGCTTCCCAAAGAACATCCTAACCGTCAATTGCTCAAAACGCCGCCGTTATCTTGCACAGAATGTCGCTTAGGGCGTTGGTATTATGGCGTGGGACAAACGATGTTTCATGATCGCATGGCATTTCAAGAATTAGAATTTCCACATGATGATTTACACAAAATTGGTCAATTGCTTGTCGAAATGGTTGGTAATGGTGCAAAGATGGAAACCCTAACGCCGTATTTACAAAAATTATCTGCGAGTTCGATGGAGGTTTTAAATAAATTACAAAATTTAGAAGATGACGGACTCACAGATATGCACAAAATGGAGTAACAAAGTGAACAATAAGCAAATGCTGTGGGAAACGTATTTCCCACAATTTATTGAAAATAAAGATAAAGGCATTGAGTTGTTAATTGAATCGTCAAATTTAGTGACCGTTCCTTCACAGCAGCAATTGTTTCATCCAGGTAGCACTTGCCAAAATTATTTATTAGTTTTAACTGGCGCGGTAAAAGTGCAAATTCTGTCTGAAAAAGGTCGTGAAGTGTTGCTTTATCACGTTCAATCTGGCGATTCATGCGTGCTGACAACGTCGTGTTTATTGAGTGGTGACAATTATCACGCTGAAGGCATTACGGAAAGTGAAGTGCTGGCATTTGCGATTCCGTCACACGCTTTTTATCGAAGCATGGAACAATCGGCGTTTTTTCGAGAATTTGTGTTTAAAAATTTTTCGGCGCGACTTTCCAAAATTATCGGGCGCATGGAATCAGTAGTTTTAAATACAATTGACCAACGCATTAGTAAAGCGTTACTCGCGTCTGGTGAAACGACGCTGACAAAAACGCATTCTGAATTGGCGTATGAATTAGGCACAGCGCGAGAAGTAATTTCGCGGCATTTGAAAATTTTTGAAAGTCACGGATGGATAAATTTAAAGCGTGGTGTGATTGAAATTCTCAACCGCCACGCTTTAAGTCAAATTTGAATTTATGACGTTTCAACTTCTTCGTCTCTGTCATCCATAAAATGAAAAACAATCGTTGAAACAAGAAAACCGATAAATATAAAAAGTAATAATGGCAATGCAAACGGAATATCGTGATGGTCACGCCTATTCATACCTAAAACAGAAGAAAAAAGTTTTAACATTAAATCAACCATGTTGGTTCTCCAAGAAAGGTAAAAAAACGGTGAGGCAATGTTACAAAAGGCAATGCTAAAAACTCGGTGACAAAGTCACATAAAAAAATAATTTTTTAAGTTAATTTATATCCAAAAAGTGCTAGAGGATTTTTGATGAATAAAACAACGGTATTTTTCACTGCGTTAGTTGTTGCTGGTTTAGCGTTACCGATTTCAAATTTACTTGGTTTTGCTGGTGAAAATGAACCGATTGCAGTGAAAGCGGGCAGTTCTGAAAAATTCGCGCAAGTTTCACAAATTTGGCAAAACAAATGTGTCGATTGTCATTCGCCGAATATGACCCGAATGCCAATTTATGCAAATTTCCCAATTGCAAAAGATTTGCTGGCAAAAGATATTGAAACCGCAACACAACGATTTGTTTTAATTAAAGAAATTTACAACGGCGAAATTCCGCTTACACCTTTGATGTTGGCACGTTTGGAAGGTGTGATTAAAAATAATGAAATGCCACCTGCGTTGTATCTTTCGATGCACTGGAACGGGGGGTTAACGCAAGACGAAAAACAAACGATTTTGGAATGGATTTCTGAAGAACGCGCCAAAATGCCCGCGCATTCGCAAACCATTCAAAATTTGAAAGGCGAGCCAATTCAACCGTTGCCATTGCAAGTTGATGTGAATCCTGAAAAAGTCGCACTAGGTCAAAAATTATTCCACGACACGAATTTATCAGGCAATAACACAGTCAGTTGCACGTCTTGCCACGATTTAACCAAAGGCGGCACAGACCAAAGCAAAGTCGCAACAGGCATTCGAGGGCAACAAGGCGGAATCAATTCGCCAACGGTTTATAACGCTAGTTACAACGTAGCGCAATTTTGGGACGGTCGTGCGAAAGACCTGCAAGAACAAGCCGCAGGACCTGTGGCAAATCCAATGGAAATGGGCGCGAAATGGGAAGAAGTGATTGAAAAATTAAAAGCCATTCCCGAATATCAACAAGCGTTTGCGGTTTTGTACGCTGAAAAAGGTTTAACCAAAGAAACTGTCACCGATGCGATTGCGACATTTGAACAATCGTTAATCACACCAAACTCACGTTTTGACCAGTATTTGCGCGGCAATGAATCCGCTTTAACCACAAATGAAAAAGAAGGTTACGCGCTGTTTAAAGAAAATTGTGCCTCGTGTCATTTTGGTGAAGCGTTAGGT
>JBASLW010000090.1:0-13967 GCA_049656545.1 Methylococcaceae bacterium
GCATTGAACTGAGCAAAAAAACAATTACCGTTATTAAACAAAATCTGTTTTGGGCAGTTGGTTATAACGTGATTGCCATTCCCGTTGCTGCGGCTGGGCGTTTGAATCCGATGATTGCCTCTGCTGCAATGGCGTTGAGTTCGGTATCGGTGATTGTGAATTCACTCCGTTTAAATAAAAATTAAAAAGGAATTTTTTATGGATCATTCAACAATGGATCACAGTATGCACGTCATGGCAGCTTCTGGCGGCTTTGATTATGGCTTGGCGTTTATGGCGGGAATGCTGGGAAGTGGACACTGTTTAGGGATGTGTGGTGCGTTGGTGTCAGGTTATTTTATGAATTCAACCGCAACACGCAGTTATTTACCATATTTATTTTATCAATTTGCACGAATCAGCGTTTATACAATGGTGGGTTTTGCGGCAGCAGCATTGGGCGTTGTGTTAGTTTCAAGCGGTATTTTCGGAAAAATCCAAAGCATTTTGCAAATGTTCATTGGTTCAGTCGTTATTATTTTAGCGTTTGGCATTTTGGGTTGGATTCCGTTTCAAGGGTCGATTCGTTTATTGCCGATGCAATTTATTCGTAAAGGTTACGCCGCCTCGCGCACAAAAGGCGGTTTAATTGGCGCGTCATTGGCGGGTTTCATGAATGGTTTAATGCCCTGCCCTCTTACTTTTGCAATGGCAGTAAAAGCGACTTCTGCGCCGACGATTTTGGACGGTGGTTTATTGATGCTGACATTTGGCGCAGGAACATTGCCGACAATGTTATTTATTAGCGTTGCATTCGGTAAAATGAATGCCCATTTTCGTGGTTTGATGTTGAAATCTGCCGCGTTTATTATGATTGTGATGGGCTTAAATACGATTTACATGGGAATGTCGTTTTATGCTCAAGAAACGTTTATGCACCACAATTTTGTGCATGATGTTAAAAACGAAATTGATGCCGCGATTTTGTTTTTAACCCAAATGCTTGATTATTACAAAGGGCTGCTTTTAGATTTACAAAAAACAGGCAGTTAATTTTTTAAACTTAATAAAACTTTTATGACTTTAAATCCTGATTTATTACTTTTTTTTTCGCCCATGCACCGTTTGCAATGGGAAGAAGCACAACAAAAAAACGTGATTTTATATCCCGAAGGTATGGTTGAATTAAACCAAAGTTCAGCGGAGATTTTGAAATTGTGTGACGGCACGCGGCAATTTGCTCAATTGGTTCAAGAATTAGAAACTAAATTTGAAACGTCGAATTTAGAAAATGATGTTGCTGCATTTTTGGACGTGGCTTTAAAAAATGGTTGGATTACACAACGATAAGAATTCAATTTTTTATCAAAATGTTGCAGAAATTCGCAAAATCAAACGTATTTCGTGCATAAACTGGACAAACTTTCGCAACACGGTAAAATTAGCGCGTTTTCAACCCCGCTAATTTTAAGAGAATACAATGGCGATAATTACTGTTTTAAATGGTCCAAATTTGAATTTATTGGGCATACGCGAACCTAGTCTTTATGGCAATCAAACTCTTGCAGACATTCAACACACTCTCGAAAAAGAAGCTCAACTTTTAGGGCATTCGCTCACGTTTCACCAAAATAACGCCGAACATGAATTGATTGAATTGATTCATGTGGCGTATGCGAATCGGGTTGATTTTATTATCATCAATCCTGCTGCTTTCACGCATACCAGTGTCGCATTACGCGATGCGTTACTGGCTACGAAAATTCCATTTATCGAAGTACATTTATCCAATGTTCATGCGCGTGAACCTTTCAGAAAACATTCTTATTTTTCAGATATTGCACAAGGCGTAATTTGTGGCTTAGGTGCAACGGGTTATGAATTAGCATTACAAGCAGCACACCGAATTTTAAGCAAAAACCCACTATAACTATAAAATTTAGAGAATCATCAAATGGATATTAGAAAAATACAAAAAATTATTGAGTTAATTCAAAACTCCGATTTAGCCGAAATCGAAATCAAAGAAGGTGAAGAATCCATTCGCATCAATCGTTATTCATCAAACGTTCAAGCCGCTGCGCCGATTCAATACGCCCCAGCTCACGTTGCCGCACCTGCAACGGTTATCAATTTAGGTGAAGTCACGCCTGCTGCAAAACCTGAAATCAAAGGTCATATTGTTAAATCACCAATGGTTGGCACGTTCTACCGCAGCGCATCACCAGGTAGCAAAGCATTTGTTGAAATTGGCGCAAGTGTGTCAGCTGGACAAACATTGTGCATTATTGAAGCCATGAAAATTTTGAATCAAATCGAAGCAGATAAAAGTGGCGTTGTGACACAAATTTTGGTCGATAACGGCGAACCCGTTGAATACGGTCAACCCTTATTTGTGATTGAGTAAGGCAAAATCATGTTTGATAAAATTGTTATTGCCAATCGTGGTGAAATTGCGTTGCGAATCTTACGCGCGTGCCGTGAATTGGGCGTAAAAGTGGTTGCTGTGCATTCAGAAGCAGACCGCGATTTAAAACACGTTCGTTTAGCAGACGAATCCGTTTGTATTGGACCTGCGAATTCAACCGAAAGTTATTTAAACATTCCCGCCATTATCAGCGCGGCAGAAGTGACTGACGCACAAGCAATTCATCCAGGCTATGGATTTTTAGCTGAGAATGCAGATTTTGCTGAAAAAGTAGAACAAAGCGGCTTCGTTTTTATCGGACCTAAAGCCGATACGATTCGTATGATGGGCGATAAAATTTCGGCTAAAAATGCAATGATTGCCGCTGGAATTCCGTGTGTTCCAGGTAACAATGACCCGCTTTCTGATGACGACAACAAAAATTTGAAATTAGCGCGTGACATCGGTTTTCCTGTGATTATTAAAGCCGCTGGCGGTGGTGGCGGACGCGGGATGCGGACGGTTCACACTGAATCAGCGTTGTTAAATGCGATTTCAATGACAAAAGCCGAAGCAGGCGCGGCGTTTGGTAATGCGACGGTTTATATGGAAAAGTTTTTAGAAGACCCGCGTCATATCGAATTTCAAGTCATGGCAGATAATCATGGCAATGCGATTCATTTGGGCGAACGTGATTGCTCAATGCAACGTCGTCATCAAAAAGTCGTCGAAGAAGCTCCCGCACCAGGCATTACCGAAGAACAACGTAAATTTATTGGTGAGCGTTGCGCGAAAGCCTGTGTAGACATTGGTTATCGTGGTGCGGGAACATTTGAATTTTTGTACGAAAAAGGTGAATTTTTCTTCATCGAAATGAATACTCGTGTGCAAGTTGAACATCCTGTAACGGAAATGGTGACAGGTTTTGATATTGTGAAAGAACAGCTACGAATTGCGGCAGGTAAAAAATTATCGATGACGCAAGACCAAGTTAAAATCCAAGGTCACGCTATTGAATGCCGTTTAAATGCCGAAGACCCTAAAACGTTTATGCCATGTCCAGGAACGATTTCACAATTCCACATGCCTGGCGGGCCTGGAATTCGTTGTGAAACCCACATTTATAATGGTTACAAAGTGCCACCATATTACGATTCGATGATAGGCAAATTGATTGCTCACGGTGAAACTCGTGAAAGTGCGATTGCGCGAATGAATACCGCGCTCAATGAAATTATTATCGACGGCATAAAAACCAACATTCCGTTGCAACATGACATTATGACGGATAGTGCATTTGCAGCGGGTGGGCAAAATATCCATTACTTAGAGAAAAAATTAGGCATTTATTAAGTCTTTTTTTCTCAACGGCGTATAAACTTCTCAAGTTTGTACGCCATTTAATCACGTTTTATTTCTCAAATTCCAATTATGCCTTGGCATCAACTCACAGTAACAACTACTGAAAAATCTGCGCCTAAAGTCGCTAAACATTTCACCCATTTAAAAGCCGTTTCTGTTACCTATTTGGATGCAGAAGACGAACCAGTTTATGAACCGAAAATTGGTGAAACAAAAATTTGGTCAAATACCCAAGTTGAAGCCTTATTTGAATTAGACGTAAATCCCGACGATGTAAAAATGGAGATGAACCGAAAGTTCAAAACCATTGGCGAAACGTGGCAATATCAATTTATCGAAGACCAAGCATGGGAACGCGCGTGGATGGAATTTTATAAACCGATGAAATTCGCAAACCGCTTGTGGGTTTGTCCCACTGACCAAGAACAACGCGAAGAAGGTACGGTTTGTTTAACGCTCGACCCAGGTTTAGCGTTTGGAACAGGCACGCATCCTACAACCGCGTTATGTTTAGAATGGTTAGCAAGTCATGATTTAAAAGATAAAATCGTGATTGATTACGGTTGTGGTTCAGGAATTTTAGCGGTTGCTGCAATTTTACTCGGTGCAAAAGAAGCGCACGCCGTTGATATTGACCCACAAGCCTTAACCGCAACACGCGACAATGCCTTGAAAAATGCTGTTTCAGACAAAATTCATTGTTATTTGCCTAAAGATTTCAAACCATTTCAGGCGAATGTTGTTTTAGCCAACATTTTGGCAAAACCGTTGATTGATTTATCGCAAAACATTTGTGCGTTGGTTGCTCAAAATGGCGATTTAGTTTTATCGGGAATTTTGGCAGAACAAGCAGATTCTGTGATTGAAGCCTATGCAGAAAAAATCAATTTCGCCGAGCGAGTTCAACAAGAAGAGTGGATTCGTTTAAACGGTCGTAAAAAATAAAAATTTATTAAAACCTTAAAAAAAGGAAAACCCATGAAAAAAGCCTGCGAAAGTTGCAGTCGTGTACACATCGGCAAGCATTATAAAAACGTTCCCGTTTGGAAACGTGCTATCGGTATGATAATGATTTATCTACCAATTATTACTTTACCGTTTATTTTTCTTAGCGCATATTGGTCATATTGGCATTTACTTTGGATGGGTGCAAAAGACGTTAAAACGTTGCGTGATTATTTGCCTGCGAAAGAATCGCACCGTTACGATTTGAAAACACAAATTAAAATGGAAGGCTCATTTGCATTAAGCACCTCGCAATCAAAATTATTTTGGATTTTGAATTGTTCTTGGTATTGCCCTGTAAGCGTTGCATTGTTTGAATGGCACTCGTATTTAGTAAAATTAGTTGAAAACTTTTGGTGTCCTTTCACCCACGCTGAAAAAGAAAACTACAGCAATGCGTGTATCGACAAATCGTTTTGGCATATTTATCCAGACGATGCGGCAAAATTACATCCAGATGATTTAAACAATCCAATTTGGAACGAAGACGTTGCCGAAAAAAAAGACAGCGAATCAAATTAAAATAACGCTCACTGTTTCACCCATCTGAACACCCGCGCAATCAGCAGAAAGCACGATATAACAGTTAGCTTTGCTCATTGCGCTCAAAATGTTTGAGCCTTGCCCACCAGCGGAAATAACTGAAAAATTTCCTGCTTCATCTTGGCTCAAAATTCCTCGTTGATATTCTTGTCGTCCTACTGATTTCTTCAAAGATGTTTCACAAATGGCTTCAATTTTCCAAACCGATTTGAAATTAGCACCTGCCAATTTTGTCAAAGCGGGTTTTACAATAATTTCAAATGTTGCCGCCACAGCAATAGGATTTCCAGGTAAGCCGAAAAAATAACAGTTTCCTATTTTTCCAAATGCTAATGGTTTTCCAGGTTTCATGGCGATTTTCCAAAAATTCACTTCACCACAACGCGCTAAAATTTCTTTCACAAAATCTGCTTCACCTACTGACGCGCCACCTGTTGTAATAATCACATCGTAATTTTTTGAGGCTTCAACCAGTGTTTTTTCAAGTAAATTTTTATCATCTGGAATTACGCCACCGTCAACAACATTGTATTTTTTGTCTTCCAATAATCCCGCCAATAAATAACGATTACTGTCATAAATTTGTCCGCTTTTTAATGTTAAATCAAGCGAAACTAATTCATCGCCCGTTGAAAAGAAAATGATATTTAAACGCCGATTTACGCAAACTTGAGAAATTCCTGCCGCCGCAAATAAACCTAAATCCGCCGCTGAAATTTCTTTTCCACTCGTGCAAAGTAAATCACCTTGTTTTACATCTTCACCAATTTCACGAACATTTTGTTTTGTTTTGGTTTCAACAGAAAAACAAACGTTTTCGCCATCAACGTCAACGTTTTCTTGCATCACAACTGAATCAGCATTTTGAGGTAAAACCGCCCCCGTAAAAATTCGCACACATTCGCCAGTTTTTAATTCACCTGTAAAGGGTTTTCCTGCCCACGAAATACCGACATTTTTTAAAATTATTTTTTCAGTTAAATTTAAATCACAACTTCTCAACGCATAACCGTCCATTGCTGAATTTCGTTCAGTCGGCAGATTGATTTTTGCAAATACGTCATCCGCTAAAACCCGTTTTAATGCTAATTTCAACGGCAAAATTTCACTTTCGTTGATTGGCGCAATTGCATCATGAATTTTTTGTTGTGCCTCTTTGACAGAAAGTAACGATTTTTTTTCAGTGATAACGCAAGATTCAAGAGTCATAATTTTAAAAAAGTGTGAAAAATAAAATCGGCGATTTCTGCTGGTTTATTCAAATTCAATTGTGGCAAATTTGTATCCAGTTTCGTATTCGACGCAATCGCAATAATATGAGAATCATTCAAATGCAAAAGCGGTTTGTTTAATTCTGTACGATGTAATTCAATTTTCGGAAAAGGCGCATTTCTAAAACCTTCTACCAAAATTAAATCTGTTTCAGTTGGATTAAAAAGCGCAATTTGGTTTTCTAACGTTGGTTCAATTTGATTGTCAAATTCTTCAATAATCACGCGGCGATGTTTTGAAACTAAAACCATCGGTGTTGCACCCGCGTGACGCAAACGAAAACTGTCTTTTCCTTCGTAGTCAATTTCAAAATTATGGTGACTGTGTTTAATCACCCCGATTTGTAAATTTTTAGCTTTTAATAACGGAATTAGTTGCGTTAAAAGCGTGGTTTTACCTGTCCCGCTTGATGCTGCAAAACCGAGCAATGGAATTGAAAAATGGTTAGCGAAATTTTGCATAAGTTGGTATTTAATTTTGATAACAAAGGTTCACATTGTCGAAATTCGTGGCAATCGCAGCACAATAATTTGTTTCAATTTTCACTGAATGTGTATGCCAAATTTCATTTACAGGTAAATTCAAGAATTGATTTGGACGATTTACATCAATTTCACATTGATTCAAACCCAGCGCAATGCCCCTTCCAATTCCTTTTACAACGGCTTCTTTGCGTGTCCAAAAATCGTAAAACACTTGCAAACGCTCCGTTTCCAATAATGAAAACCAATACTTTTTTTCGATTTCTGAGAAACATCTTTTTACAACATCTTCGATAGAAGAACGCAATTTTATTTTTTCAATATCAATACCAACTGCATTTTTATAAGAAATGGCAAGTAACAATTTTTCACCCGAATGCGATAAATTAAAATGCCATTCAGGAAAATCGCGTAAAAAAGGTTTACCAAATTCACCGTTTTCAATCACCAATTCAGCGGCTGGGATTTTCAAATAATCTTCAAAAATTTGTCTTAGAAAGAGTTCGGATTTTTGTTTTTGTACAAAATCGGTTTGCCAAATATCAATGATTTGCGTCATGTGTTGCTTTGCCTAATCGGTCGTTAATGGCTTGCCATGCTTCATGTTGTGGTGGTTTTTCAACCAAAATTAAATCCAATTTCAGCGAGTCCAATTCTCGCAATGTTGCGTATAAATGCTGCGCGTAGATTTCAGAATCGGCAGGCAACGACATCACAATTCGATTTTCAATTGAAGAAATTTGCGAACCACAGGTTAAAACGCCAATTTTTTTATGTACATTTTGTGACAATAGATCGGACAATAAATTTGTGTCCAAACGTAATGATTTTGTTATCGGCGCATAATGTGTCGCCATCATTCCAGCCGTGCGAACAGTTGCTTTATGTAATGAATCTGGAATTAAAACAGTCTGTTGCAATATATTTTCCAATTCACTTCGCGTGATTTGTCCAAAACGCAACAGCTGTGGTTTATCACCGCTTAAATCTAAAATCGTCGATTCCACGCCAATTTGACACGCGCCACCATCTAAAATCATATCGACACTTTCACCTAATTCATCAGCAACGTGTTGAGCTTGCGTTGGACTAATTCGACAAAATTTGTTTGCTGATGGCGCAGCAATTCCGCCATCGAAAGCGCGTAATAATTCCAATGCAATTGGGTGATTTGGCACACGCAAGGCAATCGTATTTTGTCCGCCTGTTGCTAAAGTTTGAATATCTGTGCGTTTTTTTAAAATTAACGCGAGCGGTGCGGGAAAAAAATGTTGCGCTAATTTAAAAGCCGATTCAGGAATGTCTTGCGCCCAATTTTCAAATTGTTCAAAACGCGCTAAATGCACAATTAAAGGGTGGTTTGTGGGACGATTTTTAGCCGCAAAAATACGTTTTACCGCTTCTGGATTACTAGCATCAGCACCTAATCCGTAGACCGTTTCGGTTGGGAAAGCAACTAACTGTCCGTTTTTTAAATGATTGACTGCTTGTTTAAGCGTGTCAGGATTACTTTTGAAAATAGTCATTCGCGTCGATTTGAATTTTGTGTGTGAATAACCTTATTTTTTACCTGCGACAATTTGTCACATTCTGCTTGTAAATTTTTGTTGCTATACTCACTGCAACTTTTAGGTTTTCCTATTTTTCTAGCTGACAGCTAAAGTTGTGTTATATCCTTCCTAAATACCTCTGGCGACTTTTTTAAGGTCGCTTTTTTTTGCCTAAAATCCAGCGGCTTTCGTTTTTGCTTCTTCTGCCCCTGTTTTATCACCTTGCATTTCTTTCGCATGAGCAATCAATAACCAACTGTTTTTCTTCAAAGTATTGTCTTTTCCCGCTAATAATGCTGCTTTTTTTGCTAAATCTTCGGCTAAAACAGGTTTAGATTGTTTCAAACGTAAAACAGCTAATTTATAAAGTAATTCAGCATTTCGAGGTTCAATCCGAATTGCGCGTTCAATTGCTGCCGAAGCTGATTCCACGTCGCCAGTTTTGGTACTTTGCGTCGCGGCAGTTACTAACGCTGTGACAGCTGGAGATTGAGCAACGGTCGATTCAGCAGGCTTAAATTCAGAAATTGGCGCAGGTTCAAACTTCGGAATGCCTGTTTCAGCGGGTGGTGTAGGCATTAACAATTTTTTAGTCGGCGGTGCAACTTCAATGACTTTTGGAATATCAGAATTAACTGTAGGCGCGGCAGGAATTGAAGGTGTTGGCACAACAATGGGTTCAATTTTCACTTCTTCGAGCGGTTCAACAATCGGCGTAAAATCTTCGAGTGGTTTAACTTGTACAACATCATCAACTTTTTTAGGTGATGGTGCGGGTTTAGTTTTTTGTGGTGGATTGTAAGGACGATTGCTTGAATAAACAGGCGCAGGCGGTTGTGTACCACTTAATCCTGTACAACCTGTAACAAAAATCGGCAAAATGCTACCGATTAAAACAGCGTTTCTTATTGTTGGTGTTTTTACTTTCTCAGAATAATTCAATGTCATCGTCTTCACTTTGTTCTGCTTCAGCAGCTTCTTTAATAGCTAAGGCTTCTTCGATGGATTTTCCCTTCAAAATCGCGTCAAACATAATTTTTTCAGATTCCATCGTGTAACGAGAACGAATTTCCATTTGAAACTTATGCCATTCAAATGGGTTGTACAAACGTTCTGGGCTTTCAACTAACGAAGATAAACCTTTTAAATTCGAGGTAACGTGATACAAACATTGTTGCAATCTGTCATAAAATTGAAATGCGATAATTGATTGCTGAATTTTATCACTGGTTTCGGTGCAACATCTTAACGCTTCATCACGCGAAGGGGTATCTTCTAAATTCTGTAAATGGGTGTAAATGGTTTGCATGTGTTCCACAATCGACGTGAACGATTCTGTTAACGTATTTACAGACAAATCCGATGTATTAAGCATCGCTTCAACTTGTCCTGCTGATAAATTAAGGAGTTTCGACGTTTCGCGGACTTGTGTCCAATCAAGGTCTGGCATAAATGAATTAGAATTTTGAGTCATGCAAAGGCACCAAAAAAGTGTAAAAAGTTAAGTGAGATTATAACAAACAACCCGAAAAGCCGATTTAAAAATGCCATTCTTATTGACTTTGAGCGTTTAGCCACGCTAATTCATTTTCAGAAAAACCTGCTTTCAAACGCATCTCATAATTGAAATTTCCCTTCAGATTTCCGCCTTTTGTAGCGTAATAATCTAATAATATATTTTGATAAGTCATTTCAACGTCTAAATTTTTTTGTTCACAAAGCCATTTAAACCATTTTGACCCTAACGCAACATGTCCAACTTCGTCATTTAAAATACGCGTTAGAATTTCAACTGCATTGTCATCGCTCAATTGTTTAAATTTTTCAATTAACGGCGGTGTTACATCTAAACCGTGCGCTTCCATATTTCGTGGCACGAGTGCTAAACGCTGTAAAAAATCGGTTGCTGTAAATTGTGCTAAATCCCACAATCCACTGTGTGCAGGTAAATCACCGTAATCAAAACCGAATGTTTTTAATTTTGTTTGTAGAAGCGAAAAATGTTGCGCTTCTTCGTCAGCAACACGCAACCAGTCACGATAAAATTCTTCAGGCAAATCACGAAAACGATAAACAATATCCCACGCTAAATAAATTGCTACAAATTCAACGTGTGCAATTGCATGAAAAAATGCCGCAAGCCCTTCTTGTGTATGAAATTTACGTTTAGGCATTTCACGCGGCGGCAATAAAATTGGACGTTCTGGAAAATACACATTTTCAATCGACTTTGGCAAATTTTCAGATGTGAAATGTAATTCCTCTTTTTCACAAAGTCGCCATGCTTCATGCGTTAACTTGAGTAATTCTTCACGATTCGCGCATTTCAACGCAGTTTCAGCAAAATCAAAAATTGAACCCATTTTTTAATATGCCGAAATAAAGGCTTGCAACAATTTTCCCGCATTCGCCATTCCATGATGTAAATTTTCTTCAATTTCTGCCATAGTAATTTCCCCTTCTGTCTTCCCTGCTCCCCAATTTGCCATCACAGCAAGTGCGGCATAATTTAGTCCGATTTCTTTCGCTAAACTGGCTTCGGGCATTCCTGTCATACCAACTAAATCGCAACCATCACGTTCCATTCGGGCAATTTCGGCAGCAGATTCCAATCTAGGCCCTTGCGTGCAACCATAAATTCCAATTGGGCTAACGTGCAACTTCGCATTTGTAGCGGCGGTAATTAACGCAGCGCGTAATTTTTGTGAATAAGGGTAAGTAAAATCAATATGCGTGACGTTATCATCTGCACCATCGAAAAAAGTGTGTTCCCGCGAGTAAGTATAATCAATGATTTGGTCAGGAATAGCGAGCGATGCGGGTGTCATTTGAGCTGTAATTCCGCCAACCGCTGCAACAGCAATAATGTTTTCAACACCCAAATTTTTCAATGCCCAAATGTTAGCGCGATAGTTAATTTTATGTGGTGGAATCGCGTGTGGATTGCCATGTCTAGCTAAAAAAATCACTTCTTTATTTGCAATTTCACCAATAACAAAATCAGCAGAAGGTTTACCGTAAGGCGTTTCAACAAATTGCGTTTTAATGATTTTTAAAGCGGCTAGTTGGCTTAAACCTGTGCCGCCAATAATAGCTAAAGTCGTCATAAATGCTCCGAATAAAATAGTTAAATTAGCATAGGATTCTTTAAAAACTAAGATTTAGTAATGCCATTTGACGCTTAACGCCATTTCAATATATTATTACGCGATGCAAAATCGACTCCCCGAAATCATTGATCCCCTACATCTTGCCGATAAACGCGGCGAATTACACGGACAAATTCCTCTTAAACATCTCTCTCGTTTGACTGAAAATTTAGTCAATGACGAAGGTGTTGTTGACGTTGATTTGTATTTTGGGCGCGAAGGTCGCACGCCAAAAATCGACGGTAAGTTAAAAACAACCTTAAATTTGCAATGTCAAAATTGCTTAGAAAGTGTTGAATTTGAAATCAATCACGATGTGAATTTAGGCATTGCGACAAAATTTGAACACGTTGAACGCTTGCCAGACGATGTTGAACCGCTTTTGCTTGAAGAAGAAACCATGCTTTTGGTAACGCTTGTTGAAGACGAATTATTGTTAAATTTACCTGATTATCCACGGCACACGCATGATTGCATGGCAAATGAAATCGTCAAAAAATACACCGCCGCTTTTGAAGAAGAAGCGACTAAAAAACCTAACCCATTTTCTGTTTTAGCCAATTTAAATCTAGGAGAATCCTAATGGCAGTTCAAAAGAGTAAAGTTACACGTTCAAGACGTGGTCAACGTCGTTCACACGACGCTTTAACCGCAAAAACCTTATCAACCGATCCAATCACAGGTGAAATTCACTTACGTCATCACATGACACCAGACGGTTACTTCAAAGGTCGTCAAATCGTGGGTTCTGCGGTTGAAATTGACTAAGCGTCAAAACTAGCGAACAAACAAAACGCCGAATCAGATTTTTTCTGATTCGGCTTCTTTTTATGCACTACGGAGGCACACGTCAACGTGAGTCTAATAATTTCCATTGATGCGATGGGCGGTGATTTTGGGGTCGATGTGACCGTTCCCGCGTCACTAGCTTGCTTACAAGAAAATCCTGCCTTAACCCTGATTCTCGTCGGTGACGAAGCGGTTTTAAATCCTTTGCTTTCGCAATCGCTTTCAACTTATGGCGAGCGTTTGCAAATTCAACACGCTTCACAAACCGTTGAAATGGATGAATCGCCGTCAAAAGCCTTAAAAAATAAAAAAGATTCCTCAATGCGTGTTGCCATTAACTTAGTGCGTGATAAACGCGCTGATGCGTGCGTGAGTGCGGGAAATACAGGCGCGTTGATGGCGACAGCGCGGTTTGTGTTGAAAATGCTTAACGGTATTGACCGCCCCGCTATTATTTCAACGTTACCGTCGATTTTTGGTCACACTTATATGCTCGATTTAGGCGGCAATGTTGATTGTGAAGCCGAGCATTTATTTCAATTTGCGGTGATGGGCAACGAACTTGTCAAAGCAATCGAAGGCATTGAAAATCCTCGCGTCGGCTTGCTCAACATTGGCGAAGAAGAAGTTAAAGGGAACGAACAAGTCAAAGCGGCGGCGAAATTATTAGAAGATTCAAATTTAAATTACATTGGTTACGTCGAAGGCAATTCGATTAACGCAGGTCACGAAAAAGTCGATTTAATCGTTTGTGACGGTTTTGTGGGTAATGTGGCATTGAAATCGATTGAAGGCGCAGCAAAAATGATTGGCACGGTGTTAAAAGAATCTTTTGGTAAAAATTTATTTACCAAAGCCGCTGCAATCGTTGCGTATCCTGTTTTGCAAATGATTAAAAAGCGGATTGACCCACGTTTGTACAATGGCGCGAGTTTCTTAGGTTTGCGTGGCTTAGTAATTAAAAGTCACGGTGGTGCAGATGTTTTAGCGTTTAAAACCGCAATCAAACTTGCAGAAGTTGAAGTGCGCCACAATGTTATTCAAAAAATTTCCGACCAAGTCGAAGCGATTTTAGCCCAGCGAGTTGCACCATGAATTACAGTCGAATCATAGGCACAGGCGGTTATTTGCCTGAACGTATTTTAACCAACGAAGAATTATCCAGAACTGTCGAAACCTCGCACGAATGGATTGTTGAACGCACAGGCATTCACAGCCGTCGAATTGCCGCTGAACACGAAACCGCCGCAAGTATGGCGGAAATCGCCGCGTCGCAAGCCATTGAAGCCGCGCAAATTGAAGCCAATGACCTTGATTTGATTATTGTCGCAACGGGAACGCCTGATTGTGTTTATCCCAGCACAGCGTGTTTGTTGCAACATCGTTTAGGCATTCGGCGCGGCGTAGCGTTTGATATTCAAGCGGCGTG
>JBASLW010000091.1:0-12586 GCA_049656545.1 Methylococcaceae bacterium
GTTTGTTCATGTTCAGATGTAGACGCAACGCGATGTTTTAAATGGGCGGGCAAATACAAATAATCACCTGTGTTTAGCGTGATACGTTCACCGTTATCATATTCAATCACACCTAAACCTTGCAACACTATTACCCATTCGTTTTCTGTTTGGTCGTACCATTCACCAACAGGTGTGCTGTGACCTTGTGAAACAATCCGTTCAATCCGAACGTTTTGATGCGTGAGTAAAACATCAACGCATTCATCAGGTAAAGCAAACGGTAGGTTTTGATAAATGCTTGCCACAGCTCTAACGTTTCAAATTGCTCAAATTAAAACCGTCTAAATACAACACCAATGCGCCAATAGTGATACTGCTTACATAACTTAACATCGGCGAATTGGGAAACAAAATCACATCCAGTAATCCCCAAATACCACGCCAAAAAGCAATAATTGCCACGACGACAACTATCACATTCGCAGTCGGATAGGTTTCTTTGAATGTTGCAATCGCAGGATGGTTTTTTAATTGTTCAAACATAAAATATCTCGTCAAATAATGACATTGTTGAGCCAGTTAAAGGGGTTCCAATACTAACGAGGCGAAAACGTACGCTAAGGAATTTTTAGCCTGAATTTGAACCTACAAAGCAGTCTAATAAATCAATTTGTAGACTTAATCGTCTACTAAATACCAAAAAACGATATTTTAGACGCGATTTTATGGAGTATTTTTACCGGCTATAAAGTTGAAACTTTTTAGACCGAAAGCCAGTAACCATAAGGCTTACACTAGACTAAAATCTCTTAGCGTACGTTTTCTCCCCGTTAGTATTGGAACCCCGAGAAGTAGATTTGAAATGGGTATTTTTACCTTTTTTCATCCTACTCAATGTCTGCTTATATGCCACTGATACATCAGCTAAACTGGGATTACTCACTGTATCTGCTTGGGATGACTTTTCTTTTTACCTACCGTTTGGTGGACAATATCAACTTGGCGATGCTCAAAAAATACCATGCTAGGCATTGGCGCAGCGTGTGGACGATTTCTAACGTTATGCGTACTTTTTGAATATGGTTTAAAACTACTCATACGCATTGATTATCCGAGAATCTTTTTTGAATGCAGTGAGGTTTTACTCGATTATGGCAGTTGTTTTTTTTTAATCAGCCACTTTTAGTAACCATCCAGCATTATCATTGCAATTGTTCTGACTATTGCCACTAATAGAAACTCTTGCATAAACGCCTTTTAAAGAATCTGGTATTGAACCACTGACTTTAAATGTGCCATTTTTTTCTTCTAACACGTTGGTTTTTACGGGCAAGTCTTTTACCGTGACTTTAATACTGTCAGGTAAAGTATTGGCTGAGGCAACAAATGAAAATACTGAACCTACTGGTACTTGCGAATGCTCAACAGGATTAAACTCTGTAAATTTAGGTTTAGCACATGAACTCGAACTTGAGCTACTACCATAACCCCATGATGCAGAAGCAATAACCATTAACACTAAAAAACTGATGCGTTGATAAACTTTCATTGCAATTCCTAATTATTTTCTTGATTAACAAAAATCAATTTAGATGAATCAAATCCTAAATTGCTGAGGCTAACTTTTACATCATTGTCCAAAAACTTTAAGGTAATGCCCACCATGCGAGCAGTATCCCAAACGATAATCCTGTAATAAATAAACTCCAAAGAGTGCCTAAACCAATATCAACTTTTTCAGGTGGTTTGATCGCATTTTTGAATAATGCGATGCCAGAAACAGAACCGAGTAATAATAAACCAATTCCAATAACCAATATAATGATATTAAATGCAGTCATAAATGTTTGGCATTATTCATCATCGTCATCGTCGATACCAATGTCATCATCGTCATCGTGGTACTCATCAACATCATATTCGTCATGATAAGAGCCACCCATAAAATCACGCTGACTTTGGGTTAGTTTTTTATCTTGTTCATCATCTTCAAGTGAATCCTCTTTAGATTCATCGACAACATTTTCCACAAAGACTACTTCAATCGCATTTTTGATGGTTTCTTCGCCTATGTGTTCAAGGTTTTCTGAAATGTGGTCATAGATGAAATTGACACAATCATCAACATACCATTCATCATTTTCAAAATTACTGGCGGCTATTTGAAATGCCGCATCGAATTCTTCAGTCGCTTTGACAAGTTCATCACCACTGACATATTTATTTAGCCAAGTTGTTGTATCACTCATATTTACTATTATTTGGATGGATAAAATACATTTGTTTGATGTTTGAAATTATACACTAAATCAATTTTTAGATTTACCGTCACTAAATACCAGAAAACGATATTTTAGACGTAATTTTATGCTACGTTTTTACTGTCTACTGTGCATAGCGATTGAATGACATTTTTCAAATTTGGATAAGCAAACTGATAATCCAATTCTTTAATTCTGATTGATGACACACGTTGTCCACCAAGAACTAATTCTGCACGTTCACCAAGCATTAGCTTTAAAAACCACGAAGGGATATTACAAAAAGAGGGGCGAGAAAGTTTATTTGCAAGTATCTTAGTAAATTGCTGATTAGTGACTGGCTCTGGGGCTACCATGTTATATGCGCCTTGAGCATTTTGGTTATCGAGTAATTTAATTACAATGTTCACATAATCATCAATGTGAATCCAACTCATCCATTGCTTACCATCACCAATACAACCTCCAAGTCCTAATTTGAAAGGCAGTTGCATTTTTTTAAATATCCCACCTGAATAATCTAAAACTAATCCTGTTCGTAAAATACAAGTTCGAATGTTTGCTTTTAATGCTTCATTTTCCCACGCTGAACATAACTCTGCCCCAAAATCAGAACCCTTAGAGGTCATTTCATCTACAATAACATCAATTGTATTTCCGTAATAACCAATGGCTGAACCACTAATTAACACATTCGGTTTTTGATGTGCTGCCTCAATATGTTTTACTAATTCCTGTGTTAAAGAAACACGACTATCCCATAAACATTTTTTACGTTTTTCTATCCATGATTTATCGACAATTGGCTCACCTGCTAAATTTATGACTGCATCATAAATCGTTTCGGGTTTCCATTCATTTAAAGACACGATTGCTTTGCATTGTGTAGGAATAACAGCAGGTCTACGAGTTAGAATCGTTAACTCATGTCCTTGTTGAAGTAACGCAGTACATAACTTTTTTCCAATTAACCCCGTACCGCCTGTAATCAAAATTTTCATCTCATTTCCAACCAATTTGCCAACAAGTACAATCTTTTAATTCTTGCCAATTGATAAATATGCCTATTGATTACAGCTTCTAACTCGCAAGAAATAATCATTTCATTCTCATCACGAACAAGTTTCGTCACTATAAAATGACGTTCTTTTTGTTTAGGTTTAATTGCTGTCCACTTAGATAACATCAACTTTTCAGGATTGATTTTATTCATTTTTTACTGCGATTGAAGTTTTTTCAATTCTTCAGCTACACGTTTTGCATCCATAGCAGGGTCAACATCATCGTCAATTTGACGAACTGTTAACGATGGGTCAAGAATAAATGTCCAACGTTTTGCTGCTGTGATAATTGGCATTTTAACCCCATACGCCTCGGTCACTTTTGCATCAGAATCAGAAAGGAGTGTAAAAGTGAGTTGATGTTCTTTGTGGAATTTTTGTAAAGATTGAATATCATCGGTGCTAATACCAAAAACATCAGCGTTTTCATTTCTAATGATTTTAATTGCATCACGAAACGCACAGGCTTGTGTAGTGCAACCTGGCGTACCAGCTTTGGGATAAAAATACAGAACAGTCCAGCCTTTTTCCTTACGACTTGCTAAATCTAATGTACTACCATCTTGTGCTTGAAGTTGAAATAATGGTGCTTGTTGACCAACACTTAATTTTTCTGCATGAGTAAGCTGCATAAAAGCAAGTAATGACGACATAAAAATTCCTTTTTTAATTAGTGAACCAAAACTTATTTTTTGCATAAAAACCTCTCATTTTAAGTAATAGACAATTCAGAAGTAACAATCTCATTTTTCCGCATTAACAATGGACATCAACGGACATTTAAACTCCTTCTGACAATTTATACACGGGAATAGGGACAATGACGACATCCATTTTGACAGCATATTCCTCTTTTAAGGTGATACCACTTTGTAAAAACATAACTTCCCTGCTCAACAAAGTAATCAATTCCTTCAATCAATTTTTCATAATTTTGGTAATTTTTAGCAACTGAAATGCTTTCTTGAAGATTTAACGAATTCAATGTCTGAATTATTTTTTCTTGTATTATCTTACTTAAACAAGTTTCACAAAAACACTCTGTTTGATTATCATCAATCGAAATAATCGCTGGATAATTCATGCACCAACAAGTATTGACAGATGAGCAAGAAAACAAATTACCACATAACGGGCAAGAATTTCTTACAGAATTCATTACAGCAGTCTTAAAGCCAGCCTTTTCGTTTCAATCGAGCATAAAGTGCAACGCACCCGAACAATATAACGCCCATCACAACAGGATAACTAAATTCCCATTCAAGCTCAGGCATATACTTGAAATTCATACCATACCAACTAAATATCATCGTTGGAATAGCCAAAATAGCCCCCCAACCTGCTAAACCTTTGACTACTTCATTTTGTCTAATCGTTTCAAAGGTTAAATGAACTTGCATAGCCGCAATTAACATTTCTCTCATGCTATCAATAGCTTGATTGTTTCGTTTTAAATGGTCAGAAATATCTCGAAAATAGATATTTACATCATGGTCAATAACAATTTCATGGAAACGCATCAATTCATTACAAATATCAATCAAGGGTGTAATAGCATTTTGTAGTTTAAGTAATTCACGTTTTAAACCGTATAATTGCTCCATTGTCTGATGACTTGGATGATTTTCAAAAATTGCCGTTTCAATTTCTTCAAAACGTTCTTGTAATCCATCAATCACAGGTACATAGTTATCGACAATATAATCCATGACTGCATAAAGCCCGAAACCAGAACCTTTTGCCAATTTTTCTGGCATAGATTCACAACGATCACGCACTTTTTGATAACCTGAACTCATTCCATGTCTTACTGTGACTAAAAATCGTGTCCCAACAAAAATATGTGTTTCACCGAAATCAACACTTTGCTCTGAAAGCGATGCTGTATGCAAAACTACAAATAAAGAATTACCGTATTCTTCTAATTTAGGTCTTTGATGTGCAGAGCGAGTATCTTCAATGGCTAATTCATGCAAACCAAATTCTTCCTTGATTTGATTCAACAAAATATCATTGGGTTCATGTAATCCTAACCAAACAAAAGTTCCCTCTTGTTCGAGAATGTCACTAATATCATCAACTGATATATCACCTAAACTTTTGCCATTTTTATAGGCTACGCATTTTATAATCATCAATTATGGTTTCTTAATTAGGCTGTTATCACTTCAGGCAATAACTCTGGGTGTCTATCAAGTATTTTAAGCAATTTAACTAATGCTAAAGGGGGGTTGGTTTTACCATTTTCATAACGGGAGAACGCATTCACACCACCGCCAAAAATTTGAGCAGCTTCTTGTTGGTCAAGAGCAAGTTTTTTACGAACCTTGGAAATAAAAGTTGGGTCAACAATCGCTGAATTTACTTGTTTGTTAAATGCTAACATGGCTGTACTAACTCTTTGAGATTCTTCTTTATCCAAAACAGCTTCACCACAAGCAACACAAAAATCCCCCTTTACATCAGGAATAATTGTTGATTCGCCTTTATAGTTATAAGAAATGTTACGGCAATCACTCACTAAGTCCATTGCACCACATGATACGCATTCCATAGTTATAACTCCTTAAAAGAAACGATAAGAACATCATCAATAACGGTTAATTTCAAATACACTTCACCAACTTGGGTTACAGGTCGATAAACATCTTGCCAAATACGATTATTAGCATGAGTAGTCATACTTTTATAAAAATCTGATGACGTTAAACCGTTAATCACTTCAAGCATTTCTAAAATCTAATCCTAACGCTGAACCACCAGTTAAAGCACTTTGCGTTGATCGCACCTTACCTAATTCCAGTAATGATTTGACTGTCGATAATTTACAGTGTGGTATGTATTTTTCCATGGCAGCATAATAACCCATTAGGTTAATTATGAAAAGCAGCGATGGTTAAATTTCAATCCTGTCAAAAGTGTGAGCACTCATTCACGCCTTTATACTATGATAGAATAATTCGTACTCGAATAATCAATGTGTTGCGATAGATAACTATGCCAATTTGTACGAGGGTCAGTTTAGCATCATGTAAAAACTCAAAAAATCTAGCTTACTATCTCAATAACGAATGGACATTTCATTGCTCAAGCAAAAGTAGATGATTTATTAAAAACGCTTTATACAATGGCATTTTTAGTTGAAGCGCGTGATGCTTATACAGGTGGGCATTTGTGGCGAGTTTCGCAATTTGCTTCGCGTCTACCCTCGGCTTCTGGTTTGTCACACAAAGAATCGACAGCTATTGGTTTAGGAGGTTTTTTACATGACTTAGGAAAAGTTGGCGTGCCAGATGCTATTTTGGGCAAGACCGATAAATTAACCGATGCAGAATATGGTGTTATCAAAACACATCCAGATGTAGGAATTCGTGTGTTATATGGACATCCGTTAATTGATTTTGTTCAAGAAGCAATTATCGGACATCACGAACGCCCAGACGGACGAGGTTATCCTTATGGTATTTCTAGTGAATCGCTTGGTGTAAGCGCGAGAATTATCGGCTTAGTTGATGCCTTTGATGCAATGACAAGCAGTCGTCCTTATCGAAAAGGAATGCCTTTAGAGGCGGCATTAGAACAAATCTCAATGAATGAAGGAACGCAATTTGATAAAAAATTTAGCAAGATATTTACCGACATCGGACGAAATGGTGAATTAAATGACATCATTGGTCACAGTGACTCTGGTATTCCAATGAAAGATTGTCCAATGTGCGGTCCAGTTGTGACTTTGGGACGAAATATAAAAGATGGCGATACAGTATTTTGTCGTGTTTGTGGTAATGGTCATCATGTCATTCTTAATCCAAAAACATCATTACTTATGCCAGCTGGCGATATATTAGTTGGAACGCCAACAAATTTAATTGCAGACATTGACCATTCGTTGTTAGATGAACTGATTGATAACACGGCACCGTATTTGTTTGTTGGCAAAGCGCGTTGATGGAATTGGCGTGGTAGTTAAATTGGATAACTATGAAATGACAAAGCTCGTTAGCGGTTTAAAATTACCAAATCAAGTGCCATAATGCTTACAGAGTATCATACTAAAAAGTACAAGGGCGTAGGATTGGAAATCTCAGACGACGGTTAATTCGATAAGCGTCATACCCGCTTGTTTTGCGATTCTGTTATACTTCAATTGTTTTTTTGATGTAGTAACCATTTTTGGGTTTCCCTCATTGTAATTGTTAGTGATGTGCTTAAAGGTTGACTAACAAGTCTGCGGTTTGAATGTTGGAGCATTCAAGCGCAGGGAGGGAAGCCCTTCCCTCGTGTTCTTTTGGCTTTCTGCCTAAATTTAGCCTTTCGTGGCTTTTTCTCAAATTCCTTGAAATGAACGAACTCTGTGTAGCTGGTGGCGGATTCTAGCGATAAATTCAGATTGTTCAAGATTGTTGCGTATTTGCAGTCAGATAATTTTCAAAACGCGCTCAATCAAAACTTGCAATTTCTAAAATTACCAACAAAAAAGTAAGTGATATGCCGCAATTAACTTTTTTGGCGTGTGTGATATGACATTCATTTTGAATTGAAATCGTCATAAATTTTTAAATTGTTTTTAAGTAATTGATATAACTTTTTGAATTTTAATTAAAAATTTTAGATTGGCATTCAAATTGACAGTCGAATTGAAAATTTTTAGGTCAAAATTGAGATAAAAAATGTGAAATTACCGCGCAATGTTTGCATAAGTTACTGCACTCGTTGCGGAAAGGAACTTTCCAGATTTTCAAACTATCACATTGAAAACAAAACAGAATGATAAGTAAAAACATTGAACACGAATTGTATGATTTTTTAGCTGAAATGCTTGCCGTTTCAGGTTCAGATTTAATTATTACGGCGGGTTCTCCGCCAACAATGAAATGTAAGGGGGATGTCATTGCATTACGAGATAAAGCATTGACACCTGAAGAAGCGAAAGCATTCACGTTTTGCATTATGAATGATAAGCAAAAAAACGAATTTGAAATGTTACATGAATGTAATTTTGCGATTTCGCCGCCAAATTTAGGACGTTTTCGGGTTAATGCGTATCGACAACAAAATTGCTGTGGGTTGGTGATGCGTGTCATTGCCGCACAAATTCCAACGATTGAAGGACTGGGATTGCCTGATGTTTTAAAAGACATAATGATGGCAAAAAATGGACTGATTATTATGGTGGGATCAACGGGGTCGGGTAAATCGACTTCGATGGCGGCAATGATTGATCATCGAAACGAAAATAGCCGCAGTCACATTATTACCTTAGAAGATCCAATTGAATATGTTCACAAACCGAAAAATTGTGTGTTAATGCAACGTGAAATTGGTGTGGATTCGCACACTTGGGAAAACGCGCTACAAAATACGTTACGCCAAGCTCCAGACGTAATTTTGTTGGGTGAAATTCGCAGTGAAGAAGTCATGTCAACGTGTTTAGAACTTGCTCAAACAGGGCATTTAGTGTTGGCTACCTTACACGCGAATAATTCAAATCAAGCCATTGACCGAATTTTAGGCTTGTTCCCCAATTCGACGCACAAGAAATTACTACAAGATATTTCGATGAATTTGCGAGCTATCATTTCACAACGCTTGATTAAAACCCCTGAAAATACGCGCTGTGTAGCGATTGAAATTTTGTTAAATTCGCCGTTGATGCAAGACTTGATTGCGAAAGGTGATACAGCTGGCATGAAAGCGTTAATGGCAAAATCGCGGGAATTGGGAATGCAAACGTTTGATCAAGCGATTTTTGATTTGTACAAAGCAAAGAAAATTGATTATGAACAGGCTTTACAAAATGCGGATTCTGCTAATGAAGTGCGTTTGAATATCAAACTTACTGATAACGATGATGTATCAGAAATGGACGGTTGGTCGTTACGGAAAAAAGATTAGATTTCATTCTGTAATTTCAACCGAAATTCATTCATCACGTCATCTAAAATTTGCAAGGCTTTCATAGGAGAAATATCACCAATTTCGGAAATAATACGCGACTTAATATCTGTAGTAATAGGTAATAGAACTGTTTTACTTTGGTTTGCAATTTGTTTTGTATTTTTAATTGATTCAGAAATTTCGTTGGAATTGTTTTTTATTTGTGTAATTTGTTTTTTGATTTCTGCAACAGATAAATTTTTACCGCGAGCAAGTTCATAAATTTGCTCTGCAATATCCGAGTTTATAGGAGCAGAAATTTCATAAGCTGCCGTAATTGATATTTTATCTAGTTCCCGATTTTCAAAAAACTTAGCTAAGTTAATCAGTCTAGTTCGATGTTGTTTTCCGCAGGCGCATAATGCGCCACCAGATTCCTGAATCCATTGACCAAATAAAGTGTCGGATTCAAATCTATTTCTAGCTTCAAGCAGAATGCGACCTTGCAATAATTGCGCTTGTTGTTCGATAGATTCAAAACGGGTAGCTAATTCGTTTAATGTTAAAGAGGATAAGTTATCTCTCTCGACATTTTTAACAAAATTACTCTCTATTTCTTTTAATACTTCTCTATTTTTAGTTGATTGTGGGACACGCTTTTTAATCATGACAAAATTTCTCGCATAAAACTTTCAAGTTCTTCTTTGGCTTTATCATTATCCATTTCAAGCACGCTAAATCCATTAGCTAGAGCATCACGAAATACTTTTCGTTCACTAATAATTGTTTCAAGTAATTTAATTTGTGTGTAGTCTGCCAAATAATCTCGTGCTTCTGCAATCTCTGTAATACTTGGATTAGTAGGAGCTTTTGTTAAAACACAATAAGACTTCAAATTTTCGTTAATTTCTTGTGCTGTTGTTATAACATCGACGACAGAATCAATAGTGTCTAAATCGGCTTGCGATGGACAGCAAGGAACAATACAAATATCTGCTGCGAGCAATCCTGTTCTAAGTTCAACAGAATCCCTCCCTTGGCAATCAACTATGATATATTCGTAACGATTTCCTAAATCTTGCAGCGTTTTCTTGATATTGTCATATTTTTGTACACAAACAAGCTGTGGCTTATCCGTTTCGCTTCTATCATAAGACCAATTTGAACTTGTACTTTGACGGTCAGCATCTACTAATACGACATCTTTATTATGTATCGCAAGAAACGCTGCTACATTCGTAGCTAACGTAGACTTTCCAACACCACCTTTCTTTGACCCAATTAAAATAATCACAATTTGCATCCAAAAACTTAATTCTTATAGAGCATAATCAGCAATAAATCTTAATGTGTCAATCGTTCAATCACCCGCTTCACTTGTAAGGCTTGTTACCACAATTTGGCGTAGCTAGTCCCAACGTCGTTAATTTTAAAAGTGGCGAAACATTTCACAAGCATTCCCCAGAACAACCTGTTACCAAGGGCTGAATTTTAATTTTCAACCCAAACAACACGCTCAAATCCTAACGCGACTACGCTAAACGCACGAATTCTATCAAGCCGATAACAATCAGATAGCGATTTTGCGTAATCTGTAGCCTGAGCCGTTGCTTCGTCTAGTTTTGATTTTACTAGGGGCAATTTCGATAGCTCATTTTGAGGCAATGCTTTCAATTCCGCGCCTTTCATTGCAAGTTCTTTTAAACCGATATATTTGAACTCTAACACCAAATCTAACGCTTGGAACTGCCGCATATCAGGGCGCACAATCAAACTTAAATCTACATAGCCACGATCAGTTTCGGCTTCCGAAAGCATCATGTAAATGTTGTCGTTGAAGAGCAGCGTCATGAAAGCAATTTTGATAATGAGTTCATTGCTCCAGCGATAATCACGGTTGGAAAGAATCGGAAAATAACGATTTTCTAGGAAATCGCACAGTGGTTGTAAATTTCCTGTTAAACAAAATGTTTCTGCAACAGTAGAAATCTCTTGTTTATCTTCATAAGTAGGAAGTAAAAGTTCTTGTAATCGTTCGACATACAATTGCTTGGCAACAAGATTAGGAATTTTTAACTGCCATTTTCCGAATGCGCCAGCCCTTCCTGCTAGCGTTAAAATGCCAAAATAGTACATTAACGAAACCATAAAAGTTTCGTCTTTCACAGCCGTGAGCATATCTTCAACCCCAAATCGCCGAGCGAGTTGAGGAATGACGACGGAATCGCCTCCACTGAGGGCTTTAATTAAAACCTCTTCGCCATGCGGCAACTTCGAGATATAAACCAATTTGTTGCGATCCATACTCAAATTTTCATCAAGCATAAATTCAGGATAACGGTGACTATCTTATAATTTTTTTAGAAAATACAATGTTAAAGTCGGGTTATAAATGCTAGTAGTTTCACTTTGCGTACTAAAACGATAACCGTTATAAAATGTTCGCATTAAATTTAACGCATTATTTTGTTGCTGCGAATCTAACGGTAAATTAGCCAAAATTTGACACAATTCAGCTTCTGTAAAGCCACACAATTCATTAAATTCTGGGTCTAAATAAATAGAAGCTGCTACGTTATAACCGCTAGTCATATCACTTAAAACTACTGGTGACACACCTGTAATAAAAACACGATCTAAACCTTGACCGCTCGCGGCGGCTTTAACTGCTTTAAATACGGTTTTTAATAATCCTTCTCCATGCAACAGAGCTTTGTATTCTCTATTTCGTGTAGTAAGAACTTCGTTTGCAAAATTGTCGTATTCATCAATGAGTAGATAAATTTTATGCGCGGTACTGTTAATTGCTAGTAACGCAGAGCGAAATGACGAAAGGGCATTGGCTGAAATTTCAATATCTGAAACAAGAAGTGTTTTATACCGAGTAGAAAATTCTTTGATGCAATCATTTAAATGTTCATGGATTGCTTGCTCGATGTCATCAACATCATCTGTTGATTTAATAAGCGAAAAATCCCACTTCATTATCAAATACTGATTGTGAGAAGGTGTAGGTTCTTTACCAATCGCTAAAGAACCAAATAAAGCATTAAACTCCTGCGTGTGATTTACATCGTAGTAGTAACCGAGCATAGAAAGCAATAAACTTTTTCCAAAACGACGAGGACGAATGAAAATAAGTTGCTTTCCTGCATTTTCTAATAACGGAATATGCGAGGTCCTATCTTGATAATAGTACCCCTCAAAAATTAAAGCTCTAAAATCACTTAAACCATATCCAAATTTCATCACCACTCCCGTTGTTACCTATATCTTGTTAATTATAACGCAGGAAAACTTAACCCATTTGCATAGTTATTCTGGCGGCAACTCTTTTCACCGTTTCAGCCGTCCAACGCCCGCCTTTGACGGTTTTGATGTGCAAACTGTTCATCTGCCCTGCAA
>JBASLW010000092.1:0-4026 GCA_049656545.1 Methylococcaceae bacterium
AGCTGCTAAAAACTGGTCTATGCCTTTGCAAGATTGGAACTTGGCTATCAATCAGTTTATGATTTGGTTTGAAGATCGATTACCTTCTACCTTTTAACTGTTTACACACAAGTTCTTACAGTCTCATACTCGTTTAAATACTTTGTATCAACCAAATCAAACACCACATTAAATTTAGTTTATCGTTTTTAATCAAAGCAACTTACGCTTTTCGGCTTCCAATTGTAATTCCAAATAGCGTGCTTGTTTTTCTGCATCAACATTGAGTTCTTTATCATTCAACAAGTCGTAAAGTTCACGCAAGATTTGAGCATCACTGACTTTATCTTGTTTTTTAGTTTCCATAATCATCGTCTTCAACTTCTAAATCATGATTAACGACATAATCAATAATCCAAAATACTAAAAAAATAATTCCACCAGCCAGCATGAATGCCGTTGATAGGCTAATAATCATTTTCCACCTTTCTTGGAATAATCGAATAGAAAGTTGATTTGCTAACCGCATATTTTTTTAATAATTCCGCCTTATTTTTCCCATTGAATTCTGCTTTTATTTTTTCGTTGCGTTCAGAAATATCTGATTTCGGAATGTAATGGCGACTACCACCGATAGATTTCATGATTTTTTTCGCGGCACACATTGCTAAATCCGACGCAATAGGTTGCGAATGTCCAAAACTCAATGCGGTTTCAATTATGTCCTGCTTTATTTTTTCTATTGCGTCAGTGTCCATGCGTGCCTTTTAGTCGGGGATAAAAAATGATTTTTTCGGTTTAGATTCAACTGGCGACGAATTTGCACCAATTGGTTCAGTCGGTGACGAAATTTCACCAACTAATTCTGCCCAACGTGCTTTTGAGTAAGTATGCAAGCGCAATTCATGATGATGTGCGGCGGCATAAGCGTAGACGTAAGTATCAAGCGGTTCGTTACGCGCCCCGCGCTTGTTCACAAATCGCCCTGTTTTGGGGTCAAATGTTTCAGACGTAAAGCCAGCGAAAAACTCACGTTCTAATTGTTCACTGAAATGCAGTGAACGTTCGGGCGATTCTTTGTCAGCATCGGCAGATAAACGGGCAAAAATTTTGTGTTTAATTTGAATCGTGCCGACGTGTTGAATGTGAACGCCGAATTTGTTGAGTTGCCCGCGAAAATTCACGTCGGTGGCTTTGGGTTTTGAAAGCACAGGCGCGGTGGTTGACGTTGCGCCAAATATCGCAAGTGGGCGTTTGATTTGTTTGCGGCGCACATAATCTTTGACGGCTTCCGTTCGATGTCCACCTGCGTCAATGGCGGTTGCGATAATGGACAGTTTTTTACCGTTTTCGCATTCGATTGGCGTATTGGAGAGCAAATGTTCTGCTTTTTTAGCAGATGCGGTATCAATCACCAACCAACCGTTTTCCAAATCAAAATACGCCATCGTTTTTTCAATTTTTGATAACGCGCGTGTGGCGAGTTCAACTTGAACGTTTTGTTTGGTTTCTAATTTCAATTTTTTGTCGATTGGTACATTGTCTTGTTGAAGCTCTTTTATTTTTTTATCAACAGATTCTTTGACGGATGACGACGGGATGATTTTTTCCTGTCGTTTTAAGCAAATGGCAAAAAATTGGGGTTTGATTTGAACCACTAAACGGTCGTCGCCTTCAATTGGCGACACAAAGCCGCTGTTGAATGTTTGTGTTGCCAAGCATTCAACGAAAGGATTTTGTTCAAGTGCTGTGCGAAGTTCATCAACTGTGAATTTTCTGTTTTCGCCGATTTTGTAGAATGATGCGTTTTTGAAAAACATGGTTATTCCTGTGTTAAATGTAATCTGCGTGTTGTTAAGCGTGCGCCTTGATTTATTTTTTGTTCGGTTTCGGTACGTTTTTGGTCAAAATTCAAACCAAAATCACACGCCTTTTCCTGATGTCCACCAATAAAACTGCACCATTCGTCACCCACTTTGTTTCCAAGTAACGTTGAACCACATTTAGGACAGCGTTTTTCAATGAAAACGCCAGTTAGTTCATTGTTTTTAATTGTTTTTCATTGTTTTTCATTGTTTTGTATTCTCAAAATGATTAAGTAGAACTGCTAATTTTTCATTAGATTCGTTATGTAATCGCACAAAGTCTTCAGGTGAAACAGCAGGAACTGGATAAAACCAAACGCCATGAGTTGTGTAGGCTTTAATTAGTTCCATAACTTTTCTAATTTCAACAGGAGGCATTTTTTTCATTGCGAAAGCAATTTCAGCGTCAATTGTTGGTGTGGATGTTTTGTTCATTCTGCAATCTCGCTGTTGTAACGTTTTCTCAATTCAGCATCGCTCAAATCACACGCATCGATGTAGTTGTTCACGTCATTCAGGTTTTCAAAATGCAAATCACAGCCGTTTGCGATTTCTACCAACTTAAAACCTGTAAATGGATTTAATTAAAAGCCGTTTTCTGTTGCTTTGGTTTGCATGTGCTCAAAATCTAAATTCATTCCCCACCCCCCTTGGTTTGTTATTCGCGCTTTGTGTCTTTAAAAATAAAACCGTCAGAAAGAAGACGGGCTTATTTAGTGTTTTTCTTTATTCATTTTTCTTTTTTTGTTTAAAAAAATATAAAAATAATGATGTGTGCTAGGTATGTGTTAGGTCTGTGCTAAGTCTGTGCTAGGTGAAAACGTAGCAATCGCGGTGTCTGTGCTAGGTGTGCTAGGTGAAAACGCAAATACGCGCATGAGAGTTTGTTTTGTAAAATTAAAAAGCTCTCGCACATACGCACGCGCATTGACCTAGCACACCCAGCACAGCCCAATAATGACGCGGTTTCTGACCTAGCACAAACCGCGCACAGACCTAACACATACCTAGCACAATCAATCATAAGTACCGCCTTTATAGGCTTTTACTGCTAATCTAAAATTTGCAACACACTTACCCAGCCACGCCGATTCAGATTCCGACGGCGGTAATTCGATACTATTGGGTGGGTACAAAATCGGGGCAGGGTTTTTTGTCATAGCGACACCTTCAATGTAACGCTTTCGATGTTTTTCAACGCCGCATGACTTAACCAATTGCGCCACAACTTTTGAAATATCGGTGCTATGAAAACCATTTTTTAAACACCACGCGCGGTAAAGTTCATAAACGTCCGTCGAAAGGGCGGGTTGCACTTGAACATCATCCAATTCGCCGCCCACCCATGAAAAAAAAAACGCTGGATTGGATTGCGGTTTAAGTCGATAAGCTCTTTTTTGTCATCGGTTTCAACAGGCTTGGTGTGTTCGTTAAAATCGCCTAAATCCAAATGCAACAGGTAATGATAGAAAGCGGCGACACCGCCGTTTTTGATTTCAGCCGCGACAGACTTGTAAAAATCGTCATCCTGCTTGCCCTTAATCCAAAACACCGAATGCCGCCGATCATCTTGTTCAAGCACAACGGGTTGAATTTCATTTGATAAATAAACCATGTTGAACTGATTTTTTTCAAAATAATCAGGCAGGTTTTTGGGATTGATGCGAATGGTATCGCCCGTGATAATCGCTTTGAGTTTATTTTTGAGCTGAAAAAGGTCATGCCGTGCAATCACTTCGTCAGCGATTAAAAACAATTTTCCTGATACCCAAGTGTTAAATTTGTCCTCGATGGCGGATTGATCAATCACTTTTGCGTATCGTCCATAAATTGCCGCGTATGCTTCAAAAAATAGATTTTTACCTGTACCTTGACCGCCATGAAATACCAGCGACGTTTTTAATTTTGCACCTGGGTGTTGCAATGGATACGCGAGCCATTTCAAAACGTATTGATAATGTTCTAATTTTTCATTGACCAAACCAAACAGCAAATCTTTGATTAAATCGCAATTGCCTTGTATTGGTTGCGTTGGCATACCGTTCCAAATGTTGTACTTAATCGACGTGTCGGTTTCAGAAGCATCAAAACCGAATTCTTCAATTTTACCTACCACCCGATCGCCACGTTCACGCCACCGCCCCATCAATTCACGCGAGCGACAAAGGTCTTCAATGTCTTT
>JBASLW010000093.1:0-2743 GCA_049656545.1 Methylococcaceae bacterium
TATTGATTTTATCAACGTTAGCGACCGTGATTGCGTCACAAGCCGTTATTTCAGGTGCATTTTCAATTACCAAACAAGCTATTCAACTTGGTTATTGTCCACGCATGACTATTTCGCATACATCTGACAGTCAAATTGGACAAATTTATATTCCTTCCGTGAATTGGTTATTGATGTTTGCCGTATTCGTATTGGTGTTAGGATTTGAATCATCATCAAATTTAGCATCTGCTTATGGCATTGCGGTTATCGGAACAATGATGATAGATACATTATTATCGTTCATTGTGATTCGCGCGTTGTGGCATTGGAATCCGATTGCAAGTTACTTATTTTTAGGTGTATTTGCGTTAATTGATACGATTTTTTTATTGTCAAACAGCTTGAAAGTCTTATCAGGCGGCTGGTTGCCTATTATTGTGGGTGTTGGTTTATTTTTATTGATGACAACATGGATGAAAGGTCGTGCCGTTTTAGCAGAAGCCATTGATGAAAAGAAAATTTTATTTGAAGAATTAGAAGAAAAAATTGCCAGCCATGAATTAGTGACAGTAAAAGGAACGGCGATTTATTTAGCGCGAAATTTGCACGGCGTACCACAAGTGTTACTTCATAATTTAGAACACAATCACGTTATTCATGAGCGAATTGTGGTGTTAACGATTGTCACGACAGAAGAGCCGTTTATTGATGATGAAAATCAGCAAATTAAAGTTAAAACGTTCGGCTCACATGACCAATTTTATCGAATTAAACTTTATTTTGGTTTCAAAGAAAGTCCTGATATTCGTTACGCGCTCAGTTTAGCCAGCAAAAAGGGGCTAGATTTAGATATGAATAATGTGTCATTTTTTGTTGGTAATGAACACATTACGTTCAAACCGCGTAGTAAAATGCCTGAATGGCGACAAGGTTTATTTTTATTTTTATTTCACAATGCAAGTAGTGCGATGAATTTTTTTAGAATTCCCGTCGAAAGAGTAATTGAACTCGGCGTGCGAATTGAACTTTAATTTTTTATTTTTAGGAGAAACAGAAATGATGACTTTTTTAATTACATTTGGCGCAATGCTTTTTGTTATTGCAATTATGGCTGTCGGCGTAATTTTCGGACGCAATGCGATTAAAGGCTCATGCGGCGGCGGTAAATCGGCAGCGGAATGTGTTTGCACTGAAAAATGCGACAAACGCAAAAAATACGAAGCCGCTCAAGCTGCTGCAAATCAAGCCTAAAAAATGCCCGTTCAAACGTATTCGTGGCGCTACATTCTCTCGATTGCAAAGCAACATAAAAAGCAACTCGTTTCAGCACATTTAATTGCGATTTTCGCTACGATTGTCAGCGTTCCTGTGCCACTTTTAATGCCGCTGTTGGTGGATGAAGTGTTGCTTGAAAAACCCGCAAGCGTGGTGAAAATTGTGAACGCAATTTCACCTGCTCAATGGCAATCACCGTTACTTTATATTGGTGCGGTTTTATTGCTAACGGTGATTTTGCGATTTTTAGCGTTGATTTTAAATGTGTTGCAATCGCGGCAATTTACCTTGATTGCAAAAGACATTGTGTTTCAAATACGTCGCGAATTGGTGGGGCATTTGCAAACCATTTCGATGACCGAATACGAAAGTTTAGGTTCAGGAACGGTCAGCACTTATTTAGTCAAAGATTTAGACACAATTGATAATTTTGTTGGTTCGACGGTGTCTAAATTATTGGTCGCCGTTTTGACCGTCACGGGAACGGCAGTGATTTTGCTTTGGATGCACTGGCAATTGGGCTTGTTTATTTTGTTGCTAAATCCTGTTGTGATTTATTTCACGCGTGTGATTGGTGCGAATGTGAAACATCTCAAAAGCAAAGAAAATTCGGCTTACGAAATTTTCCAACAATCGTTAACTGAAACACTTGAAGCCATTCATCAAATCCGTGCGAGTAATCGCGAAAAACATTATTGCGAACAATTAGTTGATTTAGCATTCAAAGTTAAAACGAATTCCAGTGCGTTTGCGTGGAAAAGCGAAGCTGCGTCACGTTTGAGTTTTTTAATTTTTCTATTCGGTTTTGATATTTTCAGAGCGTGCGCGATGCTGATGGTGTTTTATTCCAATTTAACAATTGGTGAAATGCTCGCCGTTTTTGGTTATTTGTGGTTCATGATGTCGCCAGTTCAAGAAATTTTAAACATTCAATATGCGTTTTATGGTGCAAAAGGCGCGTTGGCTCGCATCAATAAATTAACGGCATTGCGACAAGAGCCACGTTATCCACATCAAAAAAATCCATTTTTAAACAAGCAAACGGTTTCTGTGAGTGTTGAAAGTTTGCAATTCAGTTATGGCGATAAAAAAATTCTCAACGGGATTCAATTACAGATTAACGCAGGGGAAAAAGTCGCATTAGTGGGTGCAAGTGGTGGTGGAAAATCGACGTTGATTCAAGTTTTAATCGGACTTTATTCAGCAACGTCAGGCAAAATTTGTTTTAACGGTGTGCAAATTGAACAAATTGGTTTAGATGTGGTGCGTGAAAATGTCGTCACGGTTTTGCAAAATCCGATTTTATTTAATGATTCGATTCGTGCTAATTTGACACTGGGCAAAAAAGCCGACGATAAACAATTATGGAATGCGCTGAAAATTGCCCAATTAGCCGAAACCATTAAAGAATTGCCACAAGGTTTAGAAACTATTGTCGGACGTGGCGGAATGCGTTTATCTGGTGGGCAACGTCAACGTTTAGCCA
>JBASLW010000094.1:0-9773 GCA_049656545.1 Methylococcaceae bacterium
AGGGTGTCGAGCAGTGATGGAATCGTTATTTGCGGCAACCGAAAAAGATTTTATTACACCAGAACTCGTGCATTTAGCGTTGCAAGAAGCGTCGATTGAAGTGCGTTTGCAACCTGAAATTCCCGTCGTAGAACCCGTTGTCATTAAAACCAAACACGGTTTAATCAAAGGACGTGGCGCGAATCAAATTGGTTATTTGCAAAAAATTGTCTCGCATGATGTGAATTTTGGTATTGGCCCTGCGGGAACGGGCAAAACGTATTTAGCGGTGGCGTGCGCGGTTCATGCTTTGCAAACTGAGCAAGTTCGCAAAATTATTCTGGTGCGCCCAGCGGTTGAAGCGGGTGAAAAATTAGGTTTTTTACCAGGTGACATGGCGCAAAAAGTTGACCCATATTTACGTCCACTTTATGACGCGCTGCATGAAATGTTAGGGCTTGAGCGCGTGGAAAAATTGCTTGAAAAAGGCGTGATTGAAGTTGCGCCGTTGGCTTATATGCGGGGTCGCACCTTGAACAACGCTTTTATCATTCTCGACGAAGCCCAAAACACGACGGTTGAACAAATCAAAATGTTTTTAACTCGCTTAGGTTTTGGTTCGACAGCGGTGATTACGGGCGATATTACCCAAATCGATTTGCCATCAGAAAAAATGTCGGGCTTACATCATGTATTAAAAGTGTTGAACGAAGTCGAAGGCATCAGTTTCACGCATTTCAGCGCACGCGATGTGGTGCGTCATCCGTTAGTGCAACGCATTGTCGAGGCCTACGAAGCGTTTGAGAAAAAACAAAAATGAACATCATCGACATTCAACGTGTTTTTGAATCAGATTCACAACCAAGCGACGCGCAATTAGAATTATGGGTAAATACAGTTTTAGCGAGTTTAAACGAAGAATTTGAACTTACGATTCGGATTGTAGACGAAACTGAATCAGCGCAACTCAATGAAACGTATCGCCATAAAAACGGTGCAACTAACATTCTCAGTTTCCCGTTTGAAGTTCCCGATGAAATAGAATTAAACTTACTTGGTGATTTAGTGATTTGTGCGCCAGTTTTAGAGCGTGAAGCGCAAGAACAAAATAAAACTTTGCACAATCATTGGGCGCATATTGTGGTACACGGAATGCTGCATTTACTCGGTTATGACCATATCGACGATACAGAAGCACAAGAAATGGAAGCTAAAGAAATTGCATTTTTACAAACACTATCAATTCCTAATCCTTATGAAGACACCGAATTATGAGTGACGATTACCCTCCCAGTACGCCGCAAAAATCGTGGCTTGAAAAAATTAGCCATTTACTCACAGGCGAACCACAAGATTTAGATGATTTGCTTGAATTATTACGCGAAGCTAAATCGCGCAATTTGCTTGACACCGACGCGCTTTCAATGATTGAAGGCGTTTTGCAAGTATCGCAAATGCGCGTGCGTGACATTATGATTCCGCGTGTACAAATGATTGTGTTGCCAAAAGATGCCACGCTGGAAAGTATTTTACCGCTAGTAATTGAATCGGGGCATTCTCGTTATCCCGTAATCGATGGCGATAAAAGCAAAGTGATTGGTGTTTTGCTGACAAAAGATTTGTTGGTGAAAATTTTTGAAAATAAAAATTTAACTGTCCAAGAAATTATGCGTTCTGTCAGTATCGTTCCTGAAAGCAAACGCTTAAATGTGCTGTTAAAAGAATCACGGACAAACGGTAATCACATGGCAGTTGTTGTCGATGAATACGGGCAAGCCGCAGGTTTAGTAACCATCGAAGATGTTTTGGAACAAATTGTCGGTGACATTGAAGATGAACATGACGATAAAGATGATGAAAATTATGTTTTTCAACGTAACGAAAATGAATTTATGCTCAAAGCGTTAATGCCAATTGACAAATTTGATGAACAATTCGGCACACAATTAGCGACTGACGAATACGATACAGTCGGAGGTTTTTTAGTTCAAGAACTTGAACACATGCCGCATAAAGGCGAAAGTTTAATCATTGATAATTTGAAATTTGAAATTGTAAAAGCAGACAGTCGGCGCGTGCATTTAGTTAAACTCAAAAAATTGAATTAACAAAATGAAAAAATTAAGGCTTTATTTATTGTTATGTTGCTTTGAGGAACTTTTTTTTAAATGAACATTTTGATGAGCAAATGGCGAAAACGCATTTGTACAAATAGGCATCTTGAATTAAAACGTAAAATTGAACAGCTTGAGCAAGTTGAAAATGAATTACGAGTAAAAGACGCACAACATAAAGCCATTTTTGATGCCCAACCTGATGCAACGGTAATTAGTGATAGAGACGGGATTATCGTTATGGCAAATAATCAAGTTGAAATGCTATTAGGGTACAAATCGCATGAATTAGTTGGACAATCGATTGAAATTTTGGTGCCAGAAAAATTCCGTGCGTATCATCCAACTCTTCGCGCTTCCTACTGCAATTCACCTTATCCGCGTCAAATGGGAACATTTCCTTTCGTTTTAGCATTACGCAAAGATGGAACTGAAATTGATGTTGAAATTAGCTTGAGTCCGATTGAGACAGAGCAAGGTTTTTTATTTGCAAGTTCATTGCGAGATGTATCAATTCGAAAAAAATTTGAAGCCGATCTAAAACACAGCGAAGAGCGTTTCCGTTTGATGGCAAATTATTCGCCGATTATGATTTGGATTACCAATGAAAAAGGCGAACCTACTTTCTCAAATCAAGCCTGGTTAGATTTTGTTGGTTGGAAAGAAGACATTATTACCTACCACGAATGGCAACAATTGGTTCATCCTGATGATATAAACAAAACAGAATTTGTTCATTATTTTGCGAACATTAAAAAATACAAAACCATTTGCATTGAATACCGTTTACGTCATGCAACGGGTGAATGGCGGTGGGTTTTAGATCAAGGCGCACCTATGTTTAACAATGCAGGTGTTTTTATTGGTTGTATTGGTTCGTTACTCGACATTACGGAATATAAAAAAGCAGAAAATGAATTACGCATTGCCGCGATTGCATTTGAATCAAATGAAGCGATGGTAATTACAGACAAAGAAAGTGTCATTTTGCGTGTAAATGCGGCTTTTACGAAATTAACAGGGTATTCATCAGAAGAAGCGATTGGACAAAAAACCAGTTTTTTGCGTTCTGGACATCATGACGATGCGTTTTATCAAAATATGTGGGATTCTTTAAATCGTGATGGAACATGGGCGGGAGAAATTTGGGACAGACGTAAAAATGGTGAAATTTTTCCAAAATGGTTAATTATTACGGCTGTTAAAAATGAAGCAGGAATCGTCACAAATTATGTGGGAGCGCAATCCGATATTACCGCTCAAAAAGCACAAGATAAAAGAATGTACGATTTAGCGTATTACGATGCTCTAACAAAATTACCGAATAGACGTTTAGTTCTTGAACGTATCGAACATTGCATGAGTATTGCACATCGTCAAACAAATCAATTAGCTATTTTATTGTTAGATTTAGATAAATTTAAAGCTGTTAATGATACATTTGGACATTTGGCAGGTGACGAATTATTACAACAAGTTGCGTTACGTTTGAATTCTTGTGTGCGTGAATCAGACACCGTAGCAAGATTAGGTGGCGATGAATTCATTGTTTTATTAGAAAACATTACTGCGCCAAATGATGCGGCGTTAGTTTCTGAAAATATCATTGTTGCATTAACAACCCCTTTTTATCTTGCGAAAGCGGGATATGTTTCGATTGGTGTCAGTATCGGAATTAGTCTTTATCCACAAGATGGTGATAATACAGTGCTGTTAATTGAAAATGCCGATGCCGCTTTATATGAAGCCAAAATACAAGGACGTGGTCGTTTTGTTTATTTTTCAAAATTACAGGCAAAAGCATGAATTCACCTAATCAATTTGTGACATTAAATTTTTTCAATCGCGTGCTAAAAAAAGTATTACCTAATACGCAAGCCGTTTCATTAGCTATTATTTTATTAGTCAGTTTTTTGTTAATTTATTCACTTTCCGATCTGTTAATGCCCGTTTTTGTATCGATTGGTATTGCATATTTATTGGAGGGTATTGTTCATAAAACAGAACGTTTAAATGTATCGCGTTTTCCTGCTGTGATAGTGGTATTTTCACTGTTTCTAACGTGCTTGATTTTTTTATTGTTTATTTTAATTCCCATAATTTCGCAACAAGCCGTTGAATTAGTGCAGCAAATTCCAGGCATTATTAGCCATGCACAAACAGGCATTATGAAGTTGCCTAAGTTATATCCAAAATTGATTTCAGAAACCAAAATTCAAGAAATTATTCAAGTAGCACAAACTGAATTATTGAGTTACAGCCAACGTTTATTGTCTGTTTCAGCCGCGTCAGTAATGGGTTTAATTAGCGCAATGATTTATTTGTTTCTTGTACCGATGATGGTGTTTTTTCTGCTGAAAGATAAAGAAGTTTTAATGTCATGGTTCACACAATTTTTACCTAAAGAACGGCATTTAAGCGTTAATGTTTGGCATGAAGTCGATACGCAAATTGGAAATTATGTGCGTGGCAAAGTATCGGAAGTTTTGATTTTATGCGCGGTCAGTTATGTAACGTATGCTGTTATGGGATTGAATTATGCGTTATTGCTTTCGGTGTTGATGGGATTACAAGTTATTTTGCCTTACATCGGCGCAACGTTGGTAACTTTTCCCGTTTTAGGCGTAGCGTATTTTCAATGGGGAATTAGCAACGATGATTTTATGTCGATTGTGATTGCTTACGCGATTATTCAAGCTGTCGATGGCGTATTACTTGTGCCGCTATTATTTTCAGAAGCGGTGAATTTACACGCGATTGCAATTATTGTGGCGATATTGTTTTTTGGCGGATTGTGGGGATTTTGGGGGGTATTTTTAGCTATTCCATTAGCAACAGTGGTAAAAGCCGTTTTAACTGCGTGGCCACGAGAAAACGGCATAGTTTGATTTTTAGGTTTCCGATTGAATATCCGCTTTTCTAAAATGAATAATCAGACCTTGTAAAAAATTTCTTAAAATTTGGTCACCACATTTGCGATGATGTTTGTGTGCTTCATGTCTAAAAAAAGAACTGAGTTCGGGTTTTGATAATCCAAATCCCGCAAGTTCTAACGTGTTCAACATATCTTCTTCTTTGAATTCTAATGCAATGCGGAGTTTTCTAAGAATACCGTTGTTGTCTAATTCGGATTCTGCTTTTTTAACAACCACGTCTTCTTTTTTATCTCGCTTGTATGTAATCAAACCGTCTAAAAAGAGTGATAACTTCTTGTTATTGAGTGAAACAAAATCGTCTTCATTGTCTTTTTTCAAGAATTTCAATAATTCTTCGCGGGTGATTTCATAATCGCTTAACGCAAATATCTCTATCATCGCGGCATCATTTAAATTTAAAGCGTAACGCACGCGGCGCAATACATCGTTATTTATCATAATTTTTCATGGGTAATTTTAAAGTTGGGTATGGATAGTCGCACGTTTTTTAGTTTATGCAAAGTAAATAGGTTGCTATATGTTTTGTTAAAACTCACGATTTTTATGTTGAGTATTGTGGTGTTGCATTATTGGCATTTTTTCTCTGAATTAAATATAGAATTTTACGATTTCATGTTGAAAATCGGCGCGTTATTTTTAATTATGGAATTGTTAATGCCGTTTCACATTATCAAACAAAGTGTTAAACATTCGCTCAATACGTTTATTTTAGCAACACAATCTCTTATAAAAGGCGATTATTCGCGTGTAAATGAACTTACATCACAAACAGAACGCGAAGATGAAATTGGTGTATTGGCGCGAACATTTCGAGAAATGAGTCAACAGTTCAAAAAATCTAGTGAATCACATAATGAATATCAAAAAAAACTGGAATGCGAAATTGCTAAGCTTACGCAGCAATTACAGGAAAATGATAAAACGCTTCAATTGTTAATTGAAAAAGAACGCAATTCATCCATTGAAAAAAGTCATTTTCTTGCCATGCTCGCACATGAATTAAAATCACCGTTGGCGACAATTGAATTTGCGACTGAAAATATCCAACGTAGTACAAATTCACAAATTATTGAATTAAGTTTTAGTCATATTCGAAAAGCTACACAAGATATGTCGATAATTACGCAACGTTGTTTGCAAGTTGATAAATTAGAACAACCAAATTCAACGATTATTGACACTACGTTTTCGCTAAATAGTTTGATTTATGAATCAATAAAAGGATTTGAAGCAGCATCGCGTTTGCAAATTGATATTACTTCGCCACTGACCGTCACCAGTGATGAGTTGTTATATCAAATTGTGATTAGTAATCTTGTTGAAAATGCGCTCAAATACTCACCCGAAAAAAGTGTCGTCAACATTTCAGTGAAAAAAAATACTGCCTCAGCAGGCATTTTGATTTCGGTATCGAATGAAATTGGTAAAGCTGGCAAACCTGATGCGGCAAAAGTGTTTGAAAAATACTATCGTCATACCAACGCCCAACGTTTTCGTGGAACGGGTTTAGGATTGTGGTTAGTTCGAGGAATCACCACACAATTGGGCGGAAATGTGAATTATATTGAACATAACAACAAGGTGAAATTTCAAGTATGGTTACCTCAATAGCATTTGACCCACCGCTACGCATTATTGTGGTTGAAGATTACACCAGCTTACGCGAACAATTGGTCATTCATTTACAAACCGATGGGCATTTAGTGCAAGGTGCAGATTCTGGCATTGAACTCGATGAATTATTAGAAAATTCGCCCGTACCTGATATTTTAATTCTCGATTTAAATTTACCGCTTGAAGATGGCAATAGCATTTCGGCACGAATGCGGAAAGCGTTTCCACATTTGGGAATTATTATGCACACGGTGCGCGTTTCAACATCTGAAAAAGTAAAAGGTTATTCACATGGCGCGGATATGTACGTTAGCAAACCCGCTAGTCCACCTGAAATTAGTGCTGCTGTATTGAGTTTAGGAAGACGAATTCGCCCTGTAACTCAATTAGATTGGTTGCTGGATTTGCAAAAAAAATTGTTGATTTCACCTAGTAACCAACGCATTTCACTTTTACCCGCCGAGCTTTTAACGTTGCATCATTTGGCATTATCAACGGATAGGATAATGACTTCAGAACAATTATTGGAGCTTTTAAAATCGGTACATCCTGATTGGGGAAAAGTGAATTTGGAAGTACATTTCAGTCGTTTTAGAAAAAAACTCAGCACATTTTTAAAAGAAGAACCTGTTATTAAAAGTGTGCGGGGCGTGGGTTATCAATTGTGTTTGCGATTAACAATTCGTGAATAATTTCATAATAAAACAACATCATATTGTTCTTGGTTATAACTCGATTCCGAACGAAATTTAATTTGAATGCTTAGAAAAGATTCAAGTTCAGACAACATATCCGCTTTTTCATCGAGTAACATTTCAACAACTTCATTCGATGCTAAAACTAACATTTGTTGAACATTGTATTGACGTACTTCACGGATAATTTCCCGAAAAATTTCTAAACAAATGGATTCAGCCGTTTTTAAAACGCCGCGCCCACCGCAAGCGCAACACGGTTCACACAAAATATGTTCTAAACTTTCGCGTGTGCGTTTTCGCGTCATTTCCACTAAGCCTAAAATCGATACCTCTGAGATTTTTGTTTTTGCTCTGTCTTTTTCCAAATGCCGCTCAAGGGCTTGTAACACTTGTTTTTTATGTTCTTCACCTTTCATGTCAATAAAATCAATGATGATGATGCCGCCTAAATTTCGTAATCGCAATTGCCTTGCAATAGCTTGAGCCGCTTCTAAATTCGTTTTAAAAATCGTTTCTTCTAAATTTCGTCCACCAACATAACCGCCTGTATTGACATCAATTGTGGTCATTGATTCGGTTTGGTCAAAAACTAAATGTCCACCTGATTTCAACATGACTTTTCGCGCTAAGGCTTTTTCGATTTCATCTTCGACGCTGTAAATATCAAACACAGGACAATCGCCTGAATAATGTTCAATAACAGGTACAATTTCAGGCACAAACGTTTCGGCAAATTCAACTAATCGAATAAATGTTTCTTTCGAATCAACACGAATACGTTCAATGCCTTCGCGGTATAAATCGCGTAATGTCCGAACACTTAACGGTAAATCTTTATGGATAAATTGTTTTGGTGCGGCGGTCGCAATTTTGGTGCTAATCGATTCCCAAAGTTTTAATAAAAATTCCATGTCCGCAATTAACACTGAATCTTCGACACATTCGGCAGCGGTGCGAGCGATAAATCCGCCGCAGTTATTTTGTTGTCTAAACGTTTCTAAACAATTTTTTAAACGAGTTCGTTCTGTGCTGCATTCAATTCGCTGTGAAACGCCTGTATTTGTGGAATACGGCATATAAACTTGATAACGTGAGGGAATTGAAATGTCGGTTGTTAAACGTGCGCCTTTTGTACCAAGCGGGTCTTTAAAAACCTGAACAATAACATGCTGACCTTCATGCAAATAATGTTCGATATTTGCCGAGCCTTTCTTTTCTAATTCTTTTGAACATAAATCCGACAAATGCAAAAATGCCGAGCGTGGCAAGCCAATATCGACAAATGCTGCCTGCATTCCAGGTAAGACACGGCAAACTTGCCCTTTATAAATGTTACCGACCAGACCGACTTTGCAACTCCGTTCAATAATCAATTCCTGTAAAACGCCATTTTCAATGACTGCAACGCGCGTTTCAGGTGGTGTCACGTTAATTAAAATTTCTTCACTCATAAAAGCTCAATTCCTTCTAATGCTAATAATTGCGCGGTTTCAAATAAGGGCAAACCCATTACCCCTGAAAAACTGCCGTTAATACGCTCAATAAACAAACTTCCTTTGCCTTGAATTGCATAACTACCTGCTTTGTCGTGAGGTTCACCACTTTCCCAATAAGCAAAAATTTCATTTTCTGTTAGCTTTTTGAAAGTGACTTCAGTGACAGAAATTACGACATTTTGCGGATTTCCAAGTAATGCAATTGCTGTAAAAACCTGATGTGTTTTACCAGAAAGCTGATTTAGCATTCTGAATGCGTCTATTTTATTTTGGGGTTTTCCCATAATTTGATTATCTAAAACGACGGTTGTATCTGCTGCCAGAATCGGCAACGTCGGATTAAATTTTTTCTGACACGCCAATGCTTTTTCTAACGCTAACCGCTGCACATAATTTTTTGGTGATTCATTTAACAAAGGCGTTTCGTCAATTTCAGCCGTTTGAACAAGATGGCGCACATGAATTTGATTTAATAATTCGCGTCGGCGCGGTGAGGCAGAAGCTAAAATAATTTGTGGCATAAAAATTCCGTTTAAAAATTGAGTTAAAAGTCATGGTAGTTGAATTACTTGAATTTCACTATCGTACAGATTTTGATTTACCCAAAAGAAAAAGGGTCGCCAGCTAAAAACTAACGCCCCTTTTTTAAACTAATTTGTCGAAAAATTAACGCATTACGCACTAACTTGAGCAATCCAATCTTGAAGATTGTAGTAATTGGTAATTCGCGCCACTTTTCCGTCACGCACTTCAAAAAATGCGCCCGCTGGCAAACGGTATTTTTGACCTTGTGCTTCTGGTAAACCGTCATCGGTTTTCAAGTATTCGCCTAAAACCACAAATTCTGCTGAAGCACGTTTGCCATCTGTACTTGCCATAATCACCATATCGACAAGTTGTTCTTTATAATTTGAATTCATGCACGCCATAAATTGT
>JBASLW010000095.1:0-19918 GCA_049656545.1 Methylococcaceae bacterium
GAGCGCAACATGGCTTGATGCGGAATGCCGAGCAATTCGACTTCAATCGGCGCGGTGATTCGCGCTTCGACTTCTTCGGGAGTCATGCCAGCAGCTTTGATGATAATTTTGACTTGTGTGGGTGAAACTTCGGGGAATGCGTCAATCGGCAAATGTTTAAACGCATAATAACCACCACCGCCCAGCATGACGACAAAAACCAACATCAACAAGCGTTGACTTAGGGCGAAACGAATTAAAGCTGTCATTCCTCGCTGCTCCCCAAACCCAACCAATTTGCTTTCAAAACTGCCGCACCTTTCAACGCAATCGTTTCATTTCCTGAAAGTTCACCGCTAATAATGGTTTCATCATCTTTTTTGCTCATTTGCGTCACAGGTTTTACATCAAATCCATTGCTATTTCTGACAAAAACAAACGCTTTTCCATCATTTTGAGCAATCGCCGTATTTGGCACATTGAACACTTTTTCCGTCGTTGTTTTACTAATTTGCACATTCAAACGTTGTCCTGCACGAATTTGTTTTTGAGCATTTTTCACCACTGCTCGCGCCAAAATCGTTTGATTTTCAACGTTCACACTTTGCCCAAGCAAACTAATTTCAGCTTTTAGCGTCGTATTATCAATGGCAACTAAATCCCCCATTTTTACGTCGGTAATCCGTTCTTGCGGAATCGCAATTTCTAGCCACAACGTTTGTAAATTCGCCACGCGATAAAGCGGCGTTAAATTATCCACCCGTGTTCCTGCGACAACCATTCGCTCAATCACCGACCCTGAAATGGGCGAACGAATTGCCAAATGGCTATTTAATTGCCCATTCGCACTGCCACCTGAAATTTCCAAAAGCCGTTTAGCTTCTTGCACGTCTAAATTTGCAGCGTTGAATTGACTTTGCGTTTCTTGCACACGCCGACTGGCAATAATGCCTTCTTGTGCGAGCGTTTTATCACGTTGATACGCCGAATTTGCAAGCTGTAACGCGCTATTTGCTTTCAAATAATTGCTGTGCAAACTCAGTAAATTTGGACTATCAATTTGAGCTAGAACATCACCTTTTTTAACTTCGTCGCCAAGCGCGGCGTTGAGTTGGTTAATAATTCCTGCTTGCGACGCGCTGACAACATATTCATTATTTGGCGGAATTAGCACGTTTGCAGGCGCGTATAAAACAGGAATTTCGTTAATTCGTGTGAGTTTGCCTTGCACAATTCCTAAATTTTCAATTTGTGGCGCGGTGAGTTGCACCGCATTTTCAGCCGCAAAAATGGGTGAACTGAAAAGAGCTAATAATAAAAAACGTTTCATGGCAAAAGTCCGACAGCTTGATTGTAAAAGGTAAAATCGCGCTGCACGATAAGGGCACGTTCTTTGGCGGTTAAAACCGCGAGTTGGGTTTGAGCTTGAATTTTGAGCAAATCAATTAAATCAATTTCACCAACAGAAAAACTGCGTTGTGTCATTTGCAAATGTTTTTCGGCAACCGTTTTAAGTTCGTTTGAAATCGAAAGTTCAGCTTGATTGACTTGTAAATTGTGTTCCGCTTCATGGTGATTTTGTTCTAATTCTCGAAAAAGTTGGTCACGTTGTGAACGTAATTTATTGAGTTCAACATTTAACGCCGCAACTTGTGGAGCTAAATGCGCTCCACCACCAAAAGGCACATTCACGCCGATGTTAAAACTTTCAGTGTTATTGCTGCGTTCATCGCCGCGACTTGGGCGGTCGCTGTTAATCCCAACATTGACGCTAGTTTGCCCAGAACCCACAAGTTGCAGCGCATCTAATTCAGCTTGTTTGCGCTCGATTTGGGAATTTATTGCTTGCAACGCGGGGTGAGTTTGTTCAATTTCAAACTGTTTTGATAACACTTCTTGAAAATTTGCAGGTACTTTGGTGAGTTGAGTAATCGACGAATAACGTTTGCGAGCGTGCATCACCTCAGCTTCAGCAAGCGTTAGCGCAGAGCGTTTTTTTAACACTTCGGTTTTAACAAGCAGCGAATCGGTTTGCGCTAAATCACCGAGTTCAACGCGGCGTTTCACGTCATTTTCTAATTGCTGCGCGGCAATCAATTCGATTTTAGCTTGTTCAAGTCGCAACTCTTGCAACGAAATATCCCAAAGTGCCGCGCGAATTAAGCCCGCAATGCGCCATTTTGTAACGGCAGTTTGCATTGTGCTGTCAACTTGCGCTTTTTCGCTAATACGTTGATTTGCGTCGCGTTGTCCAAAATTCCAAAGCGGCACTTCAACTGTGCCATCTAAATAATGCAACGTACCGCTTATGGCTTCTTGGAATTTAAAACCTACTGTCGATGCGCCTGCTGCCCAGCTATCGCCACGTTGTTTTAATGCAGCAACTTCATTTTCAAGTGATGAAAGCCATTGTGCATCGGGATATTTTTCAAGCGTTAAATCAACTAATTGTGGTAATGAAAGTGTTGAATCAATAATCATTGGGTCGTGATGTTCAACACGCGGTAAATTTTCGGCATACGCGAAAATTGGTGTTAAAAGTAACGGAAGTAAAAAAGGTAAAAACATGAACATTCCACGTTGTTTTTTGAAAAATTACACAAAGCATAACAGCTTCGCGTGACAAAAAAATTAACTAACGTGTTGAAATGGCGGGGCGCGTGGGGAAACTAAATTTAGAAAATATGCGGTAGGAATTGGCTCAGTTTGCAGCGAAAAATCGCACAATTTGCGCTTAAATTTCGCCATCAAAAGCAAACTGATTAGCAAAATAAAAACGCTATTTTCAGTTTGTGAAAACGAAGAAATTTCGTTTTGAATGCCTGTACTAACGGTGATAAAACTTTCGTCGTGATTTGTTGGCGCAGTAAATTCAGGTGCGTGTTTTAAAAGCGTGTTGACTTGTTCAAATTCTGGCAAATGAATCGAACTGCCAAAATTTGCTACGCTATTTTTATGCGCGTGCAGAAGTGGTGCGGCAAATTGCAGCAACATCAGCAAAAAAATTAAACAAAAACGAATTAGTGAAATCATGTTTTGAATATAGGCGATAAAGCGTTTTAACGCAAATCACAAAATGTTAGGTCATGTTAAAATTCGCTGACTTTATGGAAGGAATTAACGCAATGCTTAGTTATATTTTTCGACGATTACTTTACGCTTTACCCTTGTTATTTGCGGTAAATGTCCTGACATTCACGCTGTTTTTTGTAGTCAATAGCCCAGACGATATGGCGCGAATGCAACTCGGACAAAAACACGTTACTGAAAAAGCAATTGAAAACTGGAAGCAACAACACGGTTACGACAAACCGCTGTTGTGGAATTCAAACGCTGGCGGGGGTGACAAATTCACACAAACAATTTTTTATTCAAAATCCGTTGGTTTAATGTTGTTCAATTTTGGCACGTCAGATAGCGGTCGAAATATCGGGGCAGACATTCAAGAACGTTCGATTCCGAGTTTGGCGTTAGCGTTGCCAACATTGTTAATTGGTTTGGGTGTAAATGTGACGTTTGCGTTATTGATGGTTTTATTTCGACGCACAAAAATTGAAAAATTTGGGATTATTTTATGTGTGATGCTGATGTCGATTTCGTCACTGTTTTATATTATTAGCGGACAATTTTTAGTTGCTAAAGTGTTAAAACTCGTGCCAATTTCAGGTTATGACGATGGTTTTGCGATGATTAAATTTCTGATTTTGCCTGTTGTTATTGGTGTTTTTACAGGTATTGGCTCTGGGGTTCGTTGGTATCAAACTCTGTTTTTAGAAGAAGCGGAAAAAGATTACGTTCGTACCGCTCGCGCGAAAGGTTTAACACAAACGCAGGTTTTATTTCGTCATGTTTTACCGAATGCCATGATTCCAATTTTGACGGGCGTTGTGGTGATTTTGCCGTTATTATTTATGGGAAGTTTGATTATGGAATCTTTTTTTAGTATTCCAGGTTTGGGAAGTTACACGATTGATGCCATTAACAGCCAAGATTTTGCGATTGTTCGCGCGATGGTGTTTTTAGGTTCAGTGCTTTATATTTTTGGCTTATTATTAACCGACATTTCTTACACGTTGGTTGATCCGCGTGTGCGTTTAAATTAGGACAAAACATGAACCGACTAAAATCAAAAATCCGCGATATTCCAAATTTTCCAAAAGAAGGAATTATTTTCAAAGACATTACGCCGCTTGTGAAAGACCCTGCGGCGTTAAAACTTGCAGTGCATCAATTGATTCAGCCATTTTTAGGTGGTGACATTAACGTGGTTGCAGGAATGGAAGCACGCGGGTTTATTTTCGGGAGTTTAGTCGCATGGGAAATGGGCTTGCCGTTTGTACCATTACGAAAACCAGGAAAATTACCGTATGACGTACAAAATGTTTCTTATGATTTGGAATATGGTAGCGCAACGCTAGAAGCTCACATTGATGCGTTTGAAAAAGGTGATAAAGTTTTATTGATTGACGATTTACTTGCAACAGGTGGAACAGCCAAAGCGAGTTGCGAACTTGTTGAAAAATTAGGTGCAACGGTTGAAGCCTTGGCATTTGTTGTTGAATTAGACTTTTTAAATGGACGTGAAAAATTAAACAGTTACAACGTGCATTCGTTATTACATTTTTAACGTGTATCAATCACTTTAGCAGGCAAAACAAGTTTGCCTGTTTGTCCACAAGCGTTTAACAATAAAGCTAACAAGATGATAAAAAGTATTTTTTTCATGATTCTGTCGTAGGTTTTTTAGATTTATTGGTTCTTTTTCGGCGTTTTTTCTTTGCAGGCGCAACGGCAGGTTTATCGGCTTCTTTGACAAACGCAGGTTTTTTAGCGGATTTTTTAACAGGTGGTTTAGTTGTTTTGGAATCACCATTTTTTTGTGCTGGACGTGGCGAATTGCTCGATTTTTTCGTTATCCCAACCAATGCAAAATCAATTTTCTTTTCGTCTAAATCTACTCGCGCGACTTTGACTTTTACTGTATCGCCTAAACGGTAACGGGTGTTGCTGTGTTCGCCTTTGAGTTGGTGACTGAGCGGGTCAAAATGAAAATAATCTTGCCCTAAACTGCTGATATGCACTAAGCCTTCGACATAAATATCGGCGAGTTCAACGAAGAATCCAAACGAAGTCACCGCAGAAATCACGCCCGAAAAATCTTCGCCAATTTTGTCCATCATGTATTCGCATTTGAGCCAACTTGTCACGTCTCGCGTGGCATCATCAGCGCGACGTTCATTTGCCGAGCAATGCTCACCTAAAATCACCATATCAGGAATGCCGTAAGCAAAACTGTCAGCTTTTTTACCTTGTAAAACGTGGCGAATTGCGCGATGCACGAGCAAATCAGGATAACGACGAATCGGTGAGGTGAAATGCGCGTAAGCCTCTAACGCTAAACCGAAATGTCCTTTTTGCTCCGCGCTATAAACAGCTTGTGACATTGAACGAAGTAAAACGGTTTGAATCAAATGCGCGTCAGGACGGTCTTTGATGCTTTCGATTAAATTCATAAAATCAACAGGTGTTGGTTTTTCATCGCCTGTTAAACGCAAGCCCATTTCACCTAAAAAAGTTCGCAAATTGGTGAGTTTTTCTTCGCTGGGTGATTCATGAACGCGCAACAATTTGGGCATTTTTTTGCCCGTTAAAAATTTCGCTGCACAAGCGTTTGCTGAAATCATAAATTCTTCAATTAACTTGTGCGCGTCATTACGAACCACAGGAATAATTTTATCTATTTTGCGATTTTCACCGAACACAATTTTGGTTTCTTGCGTGTCGAAATCCATTGCACCACGTTTTTCACGCGCCACACGCATTGCTTGATAAAGTGCGTATAACTCGCGTAAATCAGGCATTAACTTCGCGTGTTTTTTAGCTAAAACCATATCACCGTCAACAAGCATTTTAGCCACATCGTTATAAGTCAAACGGGCGTGTGATTGCATTACCGCATCGTAAAATTTCGAGCGAGTAATTTCGCCGTCAGCATCAATCACCATTTCGCAAACCATGCACAAACGGTCAACGTGCGGATTGAGCGAACATAAACCGTTAGACAAAATTTCGGGCAACATCGGAATGACTTGTTCTGGAAAATAAACCGACGTGCTACGTTTATGAGCTTCTTTGTCGAGTTCACTATTGATTGTGACGTAATGCGATACATCAGCAATCGCTACAAGTAACTTCCAACCTTTTGCGGTTTTTTTACAATAAACGGCATCGTCAAAATCTCGCGCATCTTCGCCATCAATCGTAACTAAAGGCGTGGCGCGTAAATCAACACGACCTTCTTTTGCTGATTCAGGAACATCGGCTGTTAATGGTGCGATTTCTTTTAATAATTCATCTGACCAAACATTCGGCAATTCATGAGTGCGAATCGCCATTTCAATTTCCATTCCTGGTGCAAGATGATCGCCTAAAATTTCGCTGATTTCACCAATTGGTTGATGCAGTTTTGTCGGTTGTTGAGTGATTTGTGCGACAACAATTTGACCTTGCTTTGCGTCGCCTTCTTTGCCTTTTTCAATCAGAATCGTTTGCGAAATGTTTAAATTATCTGGAATAACGTAAGTAAAACCATCTTCACTGTATAAACGTCCGACAATTTGATGGGTGTTGCGTTCTAACACTTCAACAATTGCGCCTTCACGGCGACCTTTTCTATCAACGCCTGTGACGCGAACCATCGCGCGGTCATTGTGTAAAAGTAGATTCATTTCACGTGGTGATAAATATAAATCTGCGCTGCCATCGTCAGGTCTGACAAAACCAAAACCATCAACATGACCAAGGACGCGCCCAACGATTAAATCTTTGTTATTCACCAAACAATAACGATTACCGCGATTGAATAACAATTGTCCGTCACGTTCCATTGCGCGTAATCGGCGACGCAAGGCTTCTGTGCGTTCTTCGTCTTCAACTTCGATGGCAAATGATGAGGCAATTTCAAAACGCCCTAACGGTTTTCCAACTTGTTCAAGTAGTTCTAAAATCAACTCACGACTGGGAATAGGATTTTCGTATTTTTCAGCTTCACGTTGCGCGAAAGGATCGTTTTTGGCGGCAAAATCGGTAGGTTTTTTAGGCATTTAGTTTCAATCAATGAATAAAATTAAAGTAATAATTACGCCTAATGATACAGGGTTAAGTCGTAAGGTAAAAGGCGTACAGTTAAAGGGGATATTTCAGAAAAATTAACGGTTTTTCTTCCTAAAATCTGGCGGATAAATTGGATTATCCAAACTCCATAATCCAATTTGTCTAGCGCGAGCTGATTTTTCTAAATTGAGTAATTCGGCATCATGCGCGTATTGCCGATAAACCCACGCAAACCCATTTTTGACCATTTCACGATTCACATTTGTGCCATTCACAAATACTGTTCCAACATTTCGTCCATATTGGTCAACGGTTTCTACTTCAACACGCACCATTTTTTTTGAAACGAATTGTCGCAAATATACACTAGCTTCTTTACCATAAGGTTGTGAAGCACTGCCAAAATGGGATGTTTCAGGCGCGTCAATTTGGGCAAAACGAATTTTTTCTTTGCCAGCATTTGTTAAAATTGTAATTGTGTCGCCATCTACAACACGAATTACTTTGCCAACAAGGGTTGTACTATTTTTTGCGATTTTCTTTGACGATGAAAACGGTTTTTTTTCAGCAAATTGCGGTTGTGATGCGTGATTTTTAAGCTGAATTTCAGTTGAATCCACGCCACACGGTTTTTCCGAATAAACGTTGCCGCATTTATACACGGCAGCGCAAGAATTCGTCGCGAAAAGAATTAACAATAAGCCAAAACGTTTCATTTACGCATAGCTCGAACCTGCTGATTTTAATCCTAAACGGTCAAACAAACGTAAATCATGATTCGTCATTGGATTATCGGTTGTAAGTAATTTATCACCGTAAAAAATCGAATTTGCCCCTGCAAAAAAGCACAATGCTTGCATTTCGTCGCTCATTTCATTTCTGCCAGCCGATAAACGCACGCGCGATTTCGGCATCATAATTTTCGCCACCGCAATCGTGCGAACAAACATTAACGGATCAAGCTGTTCTGTTCCCATTAACGGCGTACCTTCAACTTGTACTAGCATATTCACAGGCACACTTTCAGGGTGTTGCGGCATATTGGCGAGTTGAATTAACAAATTGGCGCGGTCTAAATCACTTTCACCCATTCCAACAATGCCGCCAGAACAAACGTTAATGCCCGAATTTCGCACACGCGCCAAGGTATCTAATCGGTCTTGATAAGTGCGGGTCGTAATCACTTCGGAATAATAATCTTCTGATGTATCCAAATTGTGATTGTAATAATCCAAACCACCGTCTTTTAAACGCGCTGTTTGTTCATCGGTTAGCATTCCAAGCGTCACGCAGGTTTCCATTCCCAATGCTTTTACGCCTTGCACCATTTCAACGACGCGCTCAATATCAGAATCTTTCGGTTTGCGCCACGCTGCACCCATACAAAAACGGGTTGCACCTTGTGATTTTGCTTGTTGAGCCGCTTCCAAAACATCACAAATTGGCATCAACGGTTCAGATTTTACGCCCGAATCATAACGCGCACTTTGTGGACAATAGCCACAATCTTCCGAACATGAACCTGTTTTAATACTTAATAAACTGCTGATTTGTACTTCATTCGGATTAAAATTTTCGCGGTGAATGGTTTGGGCTTTAAATAACAAATCGTTGAACGGTAAAGCGTATAACGCCATAACTTCGTCAGCTTGCCAATCATGGCGAATGGTTGAATTACTCAAAATGAAAACTCCTATGATAATTAAAATAATACAAATACTTTTCGCTTACTTGATGCCGCCGTATTGTATTTTATGTGGCGCGAAAGGCGTGAAAAATCGTGATTTATGTGAAGCGTGTTATTTAGAATTGCCAAAAAATTCACCACGTTGTTATCAATGTGCAAGTGATTTTACAAAATCAGATTCAAGTATTTTATGCAAAAATTGTTTAAAAAATCCGCCTGCTTTTGATGAAACGTTTGCACCATTTTTACATTATCGCGGCATTCGATATTTGATTTTGCAACTAAAGTTTCATAATCATTATCCTAGTGCGCGATTGTTAGGGAATTTATTAGCAAATTATTTGGAAAAAACAGCAGAATTACCTGATTGTATTATTCCTGTCCCATTACACAAAAATCGTTATCGACAACGGGGTTTTAATCAGTCGATTGAAATTGCACGAATTTTGTCAAAACGTTTCAATTTGCCGCTTGATATTGATAGCTGTATTCGACATCGTGACACGGCACATCAAGTCGGTTTAACAGGTGAACAACGCAATGAAAATATCAAAAATGCGTTTTCAATTTCACCTAATTTCAATGCAAAACACGTTGCGATTATCGATGACGTAATGACAACAGGTTCAACGGTTCATGAATTAGCATTAGCGTTAAAAATAGCAGGTTGTCATCGTGTTCAAATTTGGGTTTGTGCTAAAGCACGTTAATTATTCAGGCGATGGTTCAGAAAACAACGGACTTTCTTCAGTTGGTAACGTTTGAATTGGCATCACGTCTGGTTCGCTATGAATTAACACAGAATCAGGCACATCGTTAATTTTTGATAACGCCGCTAATAATGCCGCGTCGTGTCCATAAATATCGTTATAAAAAACTAATTTATCGCCTTGTTCATAAAACGCGGTGCTGTAAAAAAACAAAACAGGAATAGTTGAGCTTAAACTAATTTGATGATGTGTATTGCTTGAAAGTGACGCGGTAATTTTTTCACTCGTCCAACCTTCTTGATTTTTTAAAACGAAATTCGCTAACGCGCTAGGATTTTGAACGCGAACACAACCGTGACTAAAATCACGACGTGGTCTACTAAATAAGGCTTTCGACGGGGTATCGTGCAAATAAACGCCTTCTTTATTGGGGAAAATAAATTTGATTCGACCCAACGCATTTTTACCACCTGGACGTTGACGAACTCGCATACCACCGCCTTTTAATGACACGACTTCCATGTTTTGTCCTGATAAATAACCTGGATTATTTGCTAATTTTGGCAAAATTTCTTTTTTCAAAATGCTAGGTGGTACATTCCAATATGGCATAAATTCAACAAATTTCATGTCCGCCATAATGATTGGCGTTTGTGTTTTTTCAGATTTTCCCACGACCACATTTAAATTTAATTCTTCGCCATTCGCACCAATTCCCCACAGTTGAAATGCAGGAATGTTCACAATAATTGACTGTTCGGCTGAAATTTCAGGTAACCAACGCAAACGTTCCATTGCTAATTCAATTTTTGTAATTCTTTCTGAATAATTAACCGCTTTTTTAGATTTTGATTTTTTATGTGGTTTTTCTTCAACCTCATTCGTTAAAACAACAGGTTCACGATAAGTTGCCAACTCTGAACGCAATTTTTGATATTGCGCCAATGTGGGTTCAAATTTTGACGTTAATTGTAAAACCGTTCCTTCTGCAATCGCCGTTTTAATCAATTGTGGTAAATCAATCGTTTTCTTGGTGCGTAATTTTAAATAAAAATTCAAACTGCGTGGATTCACTCGTCCGTAATGAACATCATGTAAAAATCGCGTTAATGAAATCGTCAATGCCGTATCAAATAACGCTAAATCTGCCGCTGCTTCGGGTTTTAAAAGTTGAATAAATGGTAGTTTTTGTTGCAAAATCGCCACCGAATAATCGTTTGCATTCAATCCTTGCGATGCTGCGTTAGAAAGTAACGCGAAAACATCTGCGATATTTTTTTCAGATTGCGAATTTGCCAACCAAATCGGTTCGTAATTATTGCTTTTGTAAAGTGCCTCCACATCTTCGGCACGATTTTCAAAATTAGAACGTTCTAAAAGCACGTTTTGTTTTAAATTTAAAAGCGATGTAATTTCTTCGGATGTTGTTTTAGGCGATGTTGGCATCGAAAAATACGAAAAATCTTCCGCAAACGAAACCGAATTGACTAAAAAATAAACAAAAAAAAGGTAAATCGAAAAAGCAGGACGCAACATGAAATAGCTCAGTTAAGGACGTAAAATTATGCCAACAATTTTAACATCAACTACTATTTTTCGCTTTGAAACGGGTTAAATAATCTTAAAATTCATGCAATTCTAAACTTTGCTGCGTTTTAATCCATGTTAGTTCGCGTCTTTCATAAAATCTGAATTTAACGCCGTGTTATGATATTTAAAATTCCATTTTGAGTAACAAATTATGTTGAAAAAATTACTTTTTACCATTGCAATGGGTAGTATTTTAACGGCTTGCGCGACGAGTCCGACTGGGCGAAATCAATTGATTTTTTTACCTGACGCGCAAATGAATCAAATGGGTTTGCAAGCCTTTGACCAACTGAAAAAAGACAAGCCTGTAAATAAAGACGGGCAATTCAATCAAACTGCACAATGTATCGTCAGCGAGATTACACGCGGCATGGGGCAAAATTGGGAAGTGGTTGTTTTCGAGGATAAAACGCTCAATGCGTTTGCCTTGCCTGGGGCAAAAATTGGCGTTCACACTGGCATGATGCAACTTGTTGATAATCAAGATCAACTTGCTGCCGTTTTAGGTCATGAGGTTGGACACGTTTTGGCACGTCACAGCAATGAACGAGCTTCACAAGAAACGCTAGTTCAACAAGGTATGGGGTTAATTCAACAAACATCATTAGGACAAAATGGGTTAGCGATTGGGTTATTAGGTTTAGGCGCACAATACGGTGTGTTGATGCCTTACAGTCGTACACACGAAAGTGAAGCCGATATGATTGGCGTAGATCTGATGGCAAAAGTGGGATTCAATCCTGAAGAAAGTGTCAAACTATGGCAAAAAATGGAACAAGCCTCGCAAGGTAATCAACCGTCTGAATTTATGTCAACTCATCCCGCCCATGCAACACGAATTCAACAATTACAAGAACACATGCCAAAAGCGTTAGAGCTTTATAAAAAAGCACAAACAGCTGGCAGACAACCAAAATGTAGATAATATGAATCCAAATTTAACATTATTACATCCTTACCCATTTGAAAAACTCGCACAACTAAAATCTGGAATTACACCACCTACAGATAAATCAACGATTATGTTATCAATTGGTGAGCCTGCTCATGCGACACCAACATTTATCAAAAATGTTTTAGTTGAAAATCTAAATACCATTTCAAATTACCCAACAACAAAAGGGATTCCAAAATTACGCGAAGCTATTGCAACGTGGCTCGGAAAGCGTTTTTTTTGTGATGTGAATTCTGAAACACAAGTTTTACCCGTAAATGGAACACGCGAAGCGTTATTTTCATTTGCTCAATGTGTTATTGATTCGACAAAAAATCCACTTGTTGTCATGCCAAATCCGTTTTATCAAATTTACGAAGGCGCAACATTATTAGCAGGTGCAGAACCGTATTTTTTAAACACAACGGCTGAAAATAATTACTTACCTGATTTTACAACCGTGCCTGTTGAAATTTGGGAACGCTGCCAATTGCTTTACATTTGTTCACCAGGTAATCCGAGTGGTTCGGTAATGAGTGAAGCAGATTTTGAAATCGTTCTGAATTTAGCTGAAAAATACGATTTTATTATTGCCTCAGATGAATGTTATAGCGAACTGTATGATGATGAAGCTAATCCACCTGTTGGATTATTGGAAGTTGCTACAAAATTGGGAAATTATGATTTTAAACGCTGCGTCGTATTTCACAGTTTGTCGAAGCGTTCAAATTGCGCGGGATTACGTTCAGGATTTGTGGCTGGCGACGCAGAAATTTTGAAAAATTATTTGGCTTATCGAACGTATCATGGTTGTGCGATGTCTTTACCAACACAATATGCAAGCATTGCTGCTTGGCAAGATGAAATGCACGTTATTGAAAATCGACGTTTATATCGTGAAAAGTTTGTCGAATTTGTGAGGATTTTAGAAGATGTTTGTGAAATTCAAAAACCGCCAGCGAGTTTTTATATTTGGTTAAAAACCTCTATGTCTGATACGGATTTTGCTCAACAACTTTTTGCACAAGAAAATGTCACCGTTTTACCAGGCAGTTTTTTATCGCGTGAATTTAACGGAAGTAATCCTGCTGCGAATCATGTAAGAATTGCTCTCGTTGCGCCACTTACAGAATGTATTGAAGCCGCAAATCGAATTAAACAATTTATTAGTCATTTGTAATTCTTCAATTTGAATAATTGCTAAGCACAAAAAAATCCGCCTAATTTTTTAAAATTAGACGGATTTTTATTATCAATTAAATCAAAAATCTTACGAAAGCGCACTCATGTTTGCTTTAGCGATTTCTGCGATTTTACCGAATGCGTCAATATCACGAACGGCAATATCGGCTAAGACTTTACGATCTATTTTTACGTTCGCTTTTGTTAAACCGTTTATTAAACGGCTGTAGGAAATGCCGAACATCCGCGAAGCCGCGTTGATACGAACAATCCATAATGCACGGAATTGACGTTTTCTTTGTTTACGATCGCGGTACGCATATTGACCTGCTTTGATTACCGCTTGTTTTGCAACGCGATAAACGCGGCTTCTTGCGCCGTAATAACCTTTTGCTTGTTTAAGAATTTTTTTGTGTCTTGCTCTGGCGGTAACGCCACGTTTTACTCTAGGCATGATTTATCTCCGATTATTAAAGGTAAGGAATCATGCGGTTTGCCATGCGTAAATCTGAAGCGTGTACATGGTTTGGCGAGCGCAATTGTCTTTTTCTTTTGGTTGTTTTTTTCGTCAAAATATGACGACGGTGTGAATGACCACACTTAATACCGCCGTTGCCTGTACGCTTGAAGCGTTTTGCGGCACCGCGATTAGTTTTAATTTTTGGCATTTGTTTTCTCCAAAATAAGTTAAAAATGTCCCTACAAAAAAGTTCGCAAAGGCAAAATGCAAGGCACTAAGCAAAACAAAAAATCGCACTTCCTGTGCGACTTGTACAACTATTTTTTCTTTTTCGGCGCGAGAACCATCACCATTTGTCGCCCTTCCATTTTAGGAAATTGTTCGACTACGGCTAATTCTTCCAAATCTTTTTCGATGCGTTTTAAAACGTCCATGCCCAATTCTTTGTGTGCCATTTCACGACCACGATAACGCAACGTAATTTTGGTTTTGTCGCCTTCATTTAAGAATTTAACCAAATTTTTCATCTTAACTTGATAATCGCCTTCATCCGTTCCAGGTCTGAATTTGATTTCTTTAATCTGAATTTGTTTTTGATTTTTCTTAGCAATAGCTAGTTTCTTACTTTGCTCAAACTGGAATTTGCCATAGTTCATAATTTTACAAACTGGCGGATCCGCGTTCGGCGAAATCTCAACTAAATCCAAATCCGCGTCGTAAGCGATTTTCTTCGCTTCGTCTAACGGAATGATGCCAAGCGACTCACCGTCTGCGCCTGTCACACGAACCCGACGAGCGGTAATCATGTCATTTAAGCGCGTTTCATCTTTTTTCGCAGCGATACCTTAATCCTCCACGTTAATTATTCTTTGTTTGCGATAACTTGCGCGAGTTTCGCGCTAAAGTCTTCTATCGACAAACTACCTAAATCTTCACCCTTTTGAGTGCGTACCGTCATTTTTTGTTCTTCTAATTCCTTGTCACCGATAATGACAAGATACGGGACACGTTGCATAGAATGCTCGCGGATTTTAAACCCGATTTTTTCATTTCTCAAGTCAATCTTGACGCGAATGCCTTTTGATTCAAGCGTTTTGAAAACTTGCTGCGCGTAATCGTTGTGACGTTCTGCAATCGTTAAAACCTCAACCTGAGTAGGGGCAAGCCATGCAGGGAAAGTTCCCGCGTGTTGTTCAATCAAAATACCCGTGAAGCGTTCAAGTGAACCTAAAATTGCACGATGCAACATCACTGGCACTTGCCGCGAACCATCTTCGGCAACAAAACTTGCGCCTAAACGTCCTGGCATTGAAAAATCAACTTGAATTGTGCCGCATTGCCAAACGCGACCGATGCAATCTTTTAAGGAAAATTCGATTTTCGGGCCATAAAACGCGCCTTCGCCTGGTTGTAATTCCCACGCTAAATTTTTGGCATTCAATGCGGTTTCTAATGCAGCTTCTGCTTTATCCCAAATTTCATCGCTGCCAACACGATTTTCAGGGCGCGTTGAAAGTTTGATGATGACATCGTTAAAACTAAAATCTTTATAAACTTCAAACAATAAATCGATAAACGTTGCTACTTCATCTTGAATTTGTGATTCAGCACAAAAAATATGCGCGTCATCTTGAACGAAATTACGAACACGCATCAAACCGTGTAGCGTGCCAGATGGTTCGTTACGATGACACGAACCAAATTCCGCCAAACGAATCGGCAAATCGCGGTAACTTTTCATGCCTTGATTGAAAATTTGAACGTGACATGGGCAGTTCATTGGTTTAATCGCGTAATCCCGATTTTCCGAATGCGACGTGAAAATCATTGCGCCGAATTTGTCCCAATGTCCTGATTTTTCCCACAGTGAACGGTCAACGAGTTGCGGTGTTCTCACTTCGCCATAACCGTTTACGCGCAATTTTTCACGAATGTATTGTTCAATTTGTTGATAAATCGTCCAACCTTTTTCATGCCAAAACACCATACCAGGTGCTTCTTCTTGAATATGGAAAAAATCTAACGTTTTTGCCAACTTGCGATGATCGCGTTTTTCAGCTTCTTCCAAACGCGTTAAATAGGCTTGTAATTCTTTTTTATCCGCCCACGCTGTGCCGTAAATACGTTGCAACATTTCGTTTTTTGCATCACCGCGCCAGTATGCACCCGCAATTTTCATCAATTTGAACGCGCCTAATTTTCCTGTACTTGGAACGTGAGGGCCACGGCATAAATCGGTGAAATTACCTTGTTCGTAAAGTGATAAATCTTGGTCAGCAGGAATGGATTCAATGATTTCTGCTTTATATTTTTCGCCTTGATTTTTGAAAAAACTCACGGCTTCGTCACGCGATAAAACTGAACGTGTTACGAGAATGTTTTCAGAAACTAATTGTTGCATTTTCGCTTCAATTTTTTCTAAATCTTCTGGCGTGAATGGGCGCGAATAGGCAAAGTCGTAGTAAAAGCCATTTTCAATCACTGGGCCAATTGTGACTTGTGCTTCAGGGAATAATTGTTTGACCGCTTGCGCTAAAAGATGTGCGGTTGAATGGCGAATAACATCAACACCTTCGTCGTCTTTTGCAGTGATAATTTGCAGTTGTGCGTCGTTTTGAATAATCGTGCTGGCATCAACGAGTTGTCCGTTGACTTTTCCCGCGAGCGTCGCTTTTGCAAGCCCTGAACCGATAGATTGAGCAACATCAAGCACGCTGAGTGGTGCGTCGTAGTTGCGTTGAGAACCGTCTGGAAGCGTAATAACTAGCATCGTTGAATACCGTAAAATAGCACAATAAAAAAAAGCACTGACTAGGCAGTGCTTTATATTTGTTTGGTAGGCACGAGTGGACTCGAACCACCGACCCCCACCATGTCAAGGTGGTGCTCTAACCAACTGAGCTACGCGCCTGAAATTCTGTCATTTCAGTCCGCGAATTATATCAACTGATTCATTTTTGGCAAGATTTTTGTGTTTTTATTCATTTGTAGCGTCGTGCAAAAAACAATAAAAAACGTTACTATGCCGCCTTATTTCTAAATAATTATCACGCGAATCTATTTCCCTAAAAGGTTGAATTATGGCGGCAAACGAAAAAATAACGGACATCAAATCAAAAGGCACAACATGGATACTGGGAGCATTAGCATCAGTAAGTCTTTTGGTTCTATTTGTATTAAGTCAATGGTGGGGCAGAGAACCTGAGCAATTTAACATTTTAGAATCAGCCATTTCTCAAGCAGGTTTGACTGCACCTGAACTTCCACCTGAAGAAGAAAATACAGGCGAACACAGCGCACATGAAGCTGCAAGTTATGAAATTTTAGCTGCCGATTTACCTTTGGGTTATACCTATTCAGCAACATTGGCACACATTGCTGATACGCTTTTAAACAAAAGCGGTGGTTACATCACCAATGACGTTGCACCACCAGGTGTGTTACTCGATAACATTACCAGTTGGGAATTAGGCGCGTTGGTTATGTTGCGTGATGCGTCAACCGCATTGCGAAATCACTTTTCACGCGATCAATCACAATCAGGCGAAGATCCAGATTTAGCGATTGCAGAACCTTATTTTTATTATGAGCCAAATTCGTGGGCATTACCTGCAACCGAAGCTGAATATGAAAAAGGAATTCAAGCGTTACACAAGTATATGGAACGTTTGCGTGATCCGAATAATGCAACAAAAAAAGCACAATTTTATTCACGCGCAGATAACTTGTGGCAATACACTGAGGTTGTTATTAAACGTTTGGGAGATTTATCAACCCGTTTGAGTTCAAATGCGTCAAGTAGCAATTTTGCACCTGGTTTGACAGAATCTGAATTAGTTGCGGCAAATGAAAAAACTGCCACGAAAGTGGGTTGGATGGAAATTGATAACGTCTTTTATGAAGCGCGTGGCGCGAGTTGGGCGTTACTGCACATTTTACGAGCAATTAAACACGATTTTCACGATATTTTGCTTGATAAAAGAGCGATGCGTACCGTTGATATTATGATTCGTGAATTAGAAAACAGCTTAACACCAACGATGAGTCCAATGGTTTTAGACGGCAGTGGTTACGGTTTATTTGCTAACTATTCGTTATCAATGGCGAACTATATTGCCCGTGCAAACGCGGCTGCACTTGATTTACGCGATATTATGAACAGAGGCTAAACAATGGAAGATCAAATCAATATGCGTTTATCGCAAGTCGAAATTTGGAAACGTATTTTTTTAATGTTGCTTTTTGCTGTTGTTATAACAATTGTTAGATGGCTTGCTTGGGCAGTTATTTTATTACAGTTATTTTTTACACTTTTATCAGGCGAAAAAAATAGTCACATTTTGAGTTTCGGACGAGGTTTAGCTATTTATGATTATCACCTGTTGTTATTTTTAACGTTTGGTACAGATATATTACCTTTTCCATTTTCGCCATGGTCAATGGAAGCGGTATTGAAATCGCCTGTTGAAAAATAATGTTTTATTCTAAATTCATTTAAATTGAGGAATTATCATGCGTATCCAACTTTTACTTTCTGCTGCAATCATTACTTTAGCAAGTGGCTGTGCAAATCAAACGCCTACGTTGAGTTCTGGCAATGTTGAATATGGCGACCATCGAGCGGTTGAAACATTGACAAATGAATTTGGTTCAACTGATTTGCAGAGTATCGCCCAGGCAATGACTTCTTCGTTATTGCAATCTCCAGCGGTTGCTGCAAGACAACGCCCGCTTGTAACAATTGCCGAAGTGAAAAATCGCACGAGCGAATACATTGATACAAAATCAATCACCGATACTATTCGTACCAAAGTGATGAAAAGTGGTTTAGTGCGTTTTGCGGTCGATACCAGTGGAATGCAAACACAAGTTGATGAAATTTCACGTCAAAGCCAAAGCGGTTTGTACAAAAAAAGCAAATCGAAAAAAATTGGTCAAATGGAAGGCGCGGATTTTCGTATCGAAGGCACTATCACATCTATCGTAAAACGTGCTGATGATATCAAAGACGTCTATTACAAATTTAGTTTGCAATTGATTGATAACGAAAGTGGCGTAATGGAATGGGCGGATGAAAAAGAAATCCGTAAAACGTCTAATAAATCGATGTTCTAAGTCGGAGAACTTTATGAAACGTAGCTTACTTTTAGTCGCGTTACTCGGCATGACTTCGTTAGCACAAGCCGCGAAAATTGCGGTTGCTGATTTAGCCTATTCTGACCGTGTACGAGAGTATTTTCACAACGTTGAATATCACAACAGTGAATCAGAACGCAGTCGTTCAACGTTAAATTCAGATTCTCTGAATGCACGTTCAAAAACAGATTATTCGGAATCGTCTGGTACGCAAAGTTATGTAGAATATGGCGAATTGCGTAAATTCACAGGCGACATTAAAGGTGAATTGTTAAAAACCAGCGGCTTTCAATTAACTCAAGCCAAACCTTATACCGCGAAAGGCAGTGAAAAAGTTTTCGACATTATCGACAAAATCAAAAAAGGCTATTACCCGAAAGCCGATTATGTTTTATTTGGAACGGTGAGCGAATTGGATTTTCGTGATGAAGCCAATCCGATTATTGGTACAAATAATATGTCGAACACATTTAGTATGACGTTGACAGCCGATTTCAGTTTAATTAACACCAAAACCTATGAAATTAAAGCCGCTTTCACGGCTTCTGCTGAAGGTTCTGATGCGCGTATTGCATCTGCTGGTTCACGAGTGCAACCTAGTCGTGGGCGCGTTGTTGCTGAAGTTTCACGCAATTTAGGAATGGAAGTCGCGCAACAAGTGAATGAACAATTAAATGGTGGAAATTATCGTAGCGGGGATTATGAATCGCAACGTGCTTACCCTTCAATGCAACAAGATGGACAATTGCAAGAAGGTGAAGTGATGCACTTCAGTCAATAAACACTTTTGTGCCGACAGAAATTCGATTAAACAAATCGAGAATGTCGGCATTTTTCATCCTGATACAGCCGTGAGATTCGGGTTGACCTGTGATTAACTCGTCAGGGCAACCATGAATATAAATGTAGCGCGAAGCCGTATGAACATTACCATAACGATTTTTACCCGCTTCTAAACCGTCTAGCCACAAAATCCGCGTCAAAATCCAATCTCGATTTGGAAATTTCTTTGCTAATTCAATATCATAAATCTCGCCTGTTGGACGACGTGCTACAAAAACGCTATTTATTGGTTGTGAATCACCAATTTTGGCACGAATTTGATGCCAGCCGCACGGTGTGCATTC
>JBASLW010000096.1:0-3286 GCA_049656545.1 Methylococcaceae bacterium
GGGGCTTTTTTATTACCATTTGGATTTTTGTTTTTAGATTTCGTGAAATTGCGTCGATGGCTTTATAAAATTGGTATAAAAAAAAGCGAATCTTTGAAAGTTCCTGTTGTGATTGTTGGAAATATCACAGTCGGCGGAACAGGGAAAACCCCGTTGTGTATTTATTTAGCAAATTTATTGAAATCGCAAGGTTATCGTGTTGGCATAATTAGTCGTGGTTATGGCGGTGAAAATGACATGAAAATGGTGACTGCAACAAGCCATTCTGCCGAAGTGGGTGACGAAGCATTATTGATTTTTAGACAAACACATTGCCCAATGGCTGTTGGTGCAAAACGGGTTGAAACGGGAAAATTTTTATTAAAACAGGCTTCGTGTGATGTTATTTTGGTGGATGATGGTTTACAGCATTACGCACTAAAACGTGAAATTGAAATCGCCGTCATTGATGGTGAACGTCGTTTTGGAAATGGCATTTGTTTGCCAGCAGGACCTTTGCGCGAACCGATTGAGCGTTTAAATAATGTGGATTTTGTTGTTGTAAATGGTGAACCTGCTGAAAATAACGTATGGCACGAATGGCAAATGTCGTTATTGGGCGAAATGGCAGTCAATTTAAAAACTGGTGAATCAAAGTTATTAACTGAATTTACGAAGTTTGAATGTCATGCAATCGCTGGTATTGGAAACCCAGAGCGGTTTTTTAAACAACTTGAAAAAACAGGTATTTCAAAACGTATCGACCATGCTTTTCCTGATCACCATGTTTTTACAGCAGATGAAATCAACTTTAAAAATATCCCTGTTTTCATGACAGAAAAAGATGCTGTGAAATGTCAAGATTTTGCAACAGAAAATCACTGGTTTGTTCCCGTTACTGCACAATTATCGGCAGAATTTGATGCCAAATTTTTAACTTTACTCAAAAAGAGAACTTTATGATTGATTCAAAATTATTAGATATTTTAGCTTGCCCGATTTGTAAAAGTTCGTTGCGATACCAAAAAGACGCGCAAGAATTAGTTTGCCTTGCTGACCGTTTGGCATTTCCAATTCGTGATGATATTCCTGTGATGCTTGAAGATGAAGCACGTCATTTATCGCTTGAAGAAACTGACGCATTACGAAAATGAGTACGCCGTTTAACGTTGTGATTCCCGCGCGTTTTGCCTCAACGCGCTTGCCAGGCAAACCATTATTAAATCTTGCAGGCAAACCAATGATTGCTCATGTTTGTGAGCGTGCAAAAGAATCAGGTGCAAATGAAATTGTGGTTGCAACGGATGATGAACGCATTTTAAAAACGGTTTCAGATTTAGGTTTTCAGGCAATCTTAACCCGCGAAAATCACGAAAGCGGCACAGAACGGATTGCCGAAGTCGCTGAAAAATTCGGCTGGGCAGATGATACGATTATTGTAAATTTGCAAGGCGATGAACCACTTTTGACTGCGGATTATATTCAACAAGTCGCACATGCTTTGGCAACTCAAAATCAAGCGGGCATTGCAACTTTAGCGGCAAAAATTCATGAATCAGATGAAATTTTTAATCCAAATGCCGTAAAAGTCGTTTTAGATAAAAACGGTTACGCGCTGTATTTTAGCCGTGCGCCTATTCCTTGGAATCGCGCCACATTTGCTACGACAAAAGAAATTTCAACCGCATTAACGCCACTGCGTCACATTGGACTTTATGCTTACACTGTCGATTTTTTGAAAAAATACTGCGCGTGGGAAAGTTCATCACTTGAACAAATTGAAGCCTTAGAACAATTACGAATTTTATGGCATGGTGAAAAAATTCGAGTCCAAATTGTTGATAAAACGCCGCCTGCGGGTGTGGACACCATTGAAGATTTACAACGTGTTGAACATATTTTACGAAGCCAATAATTATGCGAATTTTATTTATTCATCAAAATTTTCCAGGTCAATTTAAACATTTAGCTCCTGAGCTTGCAGCCGATTCAAATAATGAGGTTGTGGCGTTCACAATGCAAAAAGAAGCGCCTGAAAATTGGAATGGTGTGCGCTTAATTTCGTATTCAGCAACACGCGGTACAACGCCCAATGTTCATCCTTGGGTGAGCGACTTTGAAACCAAAGTGATTCGCGGTGAAGCGTGTTTTAAAGCGGCATTAGAATTACGCGATTCGGGTTTTACACCTGATTTAATCATCGCGCATTCAGGTTGGGGCGAAAGTTTGTTTTTAAAAGATGTTTGGGCGGAAACGAAATTAGCGATTTATTGCGAATTCTTCTATCACACACATGGCACGGACGTAAATTTTGATCCAGAGTTTTTAAACGATGATCCAACGAATGACTGTCGTTTACGTTTGAAAAATACCAATAATTTTCTACATTTTGATATTGCAGACGGTGGAATTTCACCAACGTTTTGGCAAGCCAGTACGTTTCCTGAACCTTTTCGCAGTAATATCGCTGTCATTCATGACGGTATCGATACAGATACGATTGCGCCAAATCCCAATGTCACCATGACGCTAAATGTGAATGGTGGTGGCACAATCACACTCAATCGTAATGATGAAATTATTACTTTTGTGAATCGCAATTTAGAACCGTATCGTGGTTATCATACGTTTATGCGAGCGTTGCCTGAAATTATGCGTCGGCGCCCGAATGCACGAATTTTAATTGTTGGTGCAGACGGTGTGAGTTATGGTGCAAAAGCACCAGACGGACAAAAATGGAAAGATATTTTTTTAAATGAAGTGATTAACGAATTAGACATGAGCCGCATTCATTTCTTGGGACACATTGATTACTCACATTTTATTCCCTTGTTGCAGTTGTCGCGGGTTCACGTTTATTTAACGTATCCGTTTGTTTTGAGTTGGAGCTTGCTCGAAGCTATGAGCGTAGGTTGTTGCATTGTTGCCAGTGATACGCAACCGTTACATGAAGCGATTCATCACAATGAAACAGGCAGATTAGTTGATTTTTTTGATAAAAAACAGCTGGCTGATAATGTGTGTGAATTACTTGATTTACCTGATGAACGCGCCCGTTTAGGCAAAAATGCACAGGCATTCGCACAAGCTAATTACGATTTAAAAACGATTTGTTTGCCCCGCCAACTTGCTTGGGTACAAAGTTTCGCTAATTAACACAAGGTCAAAAACATGGATTATCGTTCTTCTCGTCGCCGTCAAAATCCACAAATGTCGGCGTTGTTGCGTGTCTTTTTTAGTTTATTTGCACTGATTTTGATTGCAGGTGGTTGTTATTCGGCTTTAATTTATTGGATGACTTCTGAGC
>JBASLW010000097.1:0-10831 GCA_049656545.1 Methylococcaceae bacterium
GTTTTAGCCCAAAAGATTAGCGACGTGGTATCACCAGCCATACATTTGTCAAACAGGCATTGAGCAACCTTAGCCCCCGCGTGTGCTTTACCTCTAAGGATTTCAACATCGTAATGTTTGGACAGCGTTTTATCAGCAATGCCAATAAATGCCGCAATCATCCGCAACGGCAATCCTAGACCTGCTAATCGTTCAACGTCACTGCGATTTGTTTCGGTTGGCTCATGTGCTTGGGTCATAGGTCAACTCCAAGAAGTAATTCTAAAAATGCTTCTGGGTCGGTTTGCAAAAGTTCTAACCACTCGCTTGCTTTTAATCGCCGCTCTGCTGTTTCACTTTCATCACGCATCATGTCCGTTAAACGAATTTTAATTCTCTCCATTTGTGTCATTTCATCACCTCAAGGGTGTAAGCATTATAGGCATTTCCGTTGGCATTTGTTTTCTTACCTATAAAGCGTAAGGCAATCGCATCACCTGTGACAGCATCACGCATTTGCAGTGCCTTCATTAGCCAACCGTTTAGAAATACCGATAAATGCCGCCCGTCATCAGTTCGCACTTTCATAACTTTTTGTTCACCGTAAAGATGATGTTGAAAAACATCGCCACCTACTATTTCACCAACGAGCAATTCACCGTCAACGGGTTTCCAATTTTCAAAATGTTGTGTGCTTGTGGTGGCGCGTTCTCGTAAAGCTGTAAATCTATTTTCTGATGCCATCACGGCATTAGTGTTTTGGTTCATTTTGTTTTCTCCAATATGGATAGTATTAAAACTGGTCATAGTGCCAGCGGTCGTTTTCCCAGTATTGCGTAAGAGTTACTGGGGTACTCGTTTTGTGGTTGTGTTCAATCAACCATTTTTGATGCTGTGCGTCCTTTGCCTGTACTTGAATTGGTACGCCGTTGAGGTTGTAGACAGTCGTTAAAAGCAATTCCGCCATGATTTGCGGCTTGTTTGCTTTTAAAAACTCGCGTTGTTCTGCGGTCAATTTCTCACTTGGTGAAACAGTAAAACCATCGTCATCAAGTTCGATTTCAAAACCGTTGTTTCTGATTTTTTCGAGTAGTGGTTTCATTCTGAAAAAATGTTTTAGAGAAAAAGGTTTGTTTTGTTTTGTCATTTCGTCAGGAATGTTCTGTAAGCCTTGATTTTATTCGCTTTGAATCCTGACAAAACGGTAAAAGTTTTGTCATTGTTTTGTCATTGTTTTGTCAGCCGATTAAATAATCCTGACAAAACGAACGCATTCCTGACAAAATCCTGACAAAATGAAATACGTTTTATCAGGAATAAAACCCAGTAAATATGGGCTTTCTAGCCAACGGCTGACAAAATGACAAAACTTTTAGAACCTTTCTACAGAAAATTGTTTTTTCATGAACCACCCCATTTCAGTTTTAACTTTTTCAAATCCAATTGATTCAAGCCGTTTTGTAAAATTATTTCTACCAACGGGCTTGTAATTAACCTCTTTGCAGTAGTTGGTGTAATCAGCATAGGCAGTGGCAACCTTTTCAAAGTAAGACGCTTTTTGACTTTCTTTAATCACTTGCTCTTCAAACATCGCTACCGAATCGGTCTCTTTCAGGAATTGCTTTTTGAACTGCTCGCACTCGTCCGACACAAACAAATCACGCGATTCAACCACCTGTTTTGCACCTTCAATAATCCAATTCAGAACACCTGCTTTATTGGCTAGAATCTTTTTGTGTAAATCACGGTCTTGGTTTTTGTCATCGATAGTCACACCAAATGGAATGATTAACAGACGGCGGTAAAACCCAGGCGTGTGTTCAATGTTGGCACTGTCCATTTTGTTGACATTGAAAATGAGTTTTGCGTAATCGGTCATCATGAACGGTTCTTTATAAGGCAGCCGTGCTTCAATTGGTTCAACAGACGCTAAGGTTTTAAGTTTGGCGGGGTCAATGTTGTTAAGCTTTATATCCGTGCCGTAATTCACAATTTTGTCTTTAATCATGGCGCGGTGATAACCCTTGTCATCGGTCAATGATTCCAGTGAATAGTTGCTGATATGTTCTTCGCCAACAATGCCGCTAATGACTTCAAAGAACACGCTTTTACCGTTCGCACCTGTGCCAAATAAGAAGAACACTTTTTCGAGTTTCAAGCCTTTAATGAATAGATAGCCTGCTACTTGCTGTAAGGTTTTTTGCGTGCCTTGGTTTGGCAGAACGGTATCGAGGTAGTTTAGAAACAATTCATTTTTGGCTGTTTCATCGTAATCAAAATCAAGCTGGTGGGTAAGAAAGTCGCGGTAATCAAACGGTTTGAGTTCAATGCCTTTTTCATCAAGTACCAGTGAACCGTTCTTTAAATTGATGATGGACTGCTTTTTGTAATGGCGTTCACTGAAAAAGCCACTAAACACAAACTGTTGAAATAGCTTGTCGATGAATGAAATGTCACGACATTCGATTTCGTTGTGTCCCATTCTTATGGCTGATTCTTTGAGCATTTGTTTTACTTCGGCATCTTCTAAGGCTATCCAGTGTGAACCATTGAAAATGTAGAAAAACCCCGTGTTGTGAATAATGTGCCAGTTATTGAACTTAGCGACTTCAATCAATTTTTGAACAATCGCTACTTTAAAATGCTTTTGGTTTGGGTAGTCGTCAACATCGCCGCGCCAACCTATAGAACGGCAATACTCGACCAAATTAACTTTATCAATTGTTGTCAGTAACGCTTCAATTGCCAGTAATTTAGGCGTTTTACCTTCGCTACCCATCATGCTTTTAATTGCATCGTTAAGACTAGGCGGCGGTGCATCGACAGGGACAATAGTCGGTTCTAAATCTAGTGTTGGAGTATCGATAATAATTTCCTTTTTTTCGTTGGCAGGTGGTGCAATGCGTGCCTTCTTACGTTGTGCTGGTGTCATTTTGTCGATTATTGCTTGTTCCATTTCGTCTGTAATCAATACTAAATCAGCCATTACACACCTCCATTTGTTAATTCATCGTTCCAGTCGAAACCGACCGTTTCAGGGATTAAGACTTTACCAAAAACTGCCATTGCCGCCGCTTTCGCTTTTAATTGTCCAATACCGCTTGCATCGTTATCGCCACAGATAATGATTTGGCTTGCTGGGTAAAGTCGCTTAATTTCAATGGCTACAGGTTCAAGATTGCCAGCATCCATAGCGATTACGGTCATGTGTCCCGTGCTTTCATACAAACTCGCACCTGTTGCAAATCCTTCACATAACAAGATGACAGAAAGCGAATGAGAATCATTTACTACCAAATTTTTCCCCGCGAGTTTGGAAACACAACCCACAGACTTATTACGAATCACTGAAAAACAACCTTTCTTTTTACCGCCTGATAAAAAACGCTTGTTACCGTCCGCATCAATAAATTGCAGATTAACCAATTCACGGGTTGGCGCGTAAATAGGAATGACTAACGAACCGTTACTACTAAGGGCATTGTGTGGTTGGATTTTCTTTTTGGTTAAGTACGGATGATGTGAAACGGGCAAAGAGCGAAACCAAATAGATTGCGCTTTCTTTGCTGTTTCATTATGGCGTTGTTGCATTTCGATTTGACGTTGCTTGCGGTCCACTTCAATTTGAGCGCGGATTTCTTTTGATAATGGCGCGTTTTTACCGTTGGCTGACCATTTGCCCGTCACACCACTATTCCAGTGTTGAAACCAGCCGCCTTTTTGAAAAAGGATATACGCCCCGTTTTTCGTGCCTCGTTTATCACCTTCGACGTGAATGCGGTGTAATCTGCCATCATCAATAATGGGGTCGCGTGTGACGATGCCAGCGTTAAGCATTGCATCAGTAAATGTGTTCATAATTTTTGTGTCCTTGCGGATGCAAAGAACCAACAAACAGGATAAAATAGCCACGTTGATTTTGTGTTTGGTGATTCAGAAACCCGCGTTAATTGTTAGTGATTAGCGTGGGTTTTTTGCGTTTAACGAGTTCAAATAGTCCGAAACATCAAATTCATTTTGTGATTCAGAAAACGCTCTTAAATACGCTTGGATGTCGTTGAGTTCACAAATCACACTGCTTAACGAATCGTAGATAATCGTATGGCATAACGTGTTGTCATCTTCGCTTTCAAATTGTGACGAAAGCAAATACAGCACAGACTTTGCACGAATAGCCATAATGTTTATGGTGTCGGTTAAATCGCGGTCGTCTTGGAATGATTGAACATAACGATGGTCAAGATTTGGACGGATAGTTTTCATGCGGTGATACCAGTTATAGAGTGGGTAAAACCGTCACGCATACTTCTCACGGTATTGGTGACGGTGTTGAATGGGGTGAGAATGCCGCTAACTGGTGCGACCAGTCCTAAAGACTGCCCAAACAACACCGTCATAATGGATAGCTGACCTAAAAATTTAGGGCATCTTAAAAATGAAGGGCGTAAAAAAACCGCTTTTAATGATTGCGGTGAATTATCACCAGTTATAAACGGGTTCTCACGCCCGCCCCCGATGTTTCGAGGTGGTGCAATGTTAGCCGTGCTGTTGTTGTTAGTCAATTTCATTTTTCCCCCTGTAAGTTTTTGAGCATTGCATCAGCAATTACGTCTGTTTTGGGTTCTTGACCAAGTACCGCCAAACAAAACGCTTTTAACGCTTCAATGCCTTCTTTGATTTCGCCATTGTTGAATCTAACTGTGAATGATGTTGATTTGGTTGGTTTGTTCATGATTTCTGCTCTATTCCAAAAAGTTAGTAATGCTGTCTAAATAAACAAGGCGGCTGGGTTCGTAATCGTCACCTTTGTATTCATGCGCGGGTGCTTCAATTTTTTCGGCTTCGATATTGTCTATAACCCGCATAATCAAGCCTGTCTTTGTTTTTTCTGACAATCCGTACTTATCAATAAAATCTGTAACCGCTTGACCGACCGTTACTGTTTCGCGTTTATTACTCATGCCGCTGCCCCCGATTGAATCCACTCGATAAATTTACCCTCGTCAATTAAGACTTTTTTACCAATACGGCAAACCGCCCCCGATTGTGCTAAACCGTTTTTGGCTTCATTGAAAATTAAGTGACGGATACCACCAACGCATAAAGCAGGTTGACGTTGTGCTAATTGGTTGACTGTGACAAAGGTTGTCATTGTTATTACCTCGCTATGTAGTTGATTGAAATTAAGCCGTTTGTTGTGGCTTGTTGCGGAGTAAAGTCTGCGTTGTCGCGCAAAAATAAAAAATGATGTGAGTGCAAAAATCACAAAAATCACAACATTTAAACCCGCGCCATTACTGGATTCTTTGAAATGTTGTGAATGAAAAAATCACCAAAATCACAAGATTTCGCTGCGGATTTTTAGGCACAAAAAAACCACTGCCCAAAATGGAACAGTGGTTGTTTGTTGCGATAATTTGAAAACTAACTCACGGCAAACGCCATAAGTTCGTCAATCAATGGCGTTAATATCGCAACGTCTTTGCGATACACCTTGCAATCAATCAAAAAGTTATAACGATAGGCTTCAGCGCAAACGGTTATGGCGGTTAAATGCGCCTCGTACTTATCAATATCGGTTTTAAAATCTGACAGTTCGGATAACTGTTCAAGCAATTTATTGAGTTTGTGAGTTCTTGGGTATGCGCCGTATTTACTTTTGGTTTCTAGCAGGTGCTTAAAAAGCAGTTCAAATAATTGCTGAAAATGAAAACAGTGCATGGCGCAATCTTCAATTTCGGACTGTTCAGCAAAGTCAATCATAACCGCGTGTTCCCACGCCTTACCGCCTAAGTTTTTAGCGTTTTTGAAGTGTGCTAGTTTTTCTGTGTACATAATTTTCACCGTTGTTTTTTAGGTTTGCCAGTTTTGAATGTAATGATTTTTTGCTGCCTACACCAGTCAGGAAAACCGTGTGACCATAGTTTTTTGATACGCTCTTCGTCCTTATCGCGTTCCTTTAAGCATTCGTGAACTTGCGTTCTAGTCATCTTATTAGTCGGTGGATTTTCGGATTCTATCCACGCCTTGCAATCATTATCGCGGTCTTGATTGATGCTTATTTTCTTTTTTGGTGCGTTGCCTTGTTGAACTGGTGGCGCGGTGGCGGTTTGGTTTTCAGTTGGTTCAATGTCAGTGGATGGCGCGTTATTGAATCTTTGCCAAAACTTTTGCCAGTTTTCAACGGTATCTTCGTAAGTAACCTCACCCGCCATTTCAACTCTATTGCCAACTCCCTTAATCCTTAAAGCCTTTGAAAAATAAAAAAACTCGATTGGGAAATGTGAACGCACTTGTTCTGTGCTTATTTGAAAAACAGGCTTAAATCCTTGCAAAATATAGATTGCTTCAACCCAGTTCCAACTGTATTGCGAATAATAGGCTTTCTTTTCTTCTTCGGTTAATTCATTAAGCGGTTGAATGTCGTGAACAATGATTGATTTATCTAACGCTTTGCGCGGTTCTGGTTTCACTAGATTGTGGGTAAATTCTTCTATCACGCCACACCTCCAAAAATCTTTTGATTCATAGAGGCAACAACATTGCTCAAATGTTCATTGCTCAAATGCGCGTAACGTTTGACCATCGTCAAAGATTTATGCCCCATTGCATCGGCTAATTCAGAATGCGTTGCACCATCCATAGCCAAATAAGACGCGAAAGTGTGACGTAAATCGTGCCAATTAAAGCCCTCAATTCCTGCCTTTTTAATTGCGTTATTCCACGCCTTTTTTAAATCAATCGGTTGTTGTGGTTTGATTGCAGAAGGAAATAATAACGGCGTGCCTATGCGTATAACTTTTGAATAATCGCGTAACAGTTCAAGCGCATAGCCTGTTATTGGAACAAATCGCCGTTCGCCGTTTTTGGTTTCATGTAATGTGGCTATGCCCGTATTCAAATCAACATCGCGCCATTTGAGCGACATCAATTCACTTTGTCGCATACCTGTTGATAATGCCATGACAACACACACATAAAGCATCTTGTTTGGTGATTCCTTGCAAGCCGCTAACAGTTTGGCGCGTTCAATATCATCCAAGAATCTAACCCGACCGCGTGCTTCAATCGGCTTTTTGACTTTTCGCATTGGCGTGTCATCAATCCATTGCCACTCATTAACCGCGATTGTGAAAGCGTGTGACAATGCCGCCATGTATCGGACAACGGTTGCAGGTGTACGCTGTTTATTACGGATGGTTTGACCCGCCAGCAATTCATCACGGCATTCAACTATTAAGGCGGGTGTGATTTCTGCCAACACATAAACGCCTAATTTATCGCGCCACCATTCGAGTTGCTGTTTTTGAACGACTTGCTGTTTTGGCTTGGTTGGCAACACGTCTTTGATGTATCTATCAACCAAGTCGGCTAATGTGTGTTTTTTTGCTTCAATGGTTTTGAAGTGCCGCCCTTCCCTTATCGCGCTTTCGGTGTCTTGTATCCATTTTTTAGCATCCGTAAGGCGTTTAAAAGTGGCGCGTTGTGGTGGGTAGCCTTTTAATCGAATATCACAGGTGAATCGTTTTGTACCGTCTTTTGCTAGTCGCTCTTTGATGTTTGCCATTTTCTACTCCGTTGAGTGAAGCATTAGGCATTGTTTGATATGATGCTTTCATTGCTTAACCCGCATTGTTAAGTGAAAAAATATAGGCTTGTTTGACGTTGGCGCGTCGCAAGCCTTTTGTTTATGTGGCTTGCAGTATATAAAAATGTCGCAATTTTGTCGCACTGAATAACAAAGAATGGCAATAAATGGCGATAAGTGGCAACACGTCTATTTTGTGAAAGTATTGAATTTAAAGGGATTTATTGTTGTGGCGTGTTGTGATTTATTGCGGAAAATACAGATGATTAGATTCGTAATCAGTAGGTCGCAGGTTCGACTCCCGTCATTGGCTCCAGCAAAATCAAGCCCTGTGGCGATTTAAGGTCTCAGGGCTTTTTTTTGTGTAGGACAATGGTAGGACATAAAAAAATTTCATATCCTGAAATTAGGTCTCAATTCATCAATTATTAACCGCAATGTTTGCGTTTAACCGTATCCATTCGGAAAGAATCAAAATCTTAATCGTGCCATTTCAAATTTTAGCCATAGCTGCTTTAATTTCTCATCAAAGACTATTATCAGGTTCGCGGCGGAAATTATTTTCAAATATAGTGCGTTCTTTCATTTCGGAATGTATTTTCACTACAAATAGTTTGGAACTCACTTTTCTAGCCTATCTTCAATTCGTAACTTCTAAAACTTGAAAAAAGTTTTTATAAAAACGTCCATTTTTGTCGCTTTACCTATTTATACTTTTCCAAACTTACTTATTTTGATTCATATTTGGAAAGCGTATGTCGAATGAAAAATTTAGAAATCCACCAAAAGAACCTCAAGTTAATACTCTTGATACAACAACAGCTATGCTCTTGGATAGTTTTGGAAATATCGAATTATGGATTCAGCCAATTAAATCAAACAAAGAATCTTATTTGTTTATCAAATTAACAAACTCTTCAGATGCTGCTATGCCTTTAGAATGGTTTATTGAAGAATCTGTCCCTTTGTTTTTACTTAATGAAAGATACGATCGATACGATCATTTACCTGATGATTTTATTACTTGGGATGAAATACATTGGCTTGAAAATATACGTCATACACATCTTTATGCTTTAGAAGATTTTGCAGTTTCACGCATTGACTTTGATGAATTACAAAAACGTATTGAATTGGTACAAAAAATTCCAGATGGTAAAAAAATCCCTCTTTCAAAATCGGATTGGCAATATATTGAAAACTTGAATGAACGTTTATGCAAAGCACAACGTTTTGCGTGTGAACATCTAAGTGACGAAGTGGATTGTTTCACTCTAATTTGTTGGATGCGAGAGGATGATTCCGATTGGTTTGAAGATAGAGACAACTGGATTTATTACAACCCTAGTATTTCTACAATGGAAGATTACCCTGATGAAAATTGGAACACCTTCCGTAATTTGACTTATGACCCACTAAGCAGCAGAAAATGTGGCTATTTCATGCACGACCTTATAGACCATGGCGGTTTAAGTAGTAGAGATTTACTACGAATTGGAAAAATTATGGTCAAAATTAAATATCACTCACACGAAGAAGTGTTTTGAAGAAAATTAGGAATAATTTTAACGCTTCTTATTATTCAAAATGAACACTATCAAAATCATTTTATTGGCAACTGAATAAAAAACCAAAGGAGAGAAATTATGCGTAACATTATCAACAACGTCATTGCTACAGGTGTGGTTCTACTATGCGTTGTACCAATAATATCATTTGCTGTGTGTGACAACCCATTATCAAAAAAAATTGCTTTTTCTGTTCATCCAAAACAAAAAATTTACAACGATTTAACATCCTGTAAAAAAATTCCGAATAATCCAGAACTCACAATTTTTACATCTATTTTAGAAAAAGAAATTATTCCTGGTGCTGAAGAAGATCTATCAGGGTCGGAAGATTTGAGTGTAATTATTGCTAAAACTGATTCTGGTGACGTGATTGCAAGTTATTTAAAAAAAGATTTCTATAATACGGGAAACGGCGGAACTAATTTTGCGGAAATTAAAATAGATACGGCGAATTATAGACTTAATAATGATACTAGAGCTTTTGGGATTGTATCGATTTTTGATGGTAGATATGGAGTTAGTGAACAAATAACACTGTATATTTTGAAAGAAAATAAAATTGTCCCCATTCTTAAAAATTTGAATCTTATTAGTTCACCTACAAACAACGGTTTTGAAATTGGTTGTGCTGGCATTATTGAAAGTGACACAAAAAGAATTATCAGCATGTCACCTCAAATGACTAATAACTTTTTTGATATTTTAATTAACGAAAAACAAATCAAATACAAAGTCACAAAAAAATCATGTGATGAAGATAAACCAAAAGTCGAATCAACCTCTACTCAAAAATATAAGCTGCAATATGATGATAAAAAGGAAATTTATAATGCCCCTGAAGAAATAGCATACCCTGATGTTGATTAAGATTTTATAACAAATTTTGAGCGTTTTTGGCTATCCAAAGTAAATGGAACATTACCAATATCTAATTTTGATATATTTTTATAAATACAAAAATTTGTCGCTTTTGTTGTGTATGCTTCTAAAAAATTATTAAGAGATAAATCAATGCCACAGCTTATTGATCACATTGACCGCATCGCTCGTAAAAAACAACGTGACGTTTTGCTTTTAGAATTCCATCCTGAATCGATGTCTGCATTTTGCATCCGTGATGAATCCGAATCGTATGATTACCAAAACGACAAAGTACGCGATGAAATTATTGAGAATCTTGATAAATGTAAAATTCCGTGGACTCCATGCGCTCAAATAGCTTCACCAGGTTCGATGTGTGCTTATTTAGGGCAAATATATCTTGATGTTCCTTACGACGAAGAGTTGCCGCTATATCAAGTATTACAGGAATATCTTGAATATCCAGATGGATCCATGCGCTTTTCGAGTGTTCGGTTTTGTTATTTCCCCCTGGAAATAGCAATGAAAAATGCTCATCACGATGAACCTGGTTTTTGGGAAAAGTTTTATGAAAATTGGTAGTACAACACAAACAGATGATGCAAAAGAAATACCTGCTAATTTTGTGAAACAACAGTCACTCCAAGTGGAATACTGAAAACGGAAAATACGAAATTGATGAATAACAGAGGACATGAAAATGGCAATCGCAATTAAAAACATCGACCAAATAGCGCGTGAAAAACAACGTACTGTGTTGTATTTAGAATTTCATCCAGAACCAATTCGTTATATTGAAACAGAAGAAGATCACGAAGAAGATATGCGTTTT